>JBNKVZ010000015.1:395-46387 GCA_050299455.1 Thalassospira sp.
CTTCCCGGCTTGAAAACCGGGAACTATGCCCTGTTCGCCCTGCGCGGTGCATTATCCACAAGCGAAATGTGTTTTTGGTTTTTTGCGGTGCAATTGCTGCCGCTGGCGCGTGCCACTACGCTTAATTTTACGGTTCCCCTGTTTGGGACGATATTGGCCGCGCTGATATTGCGTGAAATGGTGGGGTATCATCGCTGGTTGGCGATTATGTGCGGCTTTGTCGGGGTGGGGGTGATCATTCAACCAGGTCTGGCCGCCAGCTCCACCAACTGGGCGGATCTTTTGCCCATTGCTGCCGCACTGTGCATGGCAGGGGCGGGCCTGACGACCAAATTGCTGGTCAAAAAAGCGTCCCCAGCCACCATCCTGTTTTATCTGATGGCAATGACAACGCCGGTTTCGCTGGTTCCGGCCCTGTTTGTCTGGCAAGAACCAACCTGGCACAGTTTGGCCCTGATGGCGCTGGCCGCGGCCATGATGAATGTGATGCAATATTGCAATGTCCGGGCCTTGCAGCTCGCCGATTACAGCTTTTTTGTCGGGTTTTCCTATTTACGCCTGCCCTTGATCGCCCTTTTTGCCGCCCTGCTGTTTGGGGAGATCCCCGATGGCTGGCTGCTGCCCGGTGCCACCCTGATTATAGGCAGCACCTTATATGTGGTGCTGCGCGAAAGACGGCGGGCACAACGGGTTGACTGACAGAGCGTACAGCACTCCACACTCGGCACTCGGCATCATCGCTTTCGCTTGCCTCAAAAAGATATAATTTGGTATAGAAATACCAAATTAATACGCACAGCAGCAGGAGGATCAGATGCAGGTTTCGGGTAAAGTGGCGATTGTAACGGGGGCTGCATCCGGCCTGGGCGCGGCAACCGCACAGGTTTTGGCGGCTGCCGGGGCGAAAATTGCAGCACTTGACCTTAATCGCGACGGCGCAGAACAAACCGCGCGCGAGCTGGGCGGCAAGGCCTATGGTGTTGACGTCACCAATGCGGCAAATGTCGAACAAACCATTGCCGCGATTACCACCGATCTGGGCTGTCCGCGCATCCTGGTCAGTTGTGCCGGGATTGTGCATGGTGAACGCATTGTCGGCCGCGATGGCCCGGCCAGCCTGGAGGCCTTTAGCCGCGTGATCAATGTGAACCTGATTGGCACCTTTAACATGATGCGCGTGGTGGCCGATGCCATGAGCAAAACCGACCCGCTGGAAAATGGCGAGCGCGGCATTATCATCAACACTGCCTCCATTGCCGCCTTTGAAGGGCAAATCGGCCAGGCGGCCTATGCGGCCTCCAAGGGGGCGGTGCATTCCCTTACCCTGCCAGCGGCACGCGAACTGGCCCGCCACGGCATTCGCGTGATGGCGATTGCGCCGGGCTTGTTTGGCACCCCGATGTTATCGGGCCTGCCCGACGAGGTGCAGGACAGCCTTGCGGCCAATACCCCGTTCCCGCAACGCCTTGGCAAGCCGGAGGAATATGGCCGCCTCGCCCTGCATATGTGCGAAAATGAAATGATGAATGGCGAAACCGTCCGCCTTGATGGCGCGGTGCGCCTGCAACCCAAATAAGCCCCGTGCGCCAAACCCCATAGCGGACATCACGCACACTGCACACGGCACAGCGCATCCTGCGCCGCAAAGCCGACATTGCCAATCGGGCCGGATATATGATCAGCCCGGTTGGCAGATACGGCCCGCATTTACCGGCGACTATGCCTGTCGGCCTTTAACGGCAAAAGGCTTCAGGACGCGGCATCATCGGCAAAGGCGGCCAGCTTGATATCTTTTTGCGAGACCCCGCCCACATCATGGGTGGTCAGCGTCATTTCGACCTTGTTATAGACATTAAACCATTCCGGGTGATGGTCCATTTTGTCAGCCTTGAGCGCCACGCGCGTCATGAACCCAAAGGCCTGATTAAAATCGTCAAACTTAAAGGTTTTCTGGATCGACAGGCCATCCTCGGCAAGGTTCCAGCCACTGACTTCCTGTAAGGCAATCGTGGCTTCGGCGGGGGAAAGTTTGCTCATTTCAGCCTCCTTGTTGAAAATTATCAATCTGCCTGTTGGCTTTATGACCTTTTGGCTTTGCATCTGCGTGTCATGAAAACATGTCAGCGCCTTGAACGCACCGTGTTTTTAAGATGCCAGTGCAGCCTTCACCCGATCCCGCAAGACCGGCAGCAAGTCTTTTTCAAACCACGGATTTTTACGAATCCATGCCGTATTGCGCCAGCTTGGATGGGGCATTGGTAAAACCGCATCTTCAAGATAACGCTCAAACTGGCGTACGGTTTCCGTCATGGTCCGCGCACGCCCTGCCCCCAAATAACGCGCCTGGGCATATTGCCCGATCAGCAATGTCAGGCGGATATTGGGCAGGTGGCGCAATAACACATCATGCCAGGTGGGCGCGCATTCCGGGCGGGGTGGCAAATCGCCACCGCGTTCAAAACGACCCGGATAACAAAAGCCCATTGGCATGATCGCCAGGCGGGCCGGGTCATAAAATTCATCACGCGACATTTGCAACCAGTCGCGCAGCCGGTCGCCCGAGGCATCGTTCCAGGGCAGGCCGGTTTCGTGCACCTTGGTTCCCGGCGCCTGCCCAATGACCATAATGGGGGCCGAAACCGCCATGCGCACAACAGGGCGCGGCCCCAGCGGCAAATGATCCTCGCATATCCGGCACGCCCGCACATCGGCTAGCACCCGGTCAAGGACCGGGTCCTGACCGGGTGGGTCAATTTCGGGTATCGATGATTTCAAATCCGCTGGCATTTACGTCCGTGGCATTTCCAAACCATAGAACGGCTTTTCACCCGTCATTCAATCATCATCAGGCAATTCGGCATGGGCAATCACTTCGTCTTCCACAAGCGCAGCTTCATACCATTCCTTCATTGCCGGCATGGCAAGGATGGTTTCCTTATAGGCCTCGCCCACGGCATCCAGCGTCACACCATAGGTTTTAAACCGGGTAATCACCGGGGCAAACATGGCATCGGCAATGGAAAAATCACCAAACAGGAAATCCCCGCCCTGCCCATATCGGCTGCGACACAGATTGAAAATATCGCCAATCCGTTTGATGTCCTGCTCTACGCCCGGTCCGCGCCCCCGGCCTGACAGGTCCTTGCGCAAATTCATTGGCATGTTGGAGCGAACAGCCATAAAGCCACCATGCATTTCCAGCGACACCGCACGGGCAATGGCGCGCACATCCATATCAAGCGGCCATAACAGGGTGTCGGGCCGGGTATCGGCAACATATTCCAAAATCGCGAGCGCCTCCCAAATGGTTTTTGTGCCATCAAAATATGCCGGAATCTTGCCACTTGGCGAAATCACCGGGGCCTTGGCAAACCATTCATCGGTGTAAAGTGCGACCCGTTTTTCCTCAAACGCCACATCGGTTGCGCGCAAGCCCAGCCAGGCCCGCAGCGACCAGGATGAATAGTTTTTATTGCCAATATAAAGAACGGGAAGATTTTCCATAAAGAGGGACCTTTGAGTAAGATGGATTATCCACAAGGAAGGGAACGGCCAATATCGTCGCAGGAGAATTGCTTATCATAGACCGCATAAACCGCCCAATCCCCCTTGTTGTTTTTATGACAATCGCCCCATAATGCCGACAAGCATGACGCAAGGGATGGCAGGATTATCCTTCCATGCCCTTTTGTGCTGCCCGCCACCCAAAACAAACAAGGACGGATCAATTGTTCGACCATCTTATCCCCGCCAGTTCAGACCTTACCCCCTTAACCATCCAGACCGTGACCGCAAGCGGGTTCGATGCCTGGGTCGAAAGCCTGTCGGACCTGCATAAATCCTGGATCGGTGCCAACCGCTTTGAGGGCAAACGCGGCACCAGCCTGTTGCTGCCGGCTGCCGACGGCGCTGCAGCCTGCGTCGTATTGGGGTTTGAAAATGATGCCAAGGCCGTTTGGGATTTCGCAAGCCTGGTCATGACCCTGCCCAAAGGCACCTATCAGCTTGAAGCCAGCGTTCTGGAAGATGACACCCTGTGCGAACGCGCCATATTGGGGCTTTATCTGGGCGGATACCGGTTTGATCGCTATCGTAAAATCGATGCCCCGTTAGCCCAGTTTATACGCCCCGACAACACCGCGTCTGACCGTGCCGAAAACAGCGCACGCGGCATTGCCCTGGCCCGCGACCTGATCAACGTGCCCGCCAATGACATGGGACCGGCGGAATTGGCCGACGCCGCCCGCAAACTTGCCGACGAATTTGACGCCAACGTCACCACCATTATCGGCGAAGAGCTGGAAAAGCAGAATTTCCCGGCGATTTATGCCGTTGGCAAAGGCAGTGACCGTGCCCCGCGCCTGATCGATTTACGCTGGGGCGATGAAAACGCACCGCGCGTTACCCTGGTGGGCAAAGGTGTGTGTTTTGATACCGGCGGCTATGATTTGAAACCGGCCAGCAACATGCTGCTGATGAAAAAGGATATGGGTGGGTCCGCCCAGGTGCTGGGTCTGGCCCGCATGATCATGGCGGCAAAGCTGCCGGTGCGCTTGCGTGTCCTGATCCCCGCGGTTGAAAACATGGTCTCGGGCAATGCGTTTCGCCCCAGCGACATCATCAATACCCGCAAGGGCGTGACGGTAGAAGTGGGCAATACCGATGCCGAAGGTCGCCTGGTGCTGTCTGATGCCCTGACCGAAGCGGCCAGCGAAGACCCGGAAGTGCTGCTGGATTTTGCCACCCTGACCGGGGCGGCCCGTGTGGCCCTGGGCCTGGGATTACCCGCCCTGTTTTCCAATAATGATGAATTGGCAAACGCGCTGCAAAATACCGGCATGGAAATTGGCGACCCGGTTTGGCGCCTGCCGATCTGGGAAGATTATCGCCCGCTTCTTGACAGCAAGGTTGCCGATACCAACAACATATCATCAGGGGCATTTGGCGGTGCGATTATTGCCGCCCTGTTCCTGGATCGTTTCGCACAGGGTGCAAAGGCCTGGGCGCATATCGACCTGATGGCGTGGAATCCGTCTGGTACACCGGGCAAGCCCGAAGGCGGCGAAGCCCAGGGTATTCGCACGGCTTTCAAGGTTCTCAGTGATCGTTACGGTCAGTAAATTAACTAAAATCAACCTTTGACTTAGCGGTCGGGGTCAGGTAAACAGATTACGTATTCGTAACAAACAGGCTGTTGGACATAGATATGCCCATCGAGATCAAACCGTCACAGGCGCTTGACCTTTGGCGTATCGCGACTGTTGAAGGCGTCAGACGGGATTCTCCCGATCTTTCCGCCCGGCAGATGGCCCTTGTGCTTACCGTTTATCTGACCCCGGCACCGCATACCGTGCGCGGCCTGGCCGAGGCATTGAACATTTCCAAACCCGCCATCACCCGCGCACTGGACCGGTTAAGCTCGCTTGGCCTGGTCAAACGCAAAGTGGATGAGGATGATCGCCGGTCTGTCCTGATCCAGCGGACGGTCAAAGGATCGGTCTTTTTGCACGAATTTGGCGATATTGTCGGCAATGCTGGCAAGAAAACCCAATAAGCCTGCTGCAATCCCGAGACTGGCACACCAGGGCGCAAGATTGCAGATAACAGGCATGAGGGAGCAAGCCTGACCGACAGGTTTAGTCCCGGTCCCCGTGTTACGACATACGGCGTAATCTCAAGGCCTGACAGGTGAATCACCTGGCCTGCCCCCCATATAAGCCCCACCAAACCAAATGGTAGGTAGAACATACCGATCCGTATTAAATACCGACCGTTTGGTATGTTTTGCAAATCTCCAGCATATCCTGCCATCGGCAGAGCATAGGAAACAAATAGGTCATCCCTCCCCCCAAAGAAGCGACTGCCTTGCACGGTCTTTTGGCTTGTGAGTGCAGTGGATGCAGCGCCTTCTGCCTGTAATCAGGCTCATTCTGCCCGCGTAATTTATTCCCCGGCCCGGAAAAGCCACAATATACACTGGTTTTACCGGCCAAGGTTGCGGAGCGAGCAGAATGGCACACTACATGCCGTAGGATTTCCGATTGATGGCCTGTGGCGACGCTGTATCGCTTGCCCGATCCGCTGGTGCCTGCTGTCCGGGATATCTGCGTTACCCTCAAACACGATACCCGTGATAAAGGACAAAAGGTTTGGGGTGATAGCCGCGCCCCAAGACCCATAGGGCACGCGGCGTTAAGGAAGGTTATGTGCCCGCAAACGCATTGCCCGGCGCCTTAAGCAGCGATCGCAGCAGGGCCACCACCACAACAGCAGAGTGCCGTTAAATCAGCCAACAGCACGCCTAGCCTGTTGTGAATGACCTACGGGGTCGGGCGAGATACGGCCGATTCATAAATCATTACGAAACTGAAATAAAAACAACAAAGATCGCCCTCAGGATTAGAAGCTGCGGGACCTGTAGCGGCGAGACATCAATAAACGGGGGAAAAGCGCACCGAAAAACGGCAATCGCCTTGGGATTTACCGCCGCAACAAGATAGCCCTGCTGAACATAGGCTAAGGCTTTGCCGGTTCATAAACCGATCGCGCATTCGTTTTGATAGCGTTTTCTGGCCCGTTTTGTGCGGGCTTACACAAGAAGGCAACCAGCCCCATCACCCGCAAAAACGCCCCCCACCCCATTTGACAATCTGAAATGCCGTTGTCGATGCCGCCAGAATTAGCGAGGCGACGTTCAAGGGGTTTGACGCTGCGGGGCGGAAGATTATCCCGGTAAAACGGTGCGGATTAAACCCGACGTAATCTCACATCGGCATACGGGGAGCAGGTTTAGCCATGTCCCCGCTATGATTGTGGCCGGTCATGCCAAGGTGCTTAACGTTCATTCGGCCATTGATCAAACAGGGCGCGCACCTGCACCGATTTGACAATTCCCTCGCCCAAAACCCGGTTACATGTTGCAAGCAGACGGGCTTGCAAAACGGCAATCACCTTGTTGGTTGTCGGCTGGAACGGATTAAAGGGCGGCTTGGCCTCTTCTCCGTCCTTGGCTTCTTCATGCACTTCCTCGCCATCTTCGTTGAGTTTCGGTTTTGGCGGTTCGAGAAGACGCGGGGCTTCGTAACGGAAACCACGCTGGCCTTTTGCCAGCTTCTCGGCGCGATATTTGGTATCGCGGTAAAAATACCGCTGAAAATCGCGCAGGAAGGCATTTAGCAATTTGGGCTGAAGATGCGAAACAAGGTCGCGATGCGCGGTAGAGCTCAGATCCAGCCAGATATCGGAGACGATCTGGCGCATGACATGATCTTGCGGCAGCACAATAGTTGTAACGACCTTCTCTAGCTGGAAGACGGTGCCTGGCAAAACCGCGCCGGCTGAATTTCCGCCTTCTGCCTTCCCCTCGCCCGAGGATGCATAAGCCGCAGGTGCAGACACCATCAGCACCGATGCAGCAAACATCGCCAAGAAAACAACAAAACGTATCACTCGTTCCGCAGGCAAACCCTGCGGGACTTTCGGGGTTTCACCCATTTTTCCCAACCCTAGCTATCCTTTTTGAGCACTATATTACTGTTTATAGTGCCTTATTCCGTGTCGAGACCGCATCCATATCAAGGGCTGCGGCAAGAAGTTCTTTGGTGTAGGCATTTTGCGGATGATCAAAAATGTCATCCGCCGTCCCGCTTTCCACAAGCTTACCGCCCTTCATCACCATCACGCGGTGTGACAGGGCCCGAACCACCTTAAGATCGTGACTGATAAACAGATACGCCATGTTGTAGCGATCCTGCAGGTCACGCAGCAGTTCGACGATTTGCGCCTGTACGGACATATCGAGTGCCGATGTCGGTTCGTCAAGGACCATGAAGCGAGGTTTTAGAACCAAAGCCCGGGCAATCGAAATACGCTGGCGCTGCCCGCCGGAAAATTCGTGCGGATATCGGTGCATCGCACTTTCGGGCAAATCCACATCCAGCAAGGCCTGGGCGATGCGTTCTTCACGATCTTCGCGGCTCAGTTCCGGCTGATGAATTTCCAGGCCTTCGCCGACAATCTGGGCGACGGACATGCGCGGACTAAGCGAACCAAACGGGTCCTGAAACACCACCTGCATGTCGCGGCGAAGCGCGCGCATTTGCATGCTATCGCGCGCCCGAACATCCTGCCCGTCAAATGTAATGTCGCCCTGCGACGATAACAGGCGCAAAATCGCCATTGCCAGGGTTGTCTTGCCCGACCCACTTTCGCCAACGATACCCAGGGTTTCCCCCTGGCGTACCGAAACCGAAACACCATCCACCGCATCCAGGTAATATTCCGGCTTGCCCAAAATGCCCTTTTTGCCAATCGGAAAGCGCACCCGGATATCCCCGGTTTGCAAAATCTGTTTGGCCGTGTCGGGCAAGGGGCGCGCCCGCCCCGAGGGAACAGCATCCAGCAGGCGACGGGTATAGGGATGGCGCGGCTCGTCAAACAGGCGGTTATTGTCACCAAATTCAACGATCTCGCCATCTTTCATGACACAAACCTGATCGGCCATTTTTTTGACGATCTGCAAATCATGGGTAATCAGCAACAATGCCATCCCCAGCCGTTCCTGCAAATCGCGCAAAAGCTGCAAGATTTGCGCCTGAATGGTGACATCAAGCGCGGTTGTCGGTTCATCGGCAATCAGCAATTCCGGGTCATTGGCCAGCGCCATCGCAATCATCACACGCTGGCGTTGCCCGCCCGATAATTCATGCGGGAGCGAGCGCAAGCGCGATTTCGGCTCGGGAATCCCCACCAGATCCAGCAGTTCAATAATCCGTTCGCGTGCCTTTGCCCCGCGCAACCCTTTATGAAGCAGCAAAACCTCGCCAATCTGCTTTTCCACATTATGCAGCGGGTTCAACGAGGTCATCGGTTCCTGAAAGATCATGGAAATGCGGTTGCCCCGGATCTTACGCAGTGTGCGTTCGTCCGCCCCGACCATTTCCTGCCCGTCAAACAGGATCGACCCTGCCGGGTGCGACGCCCGCGGATAAGGCAACAACTGCAAAATCGACATTGCCGTAACCGATTTGCCCGATCCGCTTTCGCCCACCAGCGCAAGGGTTTCACCGCGCTGCATGTGAAAGGAAACGCCGCGCACGGCATCCACCGGGCCAAAGCGGACGGCAAGGTTGCTGACATCTAATAGATAGTCAATATTGCCCTGTTGTGACATCCCTGCCCCCTTAAAATGTCTTGCGCGGATCAAAGGCATCACGCACGGCTTCGCCAATAAAAATCAGCAAACTCAGCATGACTGCGATGGCCAGAAAGGCGGTAATCCCAAGCCACGGTGCCTGCAGGTTATTTTTCCCCTGCGAAAGCAATTCACCCAGCGACGGGGAACCGGGCGGCATGCCCAGCCCCAAAAAGTCCAGCGAGGTCAGCGCAACGATGGAACCATTCAAAATGAACGGCAAAAAGGTAATGGTAGCGACCATCGCATTGGGCAGGACATGCCGCGCCATAATGCGCAAATCTCCCACCCCCAGGGCTTTGGCCGCCCGCACATATTCAAAATTACGCGCCCGCAAAAATTCCGCCCGGACCAGGCCGGTCAGGCTCATCCAGCTAAACAGCACCATAATGAACAGCAAGGTCCAGAATCCCGGGGCAAACAGGCTGGAAAGAATGATCAGAATAAACAGCTGGGGCAAGCCGCCCCATATTTCGATGAAACGCTGGAATGTCAGATCGACCCAGCCGCCGAAATAGCCCTGCACCGCCCCGGCGGCAATCCCGATGATTGAACTGACCAGGGTCAGCGCAACACCAAACAAAACCGAAATGCGAAACCCGTAAATCAGCCGGGCCAGCACATCGCGGCCCATATCATCGGTTCCCAGCCAGTGCCGTGCCGATGGCGGGGCAGGCAAAGGTTCGCGCATGTTAAAATCGATGGTGTCATAGGAAAACGGGATCAGCGGCCAAACGGCGAAACCGTTATTCTGGATTTTGCCCTGCAAATACGGGTCATAAAAATCGGTTGCGACATCAAAATCGCCGCCAAAGGTGGTTTCGGGGTAATTCTCGATGATCGGGAAATACCAGTGACCGTCATATTTCACCACCAGCGGCCGGTCATTGGCGATGCCCTCGGCCAACAGGCAAATGACAAACAGAACCGCAAAAATAACCAGCGACCAATAGCCGCGCCGATTGGCCCGAAAATTTTCCACCCGGCGCTGATTTAACGGAGAAAGCTGCAGTGCGTGTGCCATGTCTCAATCCTTCCGCGCGTCAAAGTCGATACGCGGATCGACGAAATGATAGGTCAGGTCGCTGATCAGGTTCAAAACCAGCCCGGCCAGCGTGAACATGTACAGGGTGGCAAACATCACCGGATAATCGCGCTTCATCACTGCTTCAAAACCCAGAAGCCCAATGCCGTCGAGGGAAAAGATCACCTCGATCAGAACCGAGCCGGTAAACAGCAAGCCGATCAAGGCGCTGGGAAAACCGGCAATGATCAGCAACATGGCATTGCGAAACACATGCCCATAGAGAACGCGTTTTTCGCTGAGGCCCTTGGCCTTGGCAGTCACCACATATTGTTTGTTGATTTCATCAAGAAACGAGTTTTTCGTCAGCATGGTCAGGGTGGTGAACCCACCAATGGTCAGCGCAATGATGGGCAGGGTCAGATGCCAGAAATAATCGCCCACCTTGCCCAGAAGCGACATGTCGCTCCATCCTGCTGATGTTAAGCCGCGCAAGGGGAAGATATCGAAGTAAGTGCCCCCCGCAAACAGCACGATCAGCAAAACAGCAAACAAAAAGCCCGGGATCGCATAGCCGATAATAATGGCAACCGATGTCCAGATATCAAAATCGGTGCCATCGCGCACCGCCTTGGCAACCCCCAGCGGCACCGAAACCAGATAAATAATCAGCGTGGACCACAGCCCCAGGGAGATGGAAACCGGCAATTTATCGATAATGATGTCAACAACATCGCGATCCTGAAAATAGCTCTGGCCGAAATCAAAGGTCAGATAGTTTTTCATCATCATCCAGAAGCGTTCATAAGCCGGTTTATCAAAGCCGAACTGCTTTTGAAGCTGGGTGATAACCTCGGGATCAAGGCCCTGCGCACCGCGATAATTTGAATCGGTGGAAAAATTGTTCCCGTTTCCAGACCCCCCGCCCGTATCCGCGCCATTATTGGAAATACGGGCCGTGGATGACACGGAAGCGCCCTGCAACTGGGCGATCATTTGTTCAACCGGGCCGCCCGGCGCAAATTGCACAATGGCAAAATTCAACACCATGATGCCAAACAGGGTAACAGGGATCAGCAAAACACGCCGCAGAATGTAATTCAGCATGGCTTAATACCCCCCCTTGCCCAGTTTTTTCGATTTCACGGGGTCGATCCACCAGGTCATGATCGAATTGCCTTTGGTCGGCACGACCGATGGACGGCCAAAAATATCCCAATAGGCCAAACGGTCCGCCGGTTGATACCATTGCGGAATGGTGTAATTCCCCCACAGCAGGACACGATCAAGCGCACGGGTTCTTTGCACCAGGCTTTTGCGGCTTTCTGCCGAAATCACCAGATCAACGATTTTATCAACCACCGGGTCCTTGATCCCGGCAAAGTTACGACTGCCGGGCTGATCTGCCGCTTTTGATGACCAGTCATCGCGTTGTTCATTGCCAGGAGACAAACTTTGCTGCCACCAGAAGGTGGTCATGTCAAAATCAAAGGACTGAATGCGGTTGATCCATTGCCCGGTATCGATCAGGCGAAAATCCATTTCGATGCCTAACTGGCGGAGGCGGGCCTGCATCATCAGGGCGATTTTATCAAATCCCGGCTGGCGCAACATCAGGCTAAACCGAAACGGTTCGCCAGTTTTTTTGTTCACCAGTTTCATATCGCGCAATTCCCAGCCCGCCTGTTGCAGCAACTTCATGGATTCCCTAAGCGCCTTGCGACGACCATCTTCCTGGTCGTAATTGGGCAGGGTATAGGGCTGGGTAAATAATTCAGGCGGTAACTGGTCGCGATATTTGTTTAAAATATCAAGTTCCTCACCCTTGGGCAGGCCCGAGGATGCCAGTTCGGAATTCACAAAATAGCTGTTGGTTCGCGTATAGGCGCCATAAAACATCGCCCGGTTCAACCACTGAAAATCCATCGCATATTGCAAGGCACGACGCACCCGAGGATCGGCAAATATCGGGCGGCGTGTATTCATCACAAAACCCTGCATCCCGCGCGACCGATGATTGGGGATCAATTCCTTTTTGATCGTCCCGTTGCGCACGGCAGGTTTGTCATATCCAGTGGCCCAGTACTTTGAGGAATGTTCGCTGCGGTAATAATATTCGCCAGCAAAAAAGGCCTGCCGTTCCACATCAAGGTCGCGGTAATAATCATATCGAATGGTATCGAAATTATACATGCCCTTGACCGAGGGCAGGTCTTTCGCCCAGTAATTTTTCACCCGTTCATAGGTAATATGACGGCCTGGCTCGAAATCCTTGATTTTATAGGGACCACTGCCCACCGGAGGCTCGAAAGTGGTTTTGCTAAAATCGCGATCTTTCCAATAATGTTTGGGCAAAACCGGCACCTGCCCCAAAATCAGCGGCAATTCCAGGTTATCACCCGGTTTGAAAACAAATTTGACGGTCAGATCATCGAGTTTTTCCACATGATCGACCGAGGCATAATATTGCCGGTAAAGCGGGCTGCCCTTCTCAATCAGGGTATTGAACGAAAAAATCACATCATCGGCGGTGATCGGTGTGTCGTCCTGAAACCGGGCCTTGGGATTGATGAAAAAGGTCACATAGGACCGGTCTTTGGGCACCTCGACCTTCTGAGCCACCAGGCCATATTCTGAAAACGGTTCATCCAGGCTGCCGACCAGCAGGGTGTCATACATCATGCCCAGGCCAACGGCAGGCGTTCCCTTTAAAATAAAGGGATTGAGGGAATCGAACGACCCGGTCGCGCTATCTCGCAGCGTACCGCCCTTGGGCGCATCGGGATTTACATAATCAAAATGGGTAAAGTCCGGGCCGTATTTCAAATCACCATATAATGAAATGGCATATTCCGGCTGGGCCAGGCTGGCCAGTGGCTCCTCGGTAACGGGGATGGTTGGCGCCGGGGTGATATGTGGCTTTGCCGCCGCTGCAAGCGCAGAGCCTGTGGAAAACAAGGCAATACAGACTGCCAAAACCGCGCCGGTGATCCTGCGACACCCTTTATGCCCGCAGGCATCCGCCCGGACCACCAAACCTGTCGTTTTATCCATCAAATTAACCGTCTTTTCCAATGATCGCGGTTTAATGCCAGACATGGCCTGTCGCCTACCATGCCATAATGACGAACATAATAGGATCATTTCAAGGTATCATAACGTGCTACACCTGTTTTTGAACGGTTTTGCGCCTTGTGGTTTCAACATCGATTTCACTCATCAACCAATCGCGAAATGCCCGGACCTTTCGCCGCTCCAACCGGCCATCGGGGTAACACAGCGAATAGGCATAGGGACTATCGACGGGCAAATCAAACGGCACCATCAACCGTTTGGTAACCACATATTCGCCGATCATTGCCGGGTCGGATATCACCACGCCAAAACCGCTTGCCGCAGCCTCCATTGCCATATCAAGGGTGGCAAAAACCGGCCCGCGATCGGCATCCACACCCTTGATCCCGGTTCCATTCAGCCAGATGCGCCAGTCTTCGCGCTGGGCCGAACAATGCAACAGCGGCACATGTGCCAAATCTTCGGGTTTTGAAAGTTGCTTGTTCAAACTGGGATGGCATACCGGCAACAGGCGCTCGCCGGTCAAAAATTCATGCACAAGCTGATCGCCCGGTGTATCGGCAAACCGAATGGCGATGTCGGTTTCGGAAAAATCCACCGGCAGGCTGTCATCGTTAAACGTTCCCAATTGCACCTGCAAATCCGGGTATTCCGCCTGAAACCGCCCCAGTCGCGGGACGATCCAGCGCATGGCAAAGGTCAGCGGGGCCAGCACGCGCAACTGCGTGTCATCGGGACGATCCTCGATTCGCGATACAGCCGTTTCAATGGCATCAAACGCCCCGGTTAGCGAATTTAACAAAATACGCCCGGCCCGCGTGAGTTTTAATCGCCTGTGATGGCGTTCAAACAATTTACGCCCCAACACATCCTCAAGATGCTGAACCTGCCGGCTGATCGCGCCCTGCGTAACGTTAAGTTCTTGTGATGCCTTGGTAAAACTTTCGCGACGCCCCGCCACTTCAAAAGCCCGCAAGGCATTTAGCGGCAAGACGCGACGTTTCATGACCAATCCTTTTGCATGAGTTTATGTAATGCAATGATGCCAAAATATGGTTTGAGAACAAACAAAAATCGGCGTAACCCTGAGTTTAACGAACCGAAATTCATGGCCGCATCCCTTGAGAGAGCCGCCACTAAATTGAAGGATGACAATTATGGTAGCGATCACCAAGAACACAGCCGCATTCGCCGCACCGCGCCACCGCACCGAAAACACCCCTGCCGCAAGCCTGTTTGATCTGCCGCGCCAGTGGGCAGCCCGTTTGGCATTGCGCAACCGTCTGGCCCATATGGACGCACATCTTCTGCGTGACATTGGCTTTGAACCGGGCGATGCACGCTTTGAGGCCACCAAACCTTTTTGGCGGGCCTAACCGGCCCTGCCCCGCAACGGGTTATCCTGTTGCCGACCGGAACGGGTCGCAAACCGTTTCAGAACTGACAAACCGGACATTTAAAATGTATCCCCGCTTTTTCCGCCCGCAGGGCATTCTTTCGTTTCCCCTGCAGGTTATTGATGCCCTTCTGCATATCTTTTCGAATTCGCAGCCGCGCATCAAATACTAACGAAAAGACCCATTTATGGCCAATAAGGCCGGTCATCGCACGATGACCGGCTTTTCGTGCTGCCTTTTCCTTAACCGCCCGGTTGGCGCACAAACATCAAATTTGCCGCCGAAAGCACCGAAAACAGGGCAACGACCTGGGCATAATAGGATGGACCATCGGGCACCGGGTCAAACGACTGGCGGATATCTTCAAGTGATCGAACGCCGTTAATGCGCGATATAATCGCCGGGCTTGCCGGGGGAAGATTACAACTGACAGAAAAGCCGTTGAAATTGATTTTGACCTGCCCGCTTTTCGCAACCGATGCCGCCAGCTTTGCCCCATCAACACGGCCAAGATAGGGGATCATCGCCGCAGCCGCCTGCCCGGTTTTCGCCGCCAACTGCGTTTTCACCACCGCCTTTTTGCCCTGCAGGCTCATGGCGGGAACAACCGTTTTGTTTTCGGCCTTTACCACATAAAAAATATGCTTGGTAATATTGCCTGCCAGCAATTCCGCCATGGCATGGCGCGCCTGCGGGGCCAGATTGGCAACCTGTTGGCGGATGGCAGGGGTGGCCGCATAGATCACCGGGTCATACCGTAAAGGTTCGACAAAGCTTTGCAGTCTTAAACCTGCCTGATTGACAAATTCATAGACCTCATCAACCCGATAGGCGCGGTCCTGCTGATGGAGCAACAGGTCATAAAAGCCCGCATCGCCGCCCTGAATATGATCATTCACAAACGGATTGCGCTTAAGCCAATTGGTTGGCGGCAAACTTTCAAACAGGGCCTTGCCGGTTTCCAGCCGCGCCCGCCCGCCCGCCTCGGCCGACAGGCGCTGCATCATTTCCTGCATATGATAAACACCCGTGCGCCCCAGCGTCGCATAAACCATCAGGCCCATGCCGCCACCGGGCTTCAGGCTTTGGGCCAGCGCACGCAAACCGGCATCTGGGTCGGGCAAATGATGCAACACCCCACAACAGTCAATATAGTCAAACGGCCCATATTCCGCCGCCAGATCAACAAATGACCCGGTAACAAACTGCACATTTTCAAGCCCGCGGCGGGCCACCCGTGATTCGGCAATTTTGCGCGATGCCGTGGACAAATCAATATAGATGATTTCCGCATTCGCCCCGCGATCGCTGGCCTGCTGTGCCAGCATGACCACCGCATCCCCCGTGCCGCCGCCAGCCACCAGAATGCGCAACGGGCTGCCATTTGCCCCGGGGTCACGCCCGCCAAAAACATAATTCACCACCTCGCCCCAATCCCCCGGCGCCCCGGCAATCAGGCGCTGGTCTTCGTCCTCGGCACGGCGTTCAGGATAGGGAAAAGTTTCATATTGATCGCGGGTGCGGCTGGCATTTTGTTTACGGGGGGTCTTCAACCGGTTCATTCGTCTGCTTTCGTCAGAAAACGCCATCAGGCTGACCGGCTTTGGCGGTCATCAGGAAATATCGGGACATATGGTTTGGCCACACGCATTCGGGCACCGACCATCCGCCGGTAAGTTCCCGCGTTTTCGCAAATTTGGCAACCCCACATCACGGCCAGATGAACAAGCCCCCGGCAAAAGTGTACACCGCACCGCCAAACCAGCCGTTTATGGGGCCATGATCCTCGCGAAAATCAGTGTCAGGTTGCAGGTTCGCAACACATAACGACCATTTTTCGGGTAGCGGCCCTCTCTCGCAGGGCGGCCAGGGCCCTGGGCACATCGGCGAGCGGAAAGCGCTGTGAAACCGATGGCGTGATATATCCGGCTGCCAGATTATCAAGCAATTCAGACATGCCCTTACGGGCAATTTCGGGGTTTTGCGCCAGATAGGCACCAAAATAAAACCCCAACACAGAAATGTTTTTGACCAACAAAATATTGGCCGGAATTTGCGGAATATCGCCACTGGCAAAACCAATTACCAGCAAACGCCCCCCTGGCGCCGTACAGCGCAGCGACTGGCGGAAAACATCACCGCCAACCGGGTCATAAACCACATCCACCCCGCCCGGCCAGCCCTGGCGCTGGCAAATTTCGCGCACAGACGTGGTAATATCCTGGGATTTGTAATCAATAACAAAATCAGCACCATGTTGGCGGGCAATTTCGCATTTTTCCGGGCCACCTGCCGTGGCAATCACATGGGCACCCAGTATTTTGGCACATTCCACCGCGGTAATGCCGACCCCACCGGCAGCACCATGCACCAGCACCACCTCACCGCCCTGAACACGGGCGTGATATTTCAAGGCAAACCACGATGTTCCATAGGCAATTTGAAAGGCTGCCGCGTCATCAAAGCTGACACCATCGGGTATGGGAATGATATGGTCGGCCGGAAGGGCGATTTTTTCGGCAAAACCACCATGCGGGGGCATTGCCATCACCCGCTTGCCGCTTAATCCGGCATCTACACCCTCCCCAATGGCCGATACCACACCGGCAATCTCGAAACCCGGCGCAAAGGGAAATTCGGGTTTCTGCTGATACTTCCCGGCAATGATCAGGGTATCGGCAAAGTTCACACCACAGGCATGAATATCAATCACCACCTCACCCGCGGCAGCAACCGGGTCCTCCACGGTGCGCATCACGGGATCGGTGCCGACTTTTTCACACATCATGGCCCGCATCGATATTCTCCGCCTGTTGCTAGAAAAGGTGGATGGAATAAGTTCCGGTGCTATTTTAGAAATCCACCCGCTGAGAGGCATCATGCCACGGCGAGATAACACTGCGAAGCATCATCTCCCTTGCCGGCCCGCAAAAAAAGCAGATCAGAAAAATTTCGGTCGCCTTTTGGGCCGCGCGATAAAACTCAGCAACGCACCAGGGACCAGCAACAATAGAAACGCAGGCAGCAATAACCCCGGAACGAACACCTTGTCCCACAGCCAGCTTGACACATAACGCTCGACCAGGGCCTGAAACAGGTTAAGGCTTCCCGGGTCCAGCCGATACCATAGCTCGCCGCCTGCAACGAAACGCAAGTTTCCTGTTTGCAGCGCAGTGACCCCATCTCCGACCAGCACAGCCAGACAAGCCAACAATAGCAGCCAGCCCAACAGCCTGAAAAACCACATACCTTTCTCCGCCTTATCGGCTTCAAACTTTCCGGTTTCGATATAATTGACGCTAACGTAACGGGTTTTGTGCCCTGCCGTAAAGGGAAAGCACGTAACCCAGCATCCCGATTGCCATGAAAATACGGCGAACATTTGGTTGCATATGCAACATTGGATCAAACCCGAAATAAAAACCCGCTTTTTCGCCGTCAGGAGACAAAAAAGCGTTCCGGCGCAGAAAGGTGAAAAAAACGTCACATTTCCCTGAATTTGGCCTTGTCATTGCGAAGTCTGTCGGCTAATGTCCGCCCGCTTTTGCGATATGAAGTATCGCCTGTGGAGAGATGGCCGAGTGGTTTAAGGCGCACGCCTGGAAAGCGTGTTGGGGTGCAAGCCCCTCAGGGGTTCGAATCCCCTTCTCTCTGCCACACCTTTTATTTCCCCTCTGCATTACATAGACCAAAAATCTTGTCATTACAGTGGTTTACCGCTGTAACTTCGCGCGTGCATTCAATTAGTGCCATTTCGGGCGTTATATGCAATACGCGCCTGTTTTTGGCAAAATCAGCGAAATAAAACTAAATTATTTCAAATATTTAAATGAAAAACATAACCTGATTTCTCATTTTTTTGGAACGTCTGAATTTCTGCATCGTTTGGACACCATAACGTTCGAACATCACAGGAAAGGAGAGACGTTATGCCTGCGATTGATACTGCAAAGATCTTGATCCTTGCGACGGATGGTTATGAACGTTCCGAATTACGGGTGCCGCTTGAAAAGCTGGGCACGCACGGGGCCGATGTTAAAATCGCCTCGCTCGGCACAGGCAACATCAAAAGCTGGGATAAAACCGATTGGGGCGACAGCGTTGATGTTGACCTGGCGGTCAAGGATGTCGACATCAAGGATTACGATGCCCTTGTCATTCCGGGCGGTCAAATCAACCCGGACCTTTTGCGCGTCGATGAAGGGGCTGTTTCGCTGGTGCGCGAATTTGTCGCATCGGGCAAGCCGGTTGCCGCCATATGCCACGGTCCGTGGCTTCTGGTCGAGGCCGATGCCCTGCGCGGGCGCAAGGCGACGTCCTATCCGTCGATCAAGACCGACCTTTTGAATGCCGGGGCCATCTGGCGCGATGAAGCCGTGGTCTGTGATCAGGGCATTATTACGTCGCGCAATCCCAACGACCTGGATGCCTTTGTTGGTAAAATTATCGAGGAAGTCAGCGAAGGCACACATCACCGCCGCGCGGCCTGATCACCAGGGCCGTCTTTGCATTATATATATGTAAATATGATTGCGGCCCGATAAACCGACATTCCGTTTGCCCGCCCCTGGCCCTGTCAGGGGCGGGTTTTTATATCTACAGAACGAATTTGGCCTTTTGCCTTTTGCGTTTTGCCTGTCGCGGCTTAAATCTCCGGGCCTTTGCTAAAATCAATATCGGCAAAGGCTGCTTCATGTTCTGCCTGTTTGTCACGCAGGGCGGTTTGGGTGTCTGATCCCGCGCCATATTCCGCCATGACCTGATAAACCAGGCCATCATGGGTCGAGATCGACTGATACAGGCAAAAATGGTCAACATGGAAAACCCGGCTGGTGACATCGGCATGGTCAACCACAGCCTGTTCCACCACCGCCCGGGGTGCCGAACGGTTCCGGCCCAGCGTGATATGCGGGGTAAATTTGCGCACTTCCAACCGGTCGGAAAGGTCTTCACAGGCCAGCAAGGCACTTTCCGCCCGCCCGGCCAATTGCCCGAGCAAGGGCTGGTTTTGCACGGCAGCCCACAGGATGCGGGCCTTTTTATCCGTGCCAAACATATTCAGCCCGGCAATTTTCAGATCAAACCCGTCAAAGGCCACCGACATCAGGGCTTCGTCAATGCTGGTGGCCAAATGCCGATCTTCGACCGTGCCAATGAATTTCAGGGTCAGGTGCATATTTTCCGGCGTTTGCGCATCAAGCCCACGAATGGCGCGCGCAATGGGATAAAGGTCCTGGGCAATATCAGCCGGAATGGGGATGCCAACAAAAAGGCGCATCATCACCCTCGTTTGTTCATGAATAAGGAAAAAACAGCGGCAGTTTTTTATGCCCGCCCTGATGGCACGGCGGGCCTGCTTGGCACAGCTGTACAAATGCCCCTATGACGCCGGGGGCGGGCTGACCTTGGTGGCACGGCCAGGCAACGGCACAAAATCATCGTCGCCGGGCACCGGGTCAAAATGCTGGTTTTGCCAGTCATCCTTGGCCTGTTGGATGCGGTCCTTGCGTGATGAAACAAAATTCCACCAGATATGACGATGCCCCAGCGGCACGCCGCCCAGCAACATTACCCGACAGTGATTTTCCGCAACGATATCGGGAATTTCCTCTGGCGCGATATAAATGAAACTGAATGCCTCGTAAGGCACACCATCGACGCGCAAGCCGCCTTCGATAATATAAAGGGCGGCCTCCTGGTTTTCGCCCGGCAAGACCAGTTGCGCCCCGCCATCCATATGCACATCCAGGTAAAACAGCTTTGATTTTACCGGGACAGGCGCACGATACCCAAAGGCATCACCGGCAATCAGGCGCATATGCAGGCCTGCTTCGTGAATGACCGGCAAGTCTTCCTTGCGGATATGGGTAAAATCGGGCGCGCAATCTTCTTCATCTTCGGGCAGGGCCACCCATAACTGCAAACCATGCAGGTCATGGTCGGAATGGCGCAGTTCCGATGTCTCGCGTTCGGAATGGACAATACCCCGCCCCGCTGTCATCCAGTTCAAATCACCGGGCGTGATTTCCAGTTTATTGCCCAGGCTGTCATTATGCAAAATGCAGCCTTCAAATAAATATGTGACGGTCGCAAGGCCAATATGCGGATGAGGTGGGACATCAAGGCCATTTCCGGCCTCAAAACTGACAGGCCCCATATGGTCAAAAAACACAAACGGCCCAACCGCACGACAGGCGCGCTGCGGCAAAAGGCGCCGCACGGACATCCCCTCCAGGTCGGTTTCCTTTCCTGAAATGACAACGACCATACGACGCCTCCTGTTTGTCGGTGTAACCCGGTAACTTGAACGTCACCGGGCACATATCATCCGATGCGGGTCAGTTACCTGCCAGCTTATGGGCAGGGATTGGGCCAGCGGGTCTGGATGCTTTCAATTTCGGCCAGCACATCGTCAGACAATGTGATATTGGCCGAGCCGATATTGGTTTTAAGATGTGCCATCGAGGTGGCACCAATGATATTCGCCGTGAGGAACGGACGCGAATTCACATAAGCCAGCGCCATCTGGCAGGGATCAAGCCCGTTATCCTTTGCCAGTTTGACATAGGCCTCGGTCGCTTTAACGCCATTTTCCTTCAGATAACGACCAAAATAGTCCGGCCACAGGGTGCTGCGTGCGCCTTCCGGCTTTGCCCCGTTCAAATATTTGCCCGACAACGCCCCGCCACCCAGCGGCGAATAAGCCAGCAAACCGGCATCTTCGCGAATGGAGCATTCGGCGAGACCGATTTCATAGCTGCGATTGATCAGGCTATAGGGATTTTGAACAGAAACCGGCCGCGGCCAGCCCTTTTTCTCGGCCAGCTCAAGGAACTTCATCAACCCCCACGGGGTTTCGTTCGACAGGCCAATATGGCGCACCTTACCCGCCTTAACCACTTCATCAAGGGCGGAAAGGGTTTCCTCGATCGGGGTGAGGTCCTCGTTTTCGTTGTGTTCGTAGCCCAGTTTGCCAAAGAAATTGCAATTCCGGTCCGGCCAATGAAGCTGATAAAGATCGAGATAATCGGTTTTCAGGCGCGACAGCGAGCCATCAATGGCGGTGAAAATCTGATCACGGGTCAGACGCGGCCCACCCCGGACATAGGGAAAACGATCGCCCGGGCCAATAATTTTGCTGGCAATCACCAGATCATCGCGCTTTCCGCGCTTTTCCAGCCAGTTACCCAGAATGGTTTCGGTACGGCTGAAGGTTTCTTCCATCACCGGAACGGGATACATTTCGGCGGTATCAATAAAATTGACGTCGTTGCCAGTGGCGTAATCAAGCTGTTCAAAGGCTTCGTCCTGGGTATTTTGCTGTCCCCAGGTCATGGTTCCAAGGCAGATCACGCTGACATTAATGTCTGTACGGCCTAAACGGCGGTATTCCATACTAAAAGTCCCCTGTTGGTGACCCTAATAGCGGGCCACTTCATTTTGGAAATAGTGTGAATATATCCTGCCGTGCCAACAATGAAACCGCTTGTGCCGTTTTTTCGCAATATTCCACCGTAATATCACATGAACAGAGTAAGAACTCCCGTATAGGCATAAAAACGGTCGTTACAAATTTCACCATTCCCGTAAAACCCGGTGAGGGGCAAATCCCCCAGCTCTTCCTGAATGATCATCATTTCCCGGTTTTCGGTGCCAAATAAATGCGGCCCGCGCGCCACACAGCTGCAATATATCGCCCCGCGCGGGCGGGCCGGCAAGCGGCGCTGTATATCGGCCAGCATGCGGCGCAAATCCTGCTCTGCCGTGGCACTGTCGCGGCGGACAAAGCGAATGGCATCACCAGGCCGGGCATCATCATTGACCGCCATCAGGTTATTTTGCGGGTCAACCCCCATCACATTACGCACGACAAAATCGCCGGTATCCGTTCCGGGCACCATAAAGGCAACATGATAGCGCCCGGTCGCAACTTGGGCACTGGCGGCACTGGCGGCACTTGCCCCGCTTTCTGCGCTTTCTCCGCCCGGAAGTGTGGAAATGCCGTTTTCATCGCCCGCCAGTTCCTCGGCAAAAACCTGATAGGCTGGCTTATCATCAAGCATGGCGATAATGCCGCCCCGCCCCTCGGTCACGCGATGGACCGGCCCAATGGGCGAACAGGCCTGGCTTAATCCGACCTGAACCAGTGTGTCGCCGGCAAACAGCACCCCTGAAAGGCCGCCATGCGTGACCCGGTTGGCAATTTGCGCGCCCCCCTTTTCCCCGCCAGCACCAACCCCGCCAACCAGATAGGTCGATCCAACACGGGCAAGTTCGGGTAAAAGTTTTAAGGCCTCGGGCACAGCAGGGTCGGCATGCACCACGCCAAAGGCAGGCTCCAGGCGGGCAATCGCCTCCTGCAGGGGGACATCATCAATGTCGTCATCCTCCCGGACGGGATCAAAGATATGGAACTGGTCGGGATCAAGCGGGGCGATCATCACCGAAGCCGCTGGCACCCCAAAATAGGCCCGGCCCGGCCCGCACACGCCAACACCCGATGTCCCGACCCAAAATTCAACACCAAGACGGGAACGTAAAAATGTCAGCATGCTGCCCATATCGGCGGCAAGGGGCTCTGAGACATATAAAAAAGCCAAACCATCGGGGATGTCGCCCTGCCGTTCGAGCTTTTCGGCCAGTTCAGATGAAATAGCAGCCCAGTGTTCGCCACTGGCATGTGCGGCAATAAACTGTGCGGTCATATATCCCCCCTATGCGCGGCAATCAGTTGCATCATCAAGGTCATCCCTTCATTGCATCGGATGGCGGCATGTTTATGACACCCTTGGCTTTACAGGGGCGGGCAATGGCCGCCCCTTTATGTGTCAGCTTATCTATCTGCAGTATGAACCTGATTTCACTTTGAAAAAAGCCCACACTAATCCAAGAAGGCACCCATTATGGTATGGGGAAACATGCTGCCTTAACCGACATGGCGCCGCAACAGTTCCATTGCCGCGTTTAACTGCGTCATCCGCTGATGGGAACCATAATTGCTGTCAGGATGGTGGATGGCCGCCAGCACCCGGTATTTGCTGCGAATGGCCTTAAGGTCCGGCCGGGCACCCGGCGCAAACCCCATAACATGCAAGGCATCATTATAGGTGCTTACGCCACGATCCAGCGGATCAAAGGCCAGATTATGGACAATCTGACGCAGCCTTTCGACCTCCTCGCGCGACTGAATCAGTTCTGCCGGCGGCTGGGCGATACGCTTTTTCAGATCGGCAATTTCCTGCAAGGCGCGTTTTTCGGCGGCGACGATATCCGCGCGGTCCACGCGAATGCGCACATCGCCCCCTTCAAAATCCAGCGCCATTTTCAAGGCCTTACGCACTGTTGCCGTGCTATAGCCCGATGGCAGCCTAAGCTGTAATCGCGGTTTGCGTCGCCACGGTCGCCCTTCTGCCGGGCCGGATTTCAACACAATCGTTTCCCGATCGCCCGGCGGCGGATCGCCAGGATCATCATAAGAATCGATCACATCCTGCGGCACAATCAGCATCACAGAACGGGCCAGATCGGCGGCATTGACCTCGCGGCGGCTGGCAAGATCCAGAACAGCATCGCGAAAAACGCTGGCACAGGGGATGGTATAAGACTGTTTGACGGTTTGCGACGCCATAAGGCCCCTTAATCCTGAAACCCAAAGGTTAACGGGCTTTTGCGGGGCAAACTTGCCCATCCATGCCCGTTAGCATGTCCGGGCGGAAGTTTAGGGGACGGCGTTTTACCGCGCAACTACAAAAGTTGATAAAATCGAATCGTTTCCGAGTCAATTTCCGCGCCCTCCACCCTATTTCACAGTGAAATCTGGTTATATTGACACAACACAATCAGGTTAAAACATTGAAATACAAACATAATTTTTAAAACCGCGCACTTTTTACGCGCATTCTGGAAATGCATAACAAAAAGTTAACGCCGCCTGCCCGAGCCATGCAGTCCAACTCAAAACGGCTCAGACCGCGGTTGGAGAATCTATTTTTATTCAATTAAATCAATATACTATCGGATGTCTTGGCGCATTCTATCAACGCCATACGCAAGGCAGCATCAGAACGGGATTTTGTTTCGGTTTGCGGTCAATTTTTGCGAAATCTGCCGCCAGAAAACACAGAATCAAACCTGCAAAAATTGAAAATCTACAAATGCAGTTAAGGCCTCTAACCCTCCCTCGCGGGAGAAAGTAAACAAGGTATTAACACACCGAATTTCAAGGCCAAAATCGGATTTTTTTGCCTGTTTTTTTTACATTTTCAACAATTCGACATTCGAATTTTTGCGATTAAGTTATTGAAAATAAATAAATAATAACGAAATCTCCTATCCCCTCTCCATACATTCATAAAGCATAATATAAATATTGCGTTATCGTTATGAAATCTATCTACATTTGCAGTTTTTAAGCCAGCGAAGAACGTAAATTTTCTCTTTCCGCCCTCTTGAAACATGGTTCTAGATACAATTTTGCAGATAAGCCTTTATAGGGGCGCGATTTTCGCAGCACACCCCGGCGCGAGCCATGCGTTTTTGACCTGAAAACGATGGCCAGTTAGGGGGGCAATCGCTGTTAAACGACTGAAAATCGTGCCCTCTCCGTTTCCACGTTGGGATTATCATATTTAAAACAAACACTTATGGAAACACACGCGACCCTACCTGGCCCGCGTTGACCATCAAGGACGCGCTGGCTCCCCTTTGCGGGCAAAATCAAACATCCAACCGGTTTTTGGCCTGCAAACCACGATACCAGGGCGCGATATGCCCGTCCCTGTGCCAGCAGATTGCAGCCGTGCGGGGCCGAAACCGTCCAAAAATCCGACATAAAACAAACGGACCCCGCAGCAACCAACTGAAAAGCGTGTTAAATACCGGTTACTTAGCGGGGAATGGCCTGCAAAATTACCGGGGTGATTTTTTCAACAATCACATCCACCCCCTTGGCATTCGGGTGCATGCCATCCTGCTGGTTCAGGCCGGGATTGGCCGCAACGCCCTCAAGAAAGAAAGGATAAAGTGGCAGATCATATTTTTGCGCAAGGTCAGGATATATTGCATTAAATTCCTGGCCATATTCCTTGCCCATATTGGGCGGTGCCATCATGCCGACCAGCAAAATGGCGGTTTTTTGCGCCTGTAATTTCTGAATGATCTGCTCAAGGTTTTTGCGGGTTTGTGCCGGTTCCACACCCCGCAGGGCATCATTAGCGCCCAGTTCCAAAACAACCAGGTCCGGTTTATCAACCATCGCCCAATCCAGACGCGCCAGACCTGCCGCCGTGGTATCGCCGGAAACGCCACTATTAATCACCCGCGCCTTCACACCTGCCTTTTTCAGGGAAGCCGCCAGATTGGGGGCAAATCCATCCTGTTCAGGCAGGCCGTAACCGGCAATCAGACTGTCGCCAAACAAAACAATAGTGGGCTCGGATGGCCCTGCCTTGGCACTGTCATGTGATTGTGCCTGTTGTGCCTGGGCTGAATGAGAAAATACACAAACCGAAACGATTGCCAGCAAGGCAAAACCAAGCCTGAAATGGCACGCAAGGTTGCTTATAAAATGATCAATCCCGCCTGAAATAGTGAAACTGTTAACACAGGGGCCTTGCCCCTCTGGCACGATTGATACATTTCTGCGGGTATTCATCGGCTTCCTCTTGTTATGCTGACGCGATACCGGCTTGGCTGGCGTTTATTCAATAGTTTGCACGGATTTCGATCGACGCAAGGGTCTTTTGTCCCTGTCACCTGCCAAAACCACGGCTTTGGCGCAACTCTGACTGGAAATTTCATGCGTGATACTGCTCCTGCCCCCTCTTTGTCATCGTCCGACCGTCAAAAACAATCTGATGCGGGCGCATCCTCCGCACAGCTTCCCGTCAACGTCAAGGGGCTGAAACTCAGTTTAAAGGGGCCAGCCGGCACGGTCGATATCCTTAAAAACATTGATCTTTCCATTCGCGCGGGCGAACGGGTCAGCCTGATCGGGCCTTCCGGATCTGGCAAAACCTCGCTTCTGATGGTGATTGCCGGGCTGGAACAGGCCCAGGATGGCTTCATTGAAATTTGCGGCCATAATTTGCGTGAGTTGAACGAAGACGGGCTGGCACTTTTCCGTCGCCATCATGTCGGTATTGTTTTTCAGGATTTTCACCTGGTTCCCTCCATGAGCGCGCTTGAAAATGTTGCCCTGCCGATGGAATTTGCCGGGCGCGATGATGCCTTTGAACGTGCGCGCGAAGAACTGACCGCCGTGGGCCTGGGCCATCGGATGGATCATTATCCCGGCCAGCTGAGTGGTGGCGAGCAACAGCGCGTTGCCCTGGCCCGCGCCCTGGCAACCGACCCGGAACTGCTGCTGGCTGACGAACCGACGGGCAACCTGGACGGGAACACAGGCGAAACGATTATCCAACTGCTATTTGACCTGGCGGCCAAGCGGGGTTCCACCCTGCTTTTGATCACCCATGATGAAGGCCTGGCATCGCGGTGCGACCGGGCTGTCACCATGCGCGATGGCGTGATTGTTTCGACCGGGGAATCAGCGCAATGAGCCAACACGCATCCCAACCCAATCAATGGGCGATGGCCTGGCGCGTGGCACGGCGCGAGCTGCGGGGCGGCCTGCGCGGCTTCTGGATTTTTCTCGCCTGCCTGGCCTTGGGCGTTGGCACCATTGCCGCAGTTGGAAACGTTTCGCAATCGGTATTGGGCGCCCTGGAGCGCGATGGCCGCGCCCTTTTGGGCGGCGATATTGAAATTCAGCAGGTCAATATGCCTGCCAGCGCCGCACAGCAAAGCTGGTTTGCCAACAATGCCCAGCGGGTCGGCCACATTGCCACCCTGCGTGCCACCGCCTATGGCAAGGACCAGCGCCGCCTGGTCGAATTAAAGGCGGTTGATGACCAATATCCGCTTTTTGGACAGATTCAGTTGCAAAACAATGTCCCGTTTGCGGGCATTTTGGCCAAAAAAGACGGCGTTTGGGGCGGCGTTGCCGAGGCAGGGCTGCTGGACCGGCTTAACATCAAGGTTGGCGATACAGTCAAGCTGGGCGATACCAATATTCAAATCCGGGGCATCATTGCCAAGGACCCGGACAAGGCGATTGGGTTTCTTAATTTTGGGCCGCGCCTGATGGTGGCCCTGCCCGCCCTGGCCGATACCGGGCTGATCGTGCCGGGCAGCCTTGTGCATTATCATTATCTGATCGATCTGAAAAAAAGTGACAGCATTCCGGCCTTTCGCGACCGCCTGGACAAGCAATTTAAAAATGAAGGCTGGCGGGTGCGCGATACCAACAATGCCAGCCCCGGCCTGAAACGGTTTATCGAACGGCTGACCCTGTTTTTAACCCTGGTGGGCCTCTCTGCCCTGTTGGTGGGCGGTATTGGGGTTGCCAATGCCGTGCGCAGCCATGTCGAAAGCAAAACATCCGTTATTGCCACGCTGAAATCCATTGGTGCCACGCATGGGCTGGTTTTGCGCATTTATTTCCTGCAAATCCTGGCCATTGCCATTTTGGGTATTGTCATTGGCCTGATCATCGGCGCGCTGGCCCCAATATTGGTTGCCCCCATTCTGGCCGATAAACTGCCCATTGCCGTCACCGCGGGCCCGGCCCTGCCCTCGCTGATGATTGCCACCGCCTTTGGCATTCTCACCACCCTGGTCTTTGCCCTGCCCTCATTGCTGCGCGCGCGGGAAATACCCGCCGCACGGTTGTTTCGCTCCGGTGCAGGGTTAAATGGCGCAAGCCTGCGCCGCAAGGATTTGCCCCTGCTGGCCGTTCCGCTGGCTTTGCTGCTGATCCTGACGGTGGCAAGTGCGACCGACACCGCCATTGCCCTTGGCTTTATCGGGGCATCCATTGCCGCGATTGCCATTTTTGTTTTGGCCGGGCGCGTGGTTATATCGGTTTCAAAACGGTTAACCAAAGGCCGCAATGCCTTTACCCGCCTCGCCCTGGCAAACCTGCACCGGCCCGGCACCTCGACCGTTGCTGTGACATTGTCGCTGGGCCTGGGGCTAACGCTTTTGGTGACAATTGCCAGCATTGAAGGCAATTTGAACCACGAGATCGAGGATCGCCTGCCGGAATCCGCCCCGGCCTTTTTCTTTCTTGATATCCGTCCCGACTAGATGGATGCCTTTCGCCGCGATCTAAGCAACCAGCCCGATGTGAGCAATATCGAACAGACCCCCATGCTGCGCGGCCGGGTGGTGGCGCTAAACGGGGTGAATGCCAACGATATCCCGCCTGGCGAGGATCGCTGGTTCCTGCGGGGCGACCGGGGGCTGACATTTGCCAAAAGCCCGCCCGAAGGCACATTAATTACGCAAGGCCAATGGTGGCCCAAAGACTATGACAATGCGCAAAAACCATTGGTTTCACTAACTGCCGATATTGGGGCCAGCTTTAATTTGAAACCGGGCGATACCCTGACCGTCAATGTTTTGGGCCGCGATATTACCGCCGAAATTGCCAATCTGCGCGAGGTGGACTGGCAAAGCCTGCGCATGAATTTTGCCATGGTGTTTTCGCCTGGCTTGATCGACAAGGCCCCCTACAGCCTGATTGCCACCGCCCATATGCCGCCCAGCATGGAAGAACCGGTGGACCGGCTGATTGGCAAGGACTTCCCCAATGTCTCGGCCATTCGGGTGCGCGAGGCCCTGGAAGCCGCCAATACCATTTTGGCCGGGATTGGCCTTGCGCTAAGTGCGACCAGTTCGATTGCCATTATTGCCGGGGTGCTGGTACTGGCCGGGGCCGTGGCGGCCGGGCGACGCAAACGCATTTACGATGCAGTTGTGCTTAAAACCCTGGGCGCGACACGGGCCAACATCCTGTATGCCTATGCGCTGGAATACGGCATTTTAGGCCTGTCCACCGGGCTGATTGCCGCTTTGTTTGGCAGTGCAGCGGCCTGGGCGGTGTTGGTGCTGGTGATGGGGGCAAGCTGGACTTTGCTGCCACTCACCATTTTTGGCCCCATCATCATTGGCCTGGTTGCCACATTGACGGCTGGTTTCATCGGCACCTGGCAGGCACTGCGCAGCCCGGCCGCGCCGATTTTGCGCAATGAATAATCGATACATAATCAAAACATAAAATCATAAAGGGCAGTGGCTCGTTTGGCCCTGCCCTTTATGGTCCACATCTTTCGCCCCGCCCGATAAAATCAGCCCATATCGCGCAAGGCCCGCCGGACGATCTTGCCAGTCGCGGTCATGGGCAGGGTATCAATAAAGGCAAATTCACGCGGATATTCATGCGCGCCCAGCCGGGTACGCACAAAATCCGACAAATCGTCTTTCAATCCGTCCTGTTCCTGGCCCTGATCTGGCGTATCAAGGACGATAAACGCCTTAATGATCTGCCCGCGTAACGGATCATTTTTACCAACAACACCCGCCATACGCACGGCGGGATGGGCGATCAGGCAATCTTCGATCTCGGCCGGACCAATGCGATAGCCGGCCGAACTGATGACATCATCCTCGCGCCCGACAAAACGAATAAAGCCATCTTCGCCCTTGGTGCCCAAATCCCCCGTCACCAGCCAATCGCCAATATATTTGCTTTGGGTTGCGGCCTCGTTACGCCAATAATGCAAAAACATGACCGGGTCGGGCCGGCGCACCGCAATCATGCCCACATGCCCCGCTGGCATTTCGGCCCCGGTTTCATCGATGATACCCACCTTGTGGCCGGGTACGGCGCGGCCCATGCTGCCTGCCTGGGTCACATCCAGGCTGTGGGCGGAACTGACAATCATGTTGCATTCGGTCTGGCCATAAAATTCATTGATCGTCAGACCAAAGGTGTCACGGCCCCATTGCAGCATCTCGGCTCCCAATGTTTCACCGCCACTGGCAATCGTGCGCAAATCGCAACGATGTGCCTGTAACTGTTCGGGCGGGGCAGCCCGCATCATTTTAAGGGCGGTTGGCGGCAAAAAGGCATTGCGCACACCATATTCCGCCATCAGGGCAAAGGCGCGTTCCGGGCTGAATTTTTCAAACCGGTGGGCGACCACCGCCACCCCATGATGCCAGGCAGGTAACAACACATCGAGCAAGCCGCCAATCCATGCCCAATCGGCGGGCGTCCATATCAGGTCGCCGGGCTGGGGGAACAAATCATGCGACATTTCCACCCCGGGCAAATGCCCCAACAACACCCGATGGGCATGAAGCGCCCCTTTGGGCTGGCCGGTGGTGCCCGATGTATAAATGATCAGGGCCGGGTCATCGGCACGGGTGACAACCGGGGTAAAGTCATTACCGGCTTCATAGCTGAGCGCCTTGAAATCAAGGCAGTCATCGGGTTTGCCATCAATGACGTAAACATGCTCCAGTGCGGGCAGCAAATCGCGGATTTCGGCAATTTTGCGCGCCCCGGCCTGGTCTGTCACCAGGGCGCGGGCGGCACAGTTGCCCAACCGGTATTCCAGCGCATCCACCCCAAACAGGGTAAAAAGCGGCACCGCAACCGCGCCAAGTTTATACGTGGCGATATGGGAAATCGCCGTTTCGGGGCATTGCGGCAACAATATTGCCACCCGGTCCCCCCGCCGGATGCCATGCCGGGCCAATACGTTTGCGAAACGATTGGACAAACGGCGCATCTGGGCAAAGCTGTAATCCCGGCGCGTCCCATCGGCACGACGATGGATCAGCGCAAGACGTGACGGGTCATCGGCCCATTTATCGCACACATCAACGCCGATATTGTAATATTCGGGAATATCCCACGAAAAATCCCGGCATAGACCGGTATAATCTGTTGCTGCGGGCAGCATGTTTCCCCCTGATTGTTCCCGCCGGCCCTTGTCGGGTCTATCTATTGGCGAGTGTTTGTTACCGTCTGCATCCTAAATTGGAATTCGGCCAAATTGAAATGGCTTATTTGTTTTTCTAATATAAAAATCGTCGTTACGGGGTCGGAGCCAGCATAAAAGTAAAATTGGCAAGCTGCCCTGCATCGGTCCGCGCTATGCTGTGGCATCCCAGGCAAGTGCCCACCGCTTGATCCTGAATGAAACTTTCCATTGTCAGGTTACTTAAAAAGCGGGGCACTTCCCCCACACCAAAAGGCGACCCGCCGCCATTGCCGATCCATTGTGTGCCGACCAGAAAATAATTCGCCCAAACCGATCCCTTTAATTCCGCATGCCATTTGGCATTGGTTTTTTCCGTACCGTCAAAAACCTGCCAGCACCGCACCACTTGTGACCGTGGCAGGGTATCGCCCCAGCCATTCACCGCATAGGGCGCCTGCGTGCTCCACAGGGCGTTGCTGCTCACCCCTTGGTTAACGGCGGCCCTTTGCTGCAATGCCGCTGATACCTCCTGTGCGGAGGCACGATCTGGACGCGCCAACAATGCGGGACCAAACAGATTAAATTGTTCTGGTATGGCAATATCTGCCGCCCCCGCAGGGACGGCACGTTTAAAGGCAGGTTTTCCCTTTTTCACCCCGGGTAAATAACATCCGTCGGGAAACAGGTTCTTGGCAATGAAACTGTTGGGCCGCCGCGCATTTCCCGCCAGTGGTGCATTGGCGACATGTTCAAAGGTTGACCATATCCAGCGATCCCCGTTTCCGCTCGCAACGCGTTGTACCAGGTGCATGCCGATCAGCCCGACCGTTTCCTCAAGGCACTGCGGATGTCCCGAAAGCGCATTTTCCCGCGCAACGAAGATGCGGGCCTTACGGGTTAAAAAGGCCCCGTCACCCTGCGCCGAGGCCCCGGCAGCCCCCTGCGGGCGGGGTAAAATACGCCAGGCCAGTTTCACCAGAGTTGCACCTGGGCCGATCGGCAGTGTTTTAGCGGTCTGCGCCCCGGCTGGCATCAGGCCATTATCGGCAATATCGGTGCGTTGCGGAAACGAAATGTCTTTGCCACCGTCAGCATAGCGTGCCCGCCCGGCAAAACTGTCAAGCCCGTTAGCCCGGATATAATCCGCCGCCACCTTGTTCATGCGGGTTTCATACAAAACATAATTGCCCGCCTGATCAATCAGCACATCACCTGTCGCCTGATGATACCCTTTAAGGAAGAGCCATTTTTGCGAAACCGCCCCCGCGCCGTCATCACCTTCCTGATCTGTCGATGCTGATGCTGATACCGATACCGATACAGGCACCGCTGTCTTCGTGATGCTTTGGGTGGCATCGACGGCTTCGGCCGTATCGGATGCACCTGCCAGGCGGGCAAAGGTGGCCCTATCGCCCTGTGCGCAGGCGCGGCGCGCCTTTTTCGCCACCGGGTCGGTAAATTCACCATGAACAAGCGTATCGCGCGGGATCAGGCGTTGCCAGCGGGGCGTCCATTCTGGCGCGGGACTGCGGGCCACCTGATAGGATACGGCGCGCCCTGCCCCGGTTGTGGGCCAGGTCATGGCGATAAAGGCCTGCCAGGAAAAACGGTCAAACGGCAGTTGGGATTCTGGCCCGACAAAACGATAAATGAAATTGGCATCAAATTCGGAAACATCAGCAGGCAAAACCGGGCAGGGATGCGGTGACAGGGCGGCATCGGCACAAAAATCATCGGCCGTTTTATCACTTTGTTTTGAAGCCGAGCTGTCTGCTGGCGGTGCCGCCGCAACCGGGGAAACCACAAAATTGCCCCAAAGCAAAATGGCCAGCGCGAGTCCGGCGTGAACCGACCGCGGCGCGCTTAACAAACTTTCTTTTGTTTTCAAATAAGTAGCCAAATCTCCGTCCCCCGGAAATTAAAGCAATTTTGCCGTCTCTCCCAACTATAGCGGGAAATTACAGATAAAACTTATTTTGTCATAATTCCAAATGTGAACAAAATCACAAGCCATTGATCCTCTTTGGCGTTCAAACGCCTGCAAATATTGCTTTTCCGTCAAATCCTGCCATATTTTGAACAGTGATGGATTGTAGGATCAATTCCACGCAAACTGGATCATATGAGGGAATTCAATGGCTTTCGAAACGCAACGACGCGGCTATTCTGTCTCGGCTGGCCAGTCGGCGGCCGATATTGATGCCGGTCTTCGGACCTATATGCTGCGCGTCTATAACTATATGGCATCTGCGCTGGCTTTAACCGGTATCGTCGCATTGGCAGCATCCAGCAGCCCGGCTTTCATGCAGGCTGTGTTCGGGTCAGGTTTGTCCTGGGTCGTGATGCTGGCACCGTTTGCGCTGGTCTTGGTTCTTAGCTTTGGCATTCAAAAAATGAGCATGCCTGCCGCACAGGCGGTGTTCTGGGCCTATGCTGCCCTGATGGGGCTGTCGCTGTCGTCGATTTTCCTGGTTTATACCGGTGAAAGTATCGCGCGCACCTTCTTCATCACGGCCGGAACTTTTGGTGCCATGAGCCTGTATGGCTACACCACCAAAAAGGACCTGTCGGGCATGGGCAGCTTCCTGTTCATGGGTTTGATCGGCCTGATCATTGCCAGCGTGGTGAACATCTTCCTGGGCAGCACCATGTTGCAGTTTGTCATTTCGGCTGCCGGTGTTCTGATCTTTACCGGTCTGACCGCCTATGACACCCAGCGCATCAAAGAAAGCTACTGGGAAGGTGACGATACCACCACAGCAGGCAAAAAGGCCATTTTTGGTGCCCTGCAGCTCTATCTTGATTTCATCAACCTGTTCATCATGCTGCTGCGCTTCTTTGGCAACGCACGTAACTAACAGGCCCGGTTTGGTTCGGGGCGCATCATTCCATCTTGCCCCCTGCCACCCCCGAAATACAAACACCCCCGCAAGCCAAGCTTTGCGGGGGTGTTTTGTTTTGGGGTGTTCTGCTCACTGAAAAAATGCCTGTGGTCAGAGCACGTCCCCTTTAATCAACAGGCGTTAGTTCGTCGCCTTGGCGGAGGACGCACGGTCCACGGCGGCTTCGCCCGCTTTATCCCCTACCGCCATTTCATGGATCGCGGCTTCAACGCGCATTTGTCCGCCCATTGCCGTGCGTGCGGCTGACCGGGCACCGGCCTGCTCCAGGGTTTGCTGGGCCTGAACAAAATTGACTTTGGCTGTGCGCAATATAGCAACATCCGCCTCCTCACGCCCCTGCATCGCCTGCACCGTTGCCAATGCAAACATGGCCCGGCCCCATAAATACAAATTCTGGTTCCGGCCACAGACCTTTAACGTTGCCTGGAAAAAGGGAATGATATTGCCAAACTCAATCCCGGTTTTGACCAATTCACCATGGGCGATCAATGCATCCCCCAGATGATACGTGATCAGCGCATATAACACCGGGTGATTTTTAACGTCGCAGCTGCCCAAGGCCCCCCGCAAACAATTCACGGCCTCTTCAGCCAAATCATCACTATGAGATTCGCGCGCCAGCGCACAGCAAGCCTCCCCCAGACGGAGCAAACAAATGCTTTTGGTCACGGTTGCCCCAACAGCATATTCAAACCGATGCAGCAAAATGCGCCATATCTCGACAGCCATCATGGGAACCCGACTGGCTGAACTGCCCAATGATGCCCAATTCAGCAAATGCCCATAAAGGGCGAGAATCGCCACATGGTCGGCGGGCAAATTTTCCACACCGGATGTCCCGACCATGAAAATATGCTGCATCAACGCATCCCGGTCGGCCAATGCCTCACAGCCCAAACAGGTCGCGACCAGCGGCTCAATGGCTTCCGCCCCCAGCTGGCACCAGCTTCGATCACCATTTTCTGCCAGCGCCAGGCTGGCCGTTGCATAGGCAAGGCTGATCCCGTCCCCACATTCCTCGACAACGTCGTGGTTGCGAATACGGTCCTGTTGCGCCTCCAGTGCCTTTGTTAACCAGGCGGCATTTTCACCGCGCAAAGCCGCACTATCCGCCCGGTGCAGGCTATCAGCCAACAACAACAGCTTTAAGGCCTCGCCAAAATCCTCGCCCAGGGGCAAGGTAAAGCCATATTGCTGGGCCAGAAAAAGTTCATGCGGGGAAAAGCTGTTTTGACTGCTGGCAAACCACAGCGATAAAGATTTCTGATCCTCCGATACCTTGCCCCACAGCAAAGATGTGCAATGCTGGCGCAAGGCGGCGTTCCAGGCCCAGTTTTGGGCTTCCCGGACCGCATAAAACGGGTCAACGGTATCACGGCTGATCGATATGTGATCCGACACGGCGACCACATCATGCCCCGGAAAATCGCCCAGAATGGTTTTAATGCTGGTGCCAAGCTCAAGATCTTCAAGCCCGAAATCGGCAATGCCGCAAACACCTTGCCCGTTTCCGCCATTTTGGCGGCTATAGGCCGCAATCGGGTTGGGCGCGCTTTTCCCCGGCACCCGTCCGAAAATCGCCTGGATAACCAAATTCAGTGTTGACCAGAAACCGGCCATCCACCCCATCCCTTTTGGCAAGATATTGACATGCAATGGAAATTGCATTTCCAAGCAACATCATCATGCGCAAAAACCCAACCGTCAATTCGGAATCACGCCTCTCGACTACATACTGATGGGTAGGAGGAGGTTACGGACACCGGGGGTAGATTTACCCCCAGGGGCGTTGACGCCGACGGGGTTGGCTCCGGGTTTCACCGGCCATCTCGCGCAATTTGGCAATCCGGTTTTCCATTGACGGGTGGGTGGCAAACAAACTGTCCATGCCTTTGCCCGACAGCGGATTGGCAATATACATATGTGCCGTTGCCGGGTTACGTTCGGCATCCGGGTTGGGCACGCGATGCACGCCATGATCCAGCTTTGCCAGCGCATCGGCCAGCCATAATGGATGCCCGCAAATTTCCGCGCCAATACGGTCGGCTTCATATTCGCGGGTCCGCGATATCGCCATTTGCACCAGGCCGGCCGCCATCGGGGCCAGCAGGGCCACCAAAATCATGCCAAAACCGCCCAGCGGGTTGTTGTTGTTTTCGCGATGGCCGCCAAAAATACCGGCAAACATGGCAAAATTCGCCAGGGCCGAAATGGCGCCTGCCAGGGTGGCCGTGATGGTCATGGTCAGGGTATCGCGGTTTTTAACATGGGCCAGTTCGTGCGCCATCACCCCGGCAATCTGATTGGCATTCAAAAGCTGTAACAACCCGGTGGTTGCCGCAACCGCCGCATTCTCGGGGTTTCGCCCGGTGGCAAAGGCATTAGGCTGGGGATTGTCGATCATATAAACCTTGGGCATCGGCAATTCGGCACGCTGTGCCAGTTGGCGCACAATACCCACCAGTTCGGGGGCGGTGTTTTCATCCACCTGGCGCGCCCGGCGCATGCGCAGCACCATGCTTTCGGAATTCCAATAGGCAAAGATATTCATGCCGCCGGCAAAGAGCAGCGCAATGATCATGCCCTGCTGTCCGCCAATCATCATGCCGACCACGCCAAAAAGCGCGGTAATCCCCGCCAGCAGCATTCCGGTCCGCACATAATTCATTCTGGTTTTCCTCCATTCGGCTTATCGACCAAAAGATAGGTAATTTCAAAAATGGCACAAGCCACCACGAAACAGAATGTGATTTAGGTCGCAAAATCCCGGCAAAGCCCGGAAAATGCCGCCTTTATGCCCAAAACAAAACGGGGGCGATAAAACCGCCCCCGTTTCTTCGTTCAAATGTCAGGTAACCAGACTGAGGCTTAACCGCCAATCAGGCTTCTGATCTGACGGTTGGCAACCGTGATCATGGCAAGATCGATCTGGCCGACAGCACGCAGTTCATCAATCAGCTCGTCACACCGTTCTGTTCCCCGCTGATGCGTTTCAACCCACTTTTCAACAGCATCGGCACCAATGGCACCGTCACTGTCTTCGCTTAGAACCACGCGGGTCAATTCACGCTGATGACCAAACAGGTCATCAATCGCGGCATTCCGGGCCAGTTTCTGCCAATGGGTTTCGGCTTCAACCGAGTCGGCTGCCGTGCGCAACAGCCCCAGTTGGAAGCGTGACCCCACCGCAAAATAGGTGGCCCCCACTTCCAGAACATCGCGCCCGGAGGCGTCGGCAATGCGGACAATATCGCACACCGCAACCATCTGGTGCATGGCGGCAACACGCTTTGCCAGATCTTCCGGGACATTCTGTTTTTTCAGATGATCAACACGATGCTTCAGGTTGGTGCGAATAGCTGCATCGCCCGGAATGATCTCGTCAAAGGCTTCGATCACACGGGTGACTTGCGGGCGGAAACGCTCGATCGTTTCGCCCACATTGAGTTCTTCGCAATGGCGCAGGAACCAAAGCGTCACATCTTCGACCATACGGCCGACATCCTTGAACATTTCGGTTTGCACCTGGGCTGCAACGACATTGTCCAGGGCTTCAATCCCGGCCCAAATGTCGCGCAGGCCAAACACAGCCCGCGTGATCAGATACCCGCGTGACACATCCACCGCCGAAAACCCGGTGGCTTCCATCATGTCATGGACAAATGTCCCACCAACACGGTTGACCAGGCTGTTAATGCCGACAGTGGCAATAATTTCCCGCCGCAAACGATGATGCGATACCGCATCGGCGTATTTTTTGCGCAACGGGGTTGGGAAATAGCGCACCAGTTCCTCAACCAGAATCGGATCATCTGGCAGGTCGGAATTCAGCACATCGTCATAGAGCCACAATTTGGCATAGGGCATCAGCACCGAAATTTCCGGCCGGGTCAGGCCTTCATGGGCGTTGAAACGACGGGTGATTTCTTCCTCGTCGGGCAAAAATTCAATTTCCCGATTAAGGCGTCCTTCGCGTTCCAGCATCCGGATCAAGCGCACCTGCGCATCCAGGGCATCGCCGCCGCCGGCATAGATGTTGGAAATGGCCTGGCTTTGCACGTAATTGTCGCGCTGAACCAGTTCACCCACTTCTTCGGTCATGTCTTCAAGCAGCTTGTTGCGCTGCTTTTCCGTCATGTCGCCATTGGCAACCACTTCACCCAGCAGGATCTTGATATTGACCTCGTGGTCCGAACAATTCACCCCACCGGCATTATCGATGGCATCGGTGTTCAAACGGCCCCCGGAATGGGCATATTCAATACGCCCGCGCTGGGTACAGCCCAGATTGGCCCCTTCGCCAATGACCTTGGCGCGAACGTCGTCCCCATTGATGCGAATGGCATCATTGGCACGGTCACCCGCATCGGCATTGCTTTCGCTGCCCGCCTTGATATAGGTGCCAATACCGCCAAACCAAAGCAATTCAACCTTGGCCTTCAGGATGGCCTTCATCATGTCAGCCGGCGTGACCTTGTCATTGCCAAGGCCGAGAACCTTGCGGACTTCTGGCGACGGGTCCAGGCTTTTGGCCCGGCGATCAAAAATCCCCCCGCCATTCGACAGCAGCTTTTCGTCGTAATCCGCCCAGGTCGAACGCGGCATTTCAAACAGGCGTTTGCGTTCGGCAAAGCTTTTGGCCGGGTCCGGGTCGGGATCGACAAAAATATGCAAATGGTTAAAGGCCGCAATCAGACGGATCTGTTCAGACAGCAACATCCCATTACCAAAAACGTCACCAGACATGTCCCCCACACCAACAACGGTGAAGGGTTCCTTCTGGATGTCTTTGCCAATTTCGCGGAAATGCCGCTTGACCGATTCCCAGGCCCCACGGGCGGTAATGCCCATTTTCTTGTGGTCATAGCCCTGCGACCCACCCGATGCAAAGGCATCGTCAAGCCAGAAGCCATAATCACGCGCCACACCATTGGCGATATCCGAGAAGGTCGCCGTGCCCTTGTCGGCCGCAACCACCAGATAAGGGTCATCCTCATCCAGGCGGCGCACCCGTTCAGGGGCAACCACTTTACCGGCAACGATATTGTCGGTGATGTCGAGCAAGCCCCGCATCAGGGTTTTGTAACATTCGATGCCCTCTTCAAGGAAAGCTTCGCGCGTGCCATCAACCGGCGGACGCTTGACGACAAAGCCGCCCTTGGAGCCGACCGGAACGATCACCGCATTTTTGACCATCTGCGCCTTGACCAGACCCAGAATTTCGGTGCGGAAATCTTCCTGGCGGTCGGACCAGCGAATACCGCCACGGGCCACCGGACCCCCGCGCAAATGCACGGCCTCGACCCGCGGGGAATAAACAAACACTTCGCGCCACGGGCGTGGCAGCGGCAAATCTTCAACCTCGGCCGAATTAAACTTGATCGACAAATACGGTTTGGGATTGCCATCTTCGCCAACCTGGAAATAGTTGGTCCGAAGGCTTGATTGCACCAGATTAAGGAAGGCCCGCAAGATGCGGTCTTCATCCGGGTTCATCACGTCATCGAGGCGGGCGAGGATATCGCTTTCAATGGCGGCGATTTCGGCTTCCACACCGCTGTCACGGTCCGGGTCAAACCGGGCAATGAACAATTCCACCAGCGACGTTGCCAGGGCGGCATTGTTGGCCAGGGTCCGTGCCAGATAATCCTGCGAGAAGGCAGACCCGGTTTGGCGCATGTAACGTGCAAAGGTGCGCAGAACGACGACTTCGCGCCAATGCAGCCCGCCAAGCAGCACCAGACGGTTAAAGGCATCGTTTTCAACTTCGCCATGCCACATGCGCACAAACAGTTCCTGGAACTTGTTGCGCACTTCGTGCAGCACAAACTCGCCATCGACGATAACGCCAAAATCGTGAATGCGAACCCCAACCGACCCGTCACGCGGCGTTACCGCAAACGGGTTTTCCGTGATCACCTTCAAGCCCATATTTTCCAGCATCGGCAGCACATCAGACAGCGGCACCGGCGCGGCAGGGTTATAGATTTTAAAGCGCAATTCGTTTTCGGCGGCTTCGATCGGACGATACAGATTGACCCGCAAATCGTTCGAGGTCAGCACTTCTTCAAAACGTTCGATATCCAGAACCGCGGTATCAACCGAAAAACGGTCCTGATAATCGGTAGCAAAGGAATCGCCATAGCGGCGATACAGGGAAAGACCCTTTTCTTCACCCATTTCACGCACCAGAACCTGGCGCATGGTGTCGTTCCAGTCACGGGCGGCTTCGACCAGGCGTTTTTCAATTTCCTGGGCTTCATATTCCGGCAACTCGCCCGGCGTGGTTTTCACCAGCAGGTGCAAGCGTGCCAGCGGTGAATCGCCAATCTGGGTGTAATGGGCGGAAACCTTGCCGTTAAAGGACTCTTCAATCACACGCTGGAAATTCATCCGCAGCTTGGTGGTAAAGCGGTCGCGCGGGCAGAAAATCTGGCAGGAGACAAACCGTTCAAAGGCATCGCGGCGCACAAAAAGGGCGATGCGCTGGCGTTCCTGCAAATGCAGAATGCCCATGCAAATATGATACAGGTCATCAAGTTCGATCTGGAAAAGTTCGTCACGCGGGAACGTTTCCAGAATATTGACCAGCGCCTTGCCATCATGGCTGTTGGGCGGGAACTCGGCCCGTTTGACCGTTTCTTCCAGCTTCATGCGCAACAGCGGAATCAGCCTGGGGCTCAGATTATAAGCAACCGAGGTAAACAGCCCGACAAACAGATGCTGGCCAATCACCTTGCCACTATCGTCAAACTGCTTGACCACCACGGTATCAAGATGCACCGGACGGTGAACGGTGGATTGTTTGTTTGCCTTTGTCACCAGCAACAGGTTCGGTTTGGTGACAAAATCCTGCACCTCGGGCGAAAGTTTGCCCAATTGGCGCAATTCATCAAAAATATGGGTCCCTTCCCGGCGTAAAAGACCCAGTTGGCTGTCGGTATTGACATCCACCTTGGCCTTTTTGCCTTCACCGCTGAATTTATATTCGCGATAGCCGAGCAGGGTGAAATGGTCATCATAGAGCCATTCGAGAAAATCGCGGGTTTCCTGAACCGCATCTTCTGAAATGCCTTCGGGCGCCTGTTCAATCTGGGAAAGGACTTCCTTTACCCGGGACATCATTGGCTGCCAGTCCTGCACCGCAAGGGCAACGTCGGTCAGGACATCTTCAAGGCGTTCAAGGATCGCCTGAAGGGTGTCTTTGTCTGTCTGCTCGTCAATTTCAACATGCATGACCGATTCGCGGGGCGCATCGGACTCATCAACACCGCTGACAGACTGCAAAACGTTATTTTCATCGCGCGCGATCCGGACAATGGGATGGATCACCAGATGGACGGTGGCATCGAATTCGTGCAGCGCGGATGTTACCGAGTCGACCAGAAATGGCATGTCGGTATTAATGATCTCGATGACGGTATGGTCTGATTTCCAGCCATGTTCCTCGAGATCGGGGTTATACACCCGGATCTTGGCCGCCTTGTCCAGCGGACGCTTCTGGGCAAATTTGAAAAGCGTCAGGCCAGCGCCATACAGCGTATCAACCGAACGCCCGGCCATATCATCAGGCGGCACGTTCTTATAAAAAAGGCGAACGAATGCTTCCGCATTCTTCGCCACATCGCCTGTCAATCGCAGGTGAATTTGCTCGACAACTTTGTCAATGACTTCCCGTTTCGGGTCGTCGGTTCGGGCTTTCATGTCGTATTTCCCTTTTTGTCAGTCCTGTTTGCCAGAACTGCCTGTACCGGCCTTTGCGACCGCTACCAAACACCTCGGATTATCGCTTTCGCATTGGGACTTCGGCGGCACCAAAGTGGGAAAGAACAACACACGAAAACGCCGCCTTCATCCAACCTTACACATAGCTTATCGGGTGCCCAAAAACTACGCCTCGCATGTAAAAAAAATCGATTTTTCAAACGGTTCCGATATGTCGAAGACGCATAGGTGTGATGAAACTGTCATTTAAAATTGTCATTTGTTGCAGCGCAAACCGCTTTAAACTCTAATATGGCACATTATTTTTAGAAAACTTCGCAACTGCGGTGTGAATTTAACAGAAGGGAATAACGATGCTGTCTGGAAAAAAGGGGCTGGTCATTGGGATCGCCAATGACAAGTCAATCGCGTATGGCTGCGCCCAGGCCTTTCAGCGTGATGGTGCCGAACTGGCGATTACGTATTTGAACCAGAAAGCCGAAAAATATGTTCGCCCGCTTGCCGAAACGGTGGATGCCGCCATCATTTCACCACTCGATGTGTGTGACGAATCCCAGCTAGATGCCCTGTTTGATGAAATCGGCCGCAGTTGGGGCAAACTGGATTTTGTCCTGCATTGCATCGCCTTTGCCCCGGCCGATGACCTGCATGGCCGGGTGATCGATTGTTCACGCGAAGGCTTTCTCACCGCAATGGATATTTCCTGCCATTCCTTTCAGCGCATCGCAAAACGGGCCGAACCATTGATGACGGATGGCGGCGCCCTTCTGACGGTAAGCTATATGGGCTCGGAACGGGTGATCGATAATTACGGCATTATGGGGCCGGTCAAGGCCGCACTGGAATCGGCAACGCGCTATATGGCAGCCGAACTGGGCCCGAAAAACATTCGTGTTCATGCCATTTCGCCCGGCCCGTTATTGACCCGCGCGGCCTCCGGGATTGCCGAATTTGACAACCTGATGTCTCAGGCCCGCACACGCGCCCCGGAACATCGCCTTGTCACCATTAATGAAATTGGCGATCTCGCCGCTTTTCTGGCAAGCGACCGCTCTCGCGCCATTACCGGCGATGTCATCCACATTGACGGTGGCTATCATATCATGGGGTAGAACCCGCTTGTTCCCCCAAGCACGCAAAAAACACCCGCAGGCTCCCTCATGGCTGCGGGTGTTTTGCATTCGGCATTGCGATACAGGGCTGCCCCCTATGCATCAAACCGGGATGCCATCAGGCATTAATGCGGGTCGCTGTTATCCTCGGCATCCGGCCCCGACAGGTCGGGGATGATGGATTGACTATCCGCACTTAACAAATCGGCGACCTGATCAGCCGGAACGGCGGGCGAATAATAATATCCCTGAAAACTGTCACATCCAATCTCGCGTAAAAATGCAATCTGGCAGGCATTTTCAACCCCTTCAGCAATGGTTGAAAGGTTCGTTGCCCGCGCCAGTTCAACAATGGCGCGCACCATCGCCTTATCGCTGTCAGACCGGTCAAAATAGCGAATAAAGGTTTTGTCAATTTTGATGCGGTCGACATCAATCTGATTCAAGCGCGCCAAAGATGAAAAGCCCGTTCCAAAATCATCAAGCGCCAAACGAACCCCCATTTGACGTATCGCCCTCAAATTATTGACGCAGTTTCCTTCCGTCACCACGGCTGTTTCGGTGACTTCAAGTTCCACCCGACCGGGAGGAAGCCCGGTTTTCGCCAGAATAGCCTCCAGGTTGTTCACATAATGTGCATCCTGCAATTCGATGATGGAGACATTGACCGCAATCGATTGTGACGGCCATTGTGCTGCCACCTCACAGGCCGTTTGCAAAACAAACCGGCCCAATTCGCCAATCAATCCGGCTTCTTCGGCAACAGGAATGAAAAATTCCGGCGAAATCCACCCCCGGGCAGGATGCAGCCAGCGCAAAAGCGCCTCAAAACCGACGAGGCCGCCATCAACGGCACTGTAAACCGGCTGATAATAAACGTGAAACTGGTCCCGGGCGACAAGCGCTTCGCGCAGGTCCGTCTCTACACGGCGGCGATTGCGCAACAACACATCCATTTGCACATCGAAACCGGCAAAGTCGTTTCGGCCATTCATTTTGGCATGATAAAGCGCCACATCCGCCTTGCGCAGCAATTCATCCCGATCACAGCCATTTTCGGGGGCAAAGGCATAGCCCACGCTCAGACCGATAAAAAGCTGCCGCCCTTCGATATAATAGGGCATGCGCGCAAGTTCGATCAGGCGGCGACACACCCTCTCAACATCTTCACGGGTTCGAATGCCAGTCAGCATCAATGTAAATTCATCACTGCCAACACGGGCAACAGCGTCACGCGGGCGTGCCAGCGATGTCAGGCGACGGCCAAATTCATAAATCAGTTTGTCACCCACGGCATGACCGTAAGAATCGTTAATCTGCTTGAACCCGTTCAGATCAAGGAACAACAGGGCGAGGCGGGAATCTCCGCCTGGATCAAATTGCTCCAGTTCAGTATCGACACGCTGGTTGAACTGGGTCCGATTGGGAAGGCCGGTTAACGAGTCATGCAGCACAATATGGCGCATTTTCTCTTCGGTCGCGGTCTGGGTGCTTTCCCGACGGTTCATCAAGGTCATGAAGGTGAAAACAATCGTCACCAGGCCCAAACACAACACACTCAGCATCGGTGAAATATAGGCCATCACCGTTGAACCAGGCCGATAAGGCTGCCAGATGAAATAACCGATCGTCTTTTCGCTGCTACTGATCAGCGGATATACACTTTCCGATCCTGCGGCGTCCTGCTCGTATGAGAATCGCATATGATCGAACAGATATTTCCGCTCCAGATCATGCAAGTAGCGTGGCGTATCCAGTCGCAGCACCGCAACATGAAGAAACTCGCCGCCTGCATTCTGGGAAATGCGCCCCGTATCTGAAACGATGGGTTTGACGCTGATCACGGATGGATATCCGTCAACCAACGCCACAGCCGTTTCACCGATCGTTTCGAATTCCGGGTCAACGCTCTTTTCGCCGGCACGCAGGCGCACACGCAAGCGCTGTATCATCGGCGTCAGGATGCTAACGGCATCTGCGGGCATCTGCGATTCGAGGCCGGTTTTTTGCCGGTAAACAAGAACCGGCACATTCCGCGGATCAAGAACATACAGATCAGAAAACCCGTAATATTCGTGCATCCACACACCAAGATTATTGTTCAGCCAGCCTGTATCCCACGCCCTAGCCGCCTTGACCGCATCATCCCATACGGTCGTGCTTTCCTGCTGATGCGGAACCGCACGCAGTGTTTCAGTCTGCGCCTGATCCAGCAAATAATACTGACGCGCTGCTGTAACCCGGTCAGCCTCGTTTGTCGCCCAATACACCAGAAAAAAGGCGGCAATTCCGATGAGCAAAACCAAAAGCACGACCGGAAGTGTCCGGGTTAACAGAAAATTTCGGCTGGAAATAACGGGATTCCTTGGTTAGCGACACACAGACATAGGCCTGCCCGATCAAACAAAGCGAGAGTAAGAAATTATCACGGCAAAATCAAAAAATCATACAATAGGATGAAGTCATAAATGTCATTTCAGCGCGTGCACTGACCTGACACCACGCCATCAGAAAGGCAGCACAGCACGCCAGTCATACTTTTGGCCTCTGCGCGGCAATTGACGGAAAGCCATACACCACCATACCAAACATGCGCCAAACCTTATATGAAAGTCTAGCAGTGGAATAGAAAGAACTGATACTGGAAATTTGGCTGGCCAAACAAGGATGCACGTCACGAGTGGTAAATCCGGGCATATCGGTCATGTTGGGCGTGGTTAAGCATTTC
>JBNKVZ010000016.1:0-18609 GCA_050299455.1 Thalassospira sp.
GATAGCCGACCTGATGGGGCGGCTGGATATAGAGCCGCAAAAATTCGGCCAATTGCGCAATCATCGCATCCTTGCAGGACTGCCCATGCGTCTTTGACAGTTCATCAATATCGGCAATTTCACATAACAAAAGGCAGCGCGGCAAGGCCGGCGGCGGTGACACCGCAATCTCGTTTTCCAGAATTTGCATGAAAGACGGGCGCGACAACAGGCCGGTGAAAGGGTCCTGCACCGATTTGCGGGCCAGTTCCTGCTGGTGTTTTTGCACGGTTTCAAGCTGTGTTACCAGCGTATCAACCCGCGACATCAGGCGGGATAAAGCACGCTCTACTGCCGGCGTGATCTGATCAGAGGGGATACCCAACAAATTGGCAGCATCAACCGGCGTGCGCCCCGCACCACCCAATGCCCCCTCGCCCAAAGAGCCCCCCTTATCGCCAGAATAATCCTGGCCAGAGAACGACGAGCCATTCCCACCGCCATCCGGGGTGGCACGACGACCATATGCCTGGGCGGCCTGAACAGCCTGTCTTGTGGCGGGGTCCGGGTTCCGTCCTTCGGAACCGGCACCGTAGGACGACATTGTCATCCTGGTTTCTGAGACTTTCATGTCCGGGTTCTCGCGCTACCTGCGTTCTGGAACGGCCTGACTGGCATTGCTCCATATTGTATTGTAATACAATCCTAGGTTAAAAGCTATCAACTCGACACTATACTGATAGATATTCAACCACTGCGATGGTACGGGTGAATTTCGGCGAAAATATAAGCATTTTGGGCCTTGCGCGCCCTAATGCCGTTTTTATTGGCATTTTGGGCGACAGGCTGGCGTTGCGCTTGCATGACGTTGCGACCGCCCTATAATGCGGCCTTCGCAAAACAAAGCCTTAAATCAGCAGAGAAACGGAGCCCCACCATGAGCGACCCCCGCCCGGCAATCGGCATTATCATGGGCAGCCAGTCTGACTGGGAAACCATGAAAAACGCAGCCGATATTCTTGATACGCTGGGTGTCGCCTATGAAACGAAAATCGTTTCGGCCCATCGCACCCCGGACCGTTTGGTTAATTATGCCAAAACCGCCAAATCCCGTGGCCTGAAGGTCATCATTGCGGGTGCGGGCGGTGCTGCCCACCTGCCGGGCATGGCCGCCGCCATGACGCCCCTGCCGGTTTTGGGCGTTCCCGTGCAAAGCCGTGCGCTTAAGGGCATGGACAGCCTGCTGTCGATTGTGCAAATGCCAGGTGGCGTGCCGGTGGGCACCCTGGCAATTGGTGCTGCCGGGGCAAAAAATGCCGGTTTGATGGCGGCGGGTATCATGGCCCTGATGGATGATGCCCTTGCGGGTCGCCTCGATGCCTGGCGCCAAAGCCAAAGCGACGCCGTTGCCGAAGAACCGGTTGACCCGGCAAGCTGATTGCCAAACCGCAATGGCGCATCGCCAAGATGCGCCATTTTTGCGTATGTGTCTTTTCACGCAGGCGCGATATAGTGCCAGTTGGTTTCCAAAGCGCGAACAGCACTTGGGATGCCGCCCGGAAACAATCACCCTGCCCTGACTGGCCGTTCCAATCCGAGGATTTCATGACCAACGACTTTGACAAACGCATCATTGCGCCTGGCAGCACCATTGGCATTATGGGCAACGGGCAATTGGGCCGCATGGCCGCCCTGTGTGCCGCAGAGCTGGGATATCGCGTCCATGTCTTTGGCCCCGGCAAGGACAGCCCGACCGCACAGGTCTGCGACAAGGCCACGGTGGCCGATTATACCGATTTCACCGCCCTTAAAGAATTCGCCAACAGCGTTGATGTGGTGACGTTTGAATTTGAAAACGTGCCCTATGATGCGGTCAAGCTGCTGTCGGGCATTGTGCCGGTCCGCCCGGGCTGGCAGTGCCTGCATATTTCGCAAAATCGCCTGCGCGAAAAAACCTTCTGCAACGAACATGGCGTTGGCACAGCACCGTTTGCCGCCGTGCGCTCGCTAGCGGACCTGGAAGAAGCCGTTGCCAAGCTGGGCCGCCCGTCGGTGTTGAAAACCACCGAAATGGGCTATGATGGCAAGGGGCAGGTTAAAATCACCGCTGAAACCAACCTTGCCTCGGCCTGGGTGGATATGCAGGATAACGAAGCCATCCTTGAAGGTTTTGTTGATTTTGAACGCGAACTTTCCGTCATCGTCGCGCGCGGCATTGATGGTAAAATGGCCTGTTTCTGCCCGGTGGAAAACCGCCATGCCAACCATATTCTGGATGTGACCATTGCGCCGGCGCAAATCCGCCCGGCCCTGCGCACCGAAGCGGAAAAAATTGCCAAAACCCTGGCCGAGAAAATGGAATTTATCGGCCTTCTGGCGGTTGAAATGTTTGTCACCCGCGATGGCAAATTGCTGGTCAATGAAGTGGCCCCGCGCCCGCACAATTCCGGCCACTGGACGATTGATGCCTGTGTCACCAGCCAGTTTGAACAATTCATCCGGGCCGTATGCGGCCTGCCGCTGGGCGACCCGGCCAACCATTCGGATGCGGAAATGAAAAACCTTCTGGGCGAAGACATCGAAGCCTGGCAGGCAATTTTGTCCGACCCGGATGCCAAACTGCACCTTTATGGCAAGGCCGAAGCCAAACCGGGCCGCAAAATGGGCCATGTCACCTGGCTGCGCCCGGCAAAACCAGCCAAACCGGCTGAATAAAAGGCTTCGCCCGGCGAAACCCACAAAACCGGGTTATCTGCGCCATCATATGGGTCGTCACGATAGACCAGCCGCGCCATACCCCGCCTGTCGTACCCCGCCCATCATGCCCCGCCCCTCCAGGCGGGGTATTTTCGTTGATAAAACAGTATTATCGCGGAAATAACGGTTAAGCCCGCTGCCCCCACTTTTCCCATTGCCCCTCCCCATGTAGGTTTTACCCACCTCAATCCCCCGGCCATACTTGGCAAGACGGGCCAACTGCCTATCTGCGCGGGCCGCCTTGCGCAGGGCACAGGCGGCATAATCTGCCTGCCAAAACTGGCATTGCTTTTGCTGATATCGGGGCAGGTTCTTATTGAGGCGACGGACAATGCAAAAACTTACAGCCCTTCTGGCACTTCTTTGCACCATCATTCTGGCCCCGGCAGGTTGGGTGACGACAGCACAGGCCAGTTCCATCAATCCCGGTACTGCCGGTTTCCCGACGGTCAATCGCGGCGATCAGCTCCAGTTCGGGGCGATGGCGGTGGATCTGTTTGGCATTCGCGCCCCGCAACCCGGCACGGTTTGCCGGGCAGAAGGCATTTCCTTTCAGTGTGGCGATGCCGCTGCCCAGGCCGTCCGCCGCATTGTTCAGGATTACGCCGTTTCGTGCGAAAAAGTATCCGACAGCCAGCTATTCCCGATGCTGACCGAATGCCATATCGGCCAAAGCGACCTGAACCGCCTGATCCTGCGGGCTGGCTGGGCAATGGTGGATATGAATGTGTGCGACAATTATCCACGCTGCAAAACCTATATCGCCGATCAAAAATTTGCCCAAGATAACCACAAAGGCATCTGGATGGGCTCCCCGCCCGCAAGCCTGGTGTTCGCCACCCGCAAATCCAAAACCAAAACCGCCCCCGGTGCCAAGGCTGCAGCGCGCAATGCCATTTTCAATATCGACCTTGCTGCCGAAATGAAGGCGCGTAACGCCCCGGACCGGACCTTGATCAGCTTTTTAATGCCGTGATCTCGCATTCTTCGTTTGCCTCGCCGACAAAAAACCCCGCTGCGCCATTATGGCCGCAGCGGGGTTTTCTTATTCACTGTCCGGATTCTCTGTCCTGACAGTGCAATCTGGCAAACGGACTTAGCGCGCCCCACCAAACTGCCGGGCAATCCGCCCCGGTGTGGGGATGCAGGATGCAATTTTGCGCCCGACACGGCAGCCCGTCCCCGCCACCTTGCCAACCTTGCCCAGGCCGGATTTAACCTTGGGGATCATCATGACATTGCCGATCCGGCGGTTCATGAAATCCCAGGTATCCTTATGCCCGTCCGATTTATCTTCCAGCCAATACATCAGTGTGGAGCCATAAACCCCGGCCAGAAGCCCGCGTTTGGTGTACCAGTTATGATCGGTCGAGGTATCCCCCGCCGCCTGCCACATCAGATCAACGGTTTTTCCCGTCATGCGCAGGCTTTTGGGCAGGTTTTGCGGCAGGGACAAATGTGCCACCGCCGCCCGGACCGCATCCTTGTAAGGTTCCACCAGATCCAGCCGCACCCGAATGGCCACCCCGATACGGTCGCGAATTTTCATCGATTTGATGTCCATCGCTGCCAGGCGGTCCATCATGTCGCGGTCGGTCAGGGCAACAAAATGTTCAATCACCTGCCCAATACCGGCGGGAAACAGGCGGTCCACTTCCATTTCCGACCAGCCCAGTTCTTCGGCAGCGGTGCGCAGCGTGGTTTTGCTCCAGCCGTCAAACGCAACATGCTCCAGGGCGGCGCGCACCAGTTCGTCGCGCTGCTGGGCGATGCGGGCAAAACTTTCCTCAACGGACATGTCAATTCTCCTGTTGCGTATCAGTGCGGCCCGAAACATCCGGCGGGTCGCGGCGTAATTCGTCGGTAAACCCCATCAGGGTCATATCATCCATACGTTCAGGATACATGACTCCGATCAAATGATCATATTCATGCTGCACGACACGGGCGTGAAAACCGCTGGCGATTTTTTCCACCGGCACGCCATTTTCATCAAGGCCGCGATAGCGGATTTTATCCCAGCGCGGCACATAACCCTGAAAATCCGGGATCGACAGGCAGCCTTCCCAGCCCCCCACCTTTTGCGCATCCTCTAGCGGTTCGATCTCCGGGTTGATCAAAACCGTCAGGGGCACTTCGCCATCATCATCGCCCTTGCCTGCCCGGCTGGGCGGCACAAAAAAGATCATCACGGCCACGGACCGAAACACCTGTGGTGCGGCCAGGCCAACGCCGCCAGCATCGCCAAGGGTTTCAATCATATCGGCCACAAGGCGTATGATTTCAGGGTCGTTCGGGTCTTCCACCCGGTCTGCCACCTTGCGCAAAACCGGGTGCCCCATACGGGCAATTTTCAATATCGACATGGCATTCTATCCGATCAAACCCTTTCCAAGGCCAAAAACTCCTCCATATATAGAGGGCAAAACCCCACCGGGCAAACGTTGTGCGCGATGATGCAAGCTGGCCCTTTTCTTTTTCTTAACTTTGCACTATATAACTGCCACGGTCATTGGTGGCCGCATTAGCATCCGGTTGGCAAAACTGCCTTCCGGCTTATTGTGTATTATTGAAAGGAGCGTGGTTTCCGTGCAGGTAATCGTTCGCGACAACAATGTCGATCAGGCTCTGAAGGCGCTTAAGAAAAAGATGCAGCGCGAGGGCATTTTCCGCGAAATGAAACTTCGTCGTCACTTTGAAAAGCCGTCGGAGAAGAAAGCGCGTGAAGGGGCGGAAGCAATCCGCCGGGCTCGCAAGCTGGAGCGTAAGCGCATCGAGCGCGAAGGCTTCTAAAGTCTTTTTCACTTTCGGGGTTCCTCGAACGTGACTGTACGGTCGGTTTTGTTTCATCAGTTCTGATTTTTCAAAGCCGGACCCGTGCCGAAACCCGCCGTGGCGCAAGCCTGGCGGGTTTTGTGTTTTTATACCTCTGATGTCAGATCAGGCTGCTTTGCAAATCGAATTGCCGCCATCGGCCAGCATGGCGGTTCCGGTAACAAAACTTGATTGATCCGATGCCAGGAACAGGGCGACCTTGGCGATTTCTTCCGGGGCGGCGATCCGGCCAAGCGCATGGAACTTTTCCACCATCGCCCGTGCGGCCGGATCATTGGCATAGCTTGCGGCCATCGGAGTATCCGTTCCGCCGGGCAGCAACGCATTCACCCGCACATTGGCCCCGCCATATTCCACCGCCAGACATTGCGCCATGCCGATAAGCCCCATTTTGCTGGCGGCATAGGCCGTCATGCCCGGCAGTCCGATGGTATGCCCGACAAAGGTGGAGGTAAAAATAACCGATCCGCCACCCCGCCTGGCGATTTCAGGCATTTGATGCTTCGCCCCAAACATCGCCGCGGTCAGGTTGGTGCGCAGCATCTGGTCCCAGTCACCCTGTTCAATATCGACCAGCGCGCCGGGGGATCCCAGCGTCCCGGCATTGTTAAAGCCAACATCAAGCCCGCCATATTCCCCGATGGCCGCATTGACCAGCGCCTTGGCGAATGCCTCGTCACAAACATCGCCAGCAAGGGCAAGGGCCACGCCGCCCGCTGCGGTAATTTCACTTACAACGGCCTCAAGCCGGTCAATATTGCGCGCACCAAGAACAAGCTTTGCCCCCTCGGCGGCAAACAGCTTGGCCGATGCGGCGCCGATTCCGGAACTGGCCCCGGTGATAATCACCACCTTGTCCTGAAGTAACATGATCTTTCCCATCCATCTGGCACCGACCCGAAAGCATGCAGCGCAATTAACGATGGTGGAAAAATATGTCTGGCCCCGAAAACCTGCTCGCCGGTTTCGGACGCGACATTTTAATCCTGTTCAGTTCCCTGCAACGCAACCCAACCCTGTATTTGATCTATTTTGTGTCTTTAAAGCCCGGACCACCGGAGCACGACATCATTGCATCAAAATGCCAAGGCGCTATCCTCTTCCAAATCGCTGACATGCCTGATCACAGGAGTATGACGTGCCATCCCACTTCCCGACACGGTTTTTGCCAAGCACTGGCAAATCTCACCTTTTGCGCCCCCTTTGGGGCACGGCATTGGTGATGACACTGGTAATGCTCATAGCGGGCAATAGCGCCCTGGCACAAAACGCATCCCCACAGGCAACGCCCGCGGCAAAAACGGCAACATCCGATGCGGCATCCTCCACATCAAACATGGCCAGCAGCGGCAAAACCGATAATGCCAGCACGGCAAAGGACGCCGCAACGGCCCCCGCGCCACATTGTGACAGCGACCATATGTCGCTATGCGAAGATACCAATGAACTGATCTGGTCCAAGGGCTTTGCCGATAAAGTCGGTGCCTTTGTCGGCCCGGGCAAGTCAAGCTGGCTTGCCGATAATGCCAGCCGCATTGACCAAATGATACAGGTCTTGAGCGGCCCGCCGCAGATCCGGCAAAAAGTCGGCGATGATTTATGGCTTTATGGGGCATGTCGCGCCCATAGCTGCCCGGAAAAGGGGGCCGTCATTGTATCTGGCAAAGGCCAAATCACCGCCACCGCCATTTTGCATTTCGCCTGCACCACCACCTGCCAGGATAACTATACCCTGACCATCATGGGGGCAGAGGATGACAAAACCCTGACCGATGCCATTAAAAACTGGGCACAAACCACCATTGATGACGATGCCCGCGAATATAAAACCGTGACGCCGCCTAAAATCGCCAAGGTGGAAAATATCGCCCCGGGCAGTCCGGCAGAGGACAAAAAGAAAGACAAACCAGCTTCATCCAAAGCGGATAAAGCTGGCAAAGCCCCGACCCCAAGCAAATAGCACCTCAAACGCCGGGGCGCGGCAGATAGCGGCCCGGCATATCACGGGGCCTTGTCAGCGGGCCAAAGCCAGCGAAACAATCCATCCACCATCCCGGCCTTCTCAGCCTTGCTGACCAAAGGGACCGATCGCACCAACAGGCCAAACTGGGAACGGTAAACGGTGTAAGCATCCTGCGTTGAAATGTCGGTATAGGTCGAACTGCCATATTCGGCATCAACGAGAAAATTCCACGGCACCAGCCAGGTGCTGACCGACCCGCTATATTTCGATGCCAGATTATAGGCCCGGTGCGGCCCGCTATTTTGTTCGGTAATATCGGAAAACCGGCCTTCCAGGCGTTCCAGCCGGTAACGGGCATCCATACCCAGAATATTGGCCCAGGGTTTCAGCTTCACAAACTGGGCATCCATGCGAAACTGGTCGCCATAAATCACATATTTGCGCGGAATATCCTCGCCCGGCAGGCGCAAATAGGCATTAAATTCCTCTTTCCCCACCTGCTCAAACGTGATTTCCGCCACCGGCTTTTCGTCGGTCAGCCGCGTATATGTCAGAACAATCCCGAAAATCGACACCGCCAGTGCCGCCGAAAGCAGCACCACGGCAAATAACGACATTCTGACAACACGGATTTTCAAACCACACCACCTCATCCGCCTTAAAACAGCCGCCAGTGTCACCCGGTCTGATGTCACAGACAAGCCCAAATGACCGCCAGCAACACAGCCTAACGGCCCAAACCTTGCGCACCCTTCACACAACGCAATACGGGTTAAAGCTCGTCTTTACACATCTTATAAGCTATGGATGATTGAAAGGGCCTTAATAAGACAACTTTAAACATATCAAGCAGGAGATAGGCCGTGACCCTGGAAACATGGTTGGCATTCACAGGCGCGTGCATCGTCTTAACGCTGATTCCGGGGCCAAGCGTCCTGCTTGTTATCGGGCAATCCCTCACACGCGGCAAAACCGCCGCCATGATGTGCATTTTTGGCGATGTCATTGGCAGCATTGTTCTTATGGGGCTGTCCTTTGCCGGTGTTGGTGCCATCCTGGCCGCCTCGGCCACGCTTTTTCAAATTGTCAAATGGGCGGGGGTGGCCTATCTCGCCTGGCTGGGTTACCGGCAAATCGCCGAAGCCCGCCAAACCCCAAACACCAACACAGATACCAACATCCCCACCGCGACCCCGACCCCTTCCGCCTGGCGCAGCTTTTGGGCAGGCACCATCACCGCCATTCTGAACCCCAAGGCCATCATTTTTTACATGGCATTCCTGGCCCAGTTCATTAATCCCCAGGCCGATCTTGCCCTGCAACTGGCCCTGCTAACCCTGACATCAAGCATGGTCGTCATTGTTCTGTTAACCGGCTATGCCCTGCTTGCCGCACGCGCCCGGCAGGTTTTTCAAAGCCCGACAGCACAACAACGCATGGGATATACCGGCGGCACCTTCATGATTGGCGGCAGCGTTTTAATGGCAACAACCCGCTAAAACCAAGCCATGTTGATCAAACCAATCCGCGCGGCCCTCATGCGGCAGGTGGATTTCGACAAAACCATTGCCTGTCACCTTACAGGCCGGGCCTCACCATAGCCCGTGCCCCCGTCGTGACCCGTTCTCAATAAGGGCTTCGCATCGAAAACGGGGGAACCTGTACTGTGCCCTTACGGCGATACACCGTCAAACGCAGCGCGCGTGATCTGGAAATAACGGCACAGCTCATCGCGTTCGCGGGCCGGGGTATATTCCCACCGCTCATCAGCCTGCGACATGCCCCAGGACTGCATCACGCCAAACGATGCGGCATTTTCAAGCTGTGCGCCTGCCTCGATCACATCGACATCAAGCATGTCAAACCCGGTGGCCAGCACAACCGGGCCGATTTCACGCACATAGCCTTTGCCCTGTGCATCCATGCCCAACCAATACCCGGCCCCGCCTTTTTTGGGCTCATCGGGATAGCGAAAAATGGTCACACAACCGATAACCGACCCCGTCGCCCGTTCCACAATCGCCAGAGGCATCATCTTGCCGCTCTCGGCGGCATCGCGCTCGCGCAAAATCCGGGCACGGGCCTTCTCAACGGTAAAGGGCAGCGACCACGACGCCAGCCAGCGTGAAATTTCCGGCACCATCAGCGCCGAAATCGCCTCTGCATCCTCCACACGCACACACCGCAATGTCAATCGAGGTGTTTCAAGAAGGCAATCGCGAAAATCAGGCATGGTCATTTTCCAATCGGGCCGCAACAGGCGTTAAAATCGAACAGGTTAAACCAAATTCAACAAAAAAAGCGCGTTCGACGCAACTGGTTTCATTCATGCAAAAAGGGCAGCCCGATGGACTGCCCTTTCCAGTAAGCATTTATCTTAAAGATCAATCACGCATCCAGATGCCCGACGATTTCCTCGCACATCTTTTTGGCATCACCAAACAGCATCATGGTGTTGTCCTTAAAGAACAGTTCGTTCTGGATACCGGCATAGCCGGCGGACATACCGCGTTTGATGAACAGCACCGTTTTGGCCTTTTCGACATCAAGCACCGGCATGCCGAAAATCGGCGATGACGGGTCGGTTTTGGCCGCCGGGTTGGTAATGTCATTGGCCCCGATCACAAAGGCAACATCAGCGGTGCCGAAATCGCGGTTGATTTCATCCATTTCGGCCACGTCTTCATAGGGCACACCGGCCTCGGCCAGCAGCACATTCATGTGGCCCGGCATACGCCCGGCAACCGGATGAATGGCGTAACGCACCTTAACGCCTTCGGCCTTCAACAGGTCGGCCATTTCACGCAGGGCATGCTGCGCCTGGGCCACTGCCATGCCATAACCCGGCACGATGATGACGCTAGACGCATTTTTCATAATGAAGGACGCATCATCCGACGAACCGGATTTCACCGGACGGTCAGCATCGCCACCGGCAGCAGCAGGTCCACCGACCTCGGCCCCGAAACCACCCAGGATAACGTTGAAGATCGACCGGTTCATGCCCTTACACATGATGTAAGACAGGATCGCCCCCGATGCACCGACCAGCGCGCCGGTAATGATCAGCGCGTTGTTTTGCAGGGTAAAGCCAATGCCACATGCCGCCCAGCCCGAATAGGAATTGAGCATGGAGACAACCACCGGCATATCGGCCCCGCCAATCGGAATGATCAGCGTAATGCCCAGCACCAGGGCCAGCAGCACCACCAGCCAGAAGGCAAGGTGACTTTCGGTCGACACAAACAGGATACCGACAACAACAATGGCAATACCAATGCCAAGATTGAGCAGATGCTGGCCCGAAAACTGCACCGGCGTCCCCGAGACAAGGCCCTGCAATTTGCCAAAGGCCACCAGCGAGCCGGTGAAGGTAATCGCGCCAATCGCCACACCCAGGCCCATTTCAATCAGGCTGGCGGGGTGGATATCGCCCACCGTGCCAATGCCATAGGCCCCGGGTGAATAAAGTGCCGCCCCGGCAACAAAAACCGCCGCCAGCCCCACCAGCGAGTGAAAGGCCGCCACCAGCTGCGGCAGCGCCGTCATCTTGATTTTAAGGGCAATGACGGTGCCAATCGCCCCGCCAATCAGAATACCGACGATAATGGTGGTGTAAGATAACACCTCTGGCGAGGCCAGAGTGGTGAAGATCGCAATCGCCATACCGACCATGCCCAGCATATTGCCGGTACGGGCGGAATCAGGCGATGACAGGCCGCGCAAGGACAGAATGAAGCAGACCGAGGCGACCAGATACAGGAAAGCCGACAGGTTTTCCGACATGATGTTTCCCCTTCCCTACTTCTTTTTCTTGAACATCTGCAACATGCGTTGCGCGACGATAAAACCGCCAAAAATGTTGATCGAAGCCAACACCACGGCGACAAAGCCCATCACCTTGGAGATGTTCATATCAATCGGGCCGGACGCCAGAAGCGCACCGACAATGATGACCGATGAAATGGCATTCGTAACCGCCATCAACGGCGAATGCAGGGCGGGGGTGACTTTCCACACCACGTAATAGCCGACAAAGCAGGCCAGAACAAAAACCGTCAGACCGATCACGGTCGGGCTGACCCCGCCCGAAGATGCGGCATGGGCCGCACCAGAGGCAACATCATGCGCACCGGCGGCAAGCTGGTCGGCCAGTTTTGCGGCCTTTTCTGCCATACTCAGCGCGGAATCGCGCAATTCATTGGCAGATTGTGTGACAGACTGATCAACCATTTTCAGCCTCCGTTTCCTTCTCGGCGTCTCCGCCAAATTTCGGATGAACCATCTTGCCATCCTGTGTCAGCATGGTTTCGGCAATGATCTGGTCTTCACGGTTAAAGACCATTTCCTTCTTTTCACCATCGACCATCAGGGTCACAAAATTAAGCAGGTTCTTGGCATACATTGCGGTCGCATCGGCCGCGACGGAACTGACGATATTGGACGGGCCAATAATTTTAACGCCATTATCCGTAACCGTGCTTTCACCGGGCTTCACCCCGGCAACATTGCCGCCGCGTTCCGACGCCAGGTCAATAATGATCGAGCCATTTTTCATGCCCGCCACCATATCGGCCGTGACAATTTCAGGGGCCGGACGACCGGGAATAAGGGCCGTGGTAATCACGATGTCGGTTTTTGCCAAAACGTCCTTAAGCTTGGCTGCCTGCTTCTTTTTATAGTCGTCAGACATTTCACGGGCATAGCCCCCTGCCGTTTCAGCCGTGGCGGCATCGTCATCCTCAACCTCGATAAAGGTGCCCCCCAGCGACTGAACCTGTTCTTTCACCGCCGGGCGCACATCAAAGGCCGATACCACCGCGCCAAGGCGTTTACCCGTCGCAATGGCCTGCAAACCAGCAACACCAGCACCGACCACAACAATGCGGGTCGGCGCAAGGGTGCCTGCCGCTGTCATCATCATAGGGAAGATGCGGCCAAATTCGTGGGCGGCATCAATTACGGCACGATACCCTGCCAGGTTGGATTGCGAGGACAGCACATCCATCGACTGCGCACGCGAAATGCGCGGCACCAGCTCCATTGCAAAACTGGTCAGGCCTGCCTCGGCCATTTCAGCAATCAGATCAGCCCGGTCATAGGGTTCGATCAAACCAATGACCGTGGCGCCCTTTTTATAGGCCGCCAGTTCGTTGGTTTTCCCCTCAACCATCGGCGGGCGCACCTTCAGGATGACATCGGCATCCCCTGTGGCGTCCTTCGCGGTTTTGGCAATGGTTGCCCCGGCATCGATATAGCGATCATCGGCAATGGATGCGTGTGCGCCTGCACCGGATTCGATCACCACCTCAAATCCCAGACCCGTATATTTTTTAACGGTGTCCGGTGTGATGGCAACGCGCTTCTCACCGGGCCATATTTCCCTTGGAACGGCCAGCTTCATCGCGTCGTACCTCCTTCCCTATTTTAACAATCCAATCTGATATGTCGGTATTTCTTATTGTACCGCCCCTGTTTGCGGGGCTTTGGTATTGTTTTATTAAACCCTTGTCCGGCAAGCCGGTGTCTCACCCCTGACTGTAACACAACCCGCAGAAAAACGGCCTTACGACCTGTTCCCGCAAGGCGATAAAATGCGGCCAGGGATGAAAAAAGGCGGCTCCTCTGAACAAACAGAAGAAACCGCCCGCTTTCCCACCACGCTTTCCGAGGCAATAAAGCCTTGGTGACAAACCGGGTCCCACCCGCCAGTGATGCTCAGGACAAACATTCACCAGCGCCCCGCTTTGTCTGCGTTGAACTCAAGATGCGATTTTCTTCTCAATAGCTCAACAGCAAAACCACACAAAAATAGAGATTAACTGCAATATGGTTTATATGTGAGACTTGGTATAATGTGCGAAAAACCACACACACCTTTGCTGTTATGGAACAGGTATCGTGCCGCGCTGAAAACAATCAACACCCTGTTTTCCCAGCATTTAATGCGTTTTCCACCCACCCTATGCGCTTATTGCACCTGAAAAACACACCCGAAGGTTTCGTTTTTCCTTATCGTCGCGCAGCATTAACGCCTGTTTTCTGGGCACTTTACCAATCGGTTTCGCCATCTTGTTTCGGAAAAAAAAGCATCGACGCGGTATTTTAAGCACGCTCATCTGCGCACAAATTTAAAATTTCCTGCAAGCCAGCCTGTTTGCGATTCGCGCCAAATGCCCCCGCCGGACCCCATGGGGCATCCAACAGGTGCCAAACGATAACAATGCCATTTCGCAAACAACGCAGATCATTGCCCTTAATCGCGATGTCAAAGCGAACCTGAGGGCCCAGAACCCCAGCGACCCGCGCCAATATTATTTCCTCAGCGGTGCCGTCCGGACCAGCGGTGGCATCAGCCCGAACCTGCCGACGGTCCCCAGCACGTAAGCCAAACACAATAAACCGATAAAACAGCAAAGCCGGACCTGTAAAAAGGCCCGGCTTTGTTTTTCATTGCCGTTGGCACGGTGCATAATCACACCGGTTTTGCATCATTCAGGGCGGTCTAGCCCCACTTTTTCTAGGGCGTCATTCTGATTTTGTGCCAGTTTGGCGGCATCAAAATCCTGCACCAGATCATGGAAAATCCGATACCAGTTCACCTTGGCATCCAGCCGTAAAAAGACCGAGCCCAGGCCAACCGCTGCCCGGTCAACCAGCACAAATTCGCGCGGCGGCTTTACCCCGCCCAGGCGGCGCAATTCGGCATGTACCTTGCCGGCCACCTCGGCCCCATAGGCAACCGAATTGCTTTCTTCCATCTTGCGTTCGCGATCATCAAGCAGCGGGCCATACACAAAGCCGGCCCAAACATTCAGAACATCAATCAGTTCGTTTGACAGATTGGTAAAGCCCCAGCTTTCATAGGCGGCAATCGCCTTGTCACGGTCATTGTCCCGCAATGCCTGATAAAGCGAAATCACCGCCTCGACAAAGGTGGGCTGGAACACCCGGATACAACCGAAATCGAGTAAATTGACACTCAAATCATCGCGCAGGGAATAATTGCCCAAATGCGGGTCGCCATGAATGACGCCATATTTGTAAAATGGCACATACCAGGCCCGAAACATGTTTAACGCCACCTGGTTACGTTCCGCTTCGCCGGGGTTGCCATCAACAAAAGACTGCAATTTTCCACCCTGCAGCCAGGTCATGGTCAAAAGACGGCGTGTTGTCAGATCGACGACCGGTTCGGGCACATGGACATGTGCTTCATCACGCAACATATGCCGATACAGCGCCATTTGCCGCGCTTCACGTTCGTAATCCAGCTCCTCGCGCAGGCGTGCTGCAAGCTCAAGCTGGATATTGTCCGCATCAATCGCACTGTCGTAACGCCGATAGATGGCAAAGGCGGCCCGAAGCTGTTTGAGATCGGCCTCAACAGTTGCCGACATATCGGGATATTGCAGCTTACAGGCCACATCGCGGCCATCGGGCAGCGTTGCCTTATGCACCTGGCCCAATGATGCGGCAGCCGCGGCTTCCTTGCCAAAATCGGCAAATTTATCCTGCCAGCCTGCGCCCAGTTCGGTGCGCATCCGGCGTTTGACAAACAGCCAGCCCATTGGCGGGGCATCGGCCTGCAAGCCCGCCAGCGCATCGGCATAATCACGCGGCAGGGCATCGGGGATGGTTGACAAGATTTGCGCCACCTTCATCAGCGGGCCTTTCAGCCCGCCCAGTGCCGATGTCAAATCCGCGGCGTAACGGCCGTGGTCAACCTCGCCGCCAAAGACCTTGCCCACCGCAAGGCGCGTCGCCAGTTTCCCGGCAGACGCACCGACGCGGGCATAACGACGCACCCGCCCACCAAAACGATTATCTTCGGATTGGCGAAAATCGTCGTCGTTATCATCGCTCATATCAGGAAAGTTCCTCCAGTTCGTCAATCAGGCGTTTGATCATGTTCAAACCACGCTGCCAAAATGCCGGGTCGGACGCATCCAGCCCGAACGGTGCCAGCAATTCCTGATGGCGTTTGGTGCCGCCCGCTTTGAGCATATCGAAATATTTATCGGCAAAGCCGTCTTCGGCATTTTGATAAACATCATAAAGCGAATTCACCAGGCAATCGCCAAAGGCATAGGCGTAAACATAAAACGGCGAATGTATGAAATGCGGGATATATGACCAGTAATATTTGTATTCCTCGTCATAGCGGATCGCATCACCCAAGCTTTCCTTTTGTACGTCAATCCAGATCTCGCAGATCTCATCAACCGTCAATTCTGCTTCGCGGCGTTTGGCATGAACACGCTTCTCGAACTCGAAAAACGCAATCTGGCGCACCACAGTGTTGAGCATATCCTCAACCTTGCCCGCCAGCATGATGCGACGCATTTTCGGATCACTTTCGGCGCGCAACATTGACTGGAAGGTCAGCATTTCGCCAAAGACCGATGCGGTTTCGGCCAATGTTAGCGGCGTATCAGACAGGAAATAGCCCTGCTCGCCCGCCAAAATCTGATGCACCCCGTGGCCCAGTTCGTGGGCAAGGGTCATCACATCGCGGGTTTTGCCATGATAATTCAGCAACAGATACGGGTGGGCGGACGGCACCGTCGGATGGGCAAAGGCGCCCGATGCCTTGCCAGCCCGCGGCGGCACATCAATCCAGGGATTATCAAAGAACCGCTTGCCAATGGCGGCAAGATCGCCGGAAAATTCGCCATAGGCCTTCAGCACGGTTTCCCGCGCGGTATCCCAGGCAATTTCACGGTCGTCATCTTCTGGAAGCGGTGCGTTACGGTCCCAGTAATCAAGCTGGTCAACACCAAACCATTTGGCTTTCAGCTTGTAATAACGGTGCGACAAATCCCCGTAGGATGAGGTGACGGCTTCGCAAAGGGCTTCGACCACATCGTCTTCAACCTGATTGGACAGGTTACGGGCGCTTACCGGGGTGGCGAAATTGCGCAGGCGGTCATCAATTTCCTTGTCTTTGGCAAGGGTATTGGTGATGTGTGAGAGCAATTTGATGTTTTTGCCCAAAACATCGCCAATGGATTTTGCCGCAACCTTGCGGTCCTCTACCTTGGTCGAGGACAGCATATTGGCCGCTTCGGACATGGTCAGGTCCTGACCATTGATGGGAAAGCGCAATTCGGCCATCGTCTGGTCAAACAGGCGGATCCAGGCGCCAGAACCGGCCACTTCACGTTCATGAAGCACCTGTTCAACTTCATCAGAAAGCTGATGCGGGCGGAAAGACCGGTTTTCATTCAACCACGGACGATAGCGCGCCAGGGCGTCACTTTCGTCATATTTGGCCTGCAAGGCTGCTTCTTCAATACGGTTCAGTTCCAGGCCGAAAAACAGGGTAAAGCTGGAAATGGTAGTAAGCTGTTCGCGAACACCCTGGTAAAACTGCCCGATTGCCGGGTCGCTGCCGTCACCGGCATGAAGCAAACCGGCAAACGAGCCAATACGGCCGCAAATTTCCGAAATGCTTTCAAATTCGACAATGGCACCGGCCAGCGCATCACCCGACAAGCCGGCAAGTTTGCCCTGATATTCCTTCTGGAAAGCCTCCGAGCGCTGCTTGGCATCGTCGAGATCACGGCGAATGGCCGGGTCTTTGGCATCCGCATAAAGATCACTCAGATCCCAGGTCGGCAGGTTCTTGTTAATCGCGTTCATTGGTCCTCCAGATGGTTCGGAACATAAAAGTCTTTAATGCGATATAAGACAAAGATATTTTCATCGCCAGCGCGAGCGGACAAAAAGATCAAAACGGTTGGTCTTGCGACCATTGGCACATGCGCCGTAAGGCTTATATATATGAAAACAATAACAGGGAAACGCCATGACGAATTTGCAGGATTATGCCCGCTGGCAGAACTTGCCGTCGATGTTTTTCGATTTGGCGGCGAAAAATAGCGATAAACCCCTTTGGTGGACCAAATCGCCGACAAGCAATGAATTCGTTGCCACCACCTGGCAAGAAGCTGCGCGTCAGGTGCGCGCCCTTGCCCGCTCGCTTTATAAATTGGGTGTTCGGCCTGGTGACAGGGTTATTTTGCTGTCTGAAAACCGCACCGAATGGGGCATTGCCGATCTGGCGATCATGTGTGTCGGCGCGCTGACCGCACCGGCCTATTCCACCAATACCGAACGCGATCATTTACATATTATCGAGGATTCTGGCGCCGGCCTTGCCATTATTTCCACCAAAAAGCTGGCCAAGCCCTTTTTGCATGGCGCGCTGGATTCCGGGCGCTGTCGCCATGCCATCACCATCGAGGATTGGGGGCAAAATTTTGTTGGCGGCATCACCATTTCAAAATGGGATGACATGATTGCCCAGGGCGAGGAACTTGATGATGATGTCGATGCCTGGGTTGCCAACATCAAACGCAGCGACACCGCCTGCCTGATTTATACATCCGGCACCGGCGGCGCGCCCAAGGGCGTGATGCTTAGCCACGGGGCAATTATCAATAATTGTGCCGGCGCATTTGACATCATCGAGGCCCTTGGCATTGGTGATGAAATATTCCTGTCCTTCCTGCCGCTATCGCATTCATATGAACATACTGCCGGGCTTTATTTCCCCATCAGCCTGGGCGCGCAAATCTATTATGCCGAAAGCCTGGACAAACTTGCCGCCAATCTGGCCGAAGTCCGCCCCACCATCATGACAGCCGTGCCCCGCCTTTATGAAATGCTTTATCAGCGCCTAAGCCGCACGCTGGAAAAGGAAGGCGGCTTCAAGCTCCGGCTGTTCAAAACAACCCTTCGGCTGGGGCGTAAAAAATATGAAGGCGAACGCCTGGGGCCGATTGAATGGGTCCAGAACCTGATATGCGAGCTTCTGCTGCGCCGCAAATTGCGACAGCGTTTTGGCGGGCGTCTCAAGGCGATGGTGTCGGGGGGCGGCCCGCTAAATTACGAACTCGGTGTGCTGTTTGTTTCCTGCGGCCTGCGCATTTTGCAGGGTTATGGCCAAACCGAATTCAGCCCGGTGGTGTCATGCAACCGTGCGGAAAACAACAAGCTGCGCACCGTTGGCCCGCCCATGGTGGGCGTTGAATGCAAAATTGCCGATGACGGCGAAATCCTTCTGCGCG
>JBNKVZ010000016.1:18619-44824 GCA_050299455.1 Thalassospira sp.
GAAACCACCAACGAAGCCATCATTGATGGCTGGCTGCATACCGGCGATATCGGCCAGCTTGATGACGAAGGCAACCTGATGATCACGGACCGCAAGAAGGACATCATTGTCAATTCGGGCGGCGATAACATTTCGCCCCAGCGGATCGAAGGATTGCTAACCCTGGAAACCGAAATTGCCCAGGCAATGGTTTATGGCGATGACCAGCCCTATCTGGTTGCCATTCTGTGGCCCGAAGAAGACGTGATGCGCGAATTTGCCCGTGCCAACGGGCTGGAAAACAAAATCGAAATCCTTTCTGAAAATGAAGACTTCCGAAAACTGATCCGCAAGTCAATCGACCGGGTTAATACGCGGCTTTCCTCGATTGAAAAAGTACGCAGCTTTGCCTTTGCCGACAGCGCCTTTAGCATCAATAACGAAATGCTGACGCCCTCGATGAAAATTCGCCGCCACAAAATCCGCGCGGCCTATGAAGAACGCCTAACGGCACTTTATCAGCGCAAACGCCAGAAATAAGTTAAGCGATGCAATTCCCCTGCCCAAGCCCGGTGTCTGTCAAAACACCCGGCTTGGGCGCAGGATTGCCAGTTTCAGGCCGCACACATCAAAGGCCCAACGCGTCACATCCTCCAGCCATATCTGCCCTGCCCCAAATGCCCTTCCCCAAAAAAGCGTTCTAACACCATACTTGTATCTGCATCTGCACTTCCCCAAATAGAAAAATACCGGCAATATACTATCGTGCTGGTTGTGCAAGCCACGGGGAATTCACACTCAGAAAATGGAAAACACACATCGCCATCAAGGGTTTCATCCCCATCGGCGGGCTGCGAGAATAAATCCGCCTGCGCTTTCATGCGCCCGATTTTTGCTTTTTTGCCTGGCATGGTGCCTGCCGTTTCTTATAGCACCCCCTGCCCGCGCGCAGCATGCCTGCCAGCATATCAAGGCGGGATATAGCTATTATCCGCCTTTTTCCTATCAAACCCCGGCGGGGCTGGAAGCCGGTGCGTCGATTGAAGTTGCCAAACGCGCCTTTGAGCATATGAATGTCGACGTCGAAATGATCCAAATGCCGTGGGCCCGCCTGCTTCAGGAAACCAAAGACGGCAATATTGACTTTATCACCGCAGCCTACCGCACCGACAAACGCCAACCCTGGGCCAGCTACAGCGACATTCCCATTGGCTATGAACGGATCGTTGCCATCCATGCCGGGACCTTTAGCGAACCCAACATTACCTTAAATGATTTACGCCCCAAGCGCGGCCTGATCCGGCGTGGTGACAGCCACGGCCAAACCGTCGACACGGCCATTGCCAAGGAGCAACTGACCATTTTCGAGGTTCCCGAAATCAATGACGGCCTGCGCATGATCAGTGCTGATCGCGCCGATTATTTTCTGACCAGCGATGCCGTTGCGCGCAACATGCTGCAACAAAAAACCTTTCCCGACCTGGTTTTTGACCGGCTGGAGGTCGATGGCGAGGCCCTTTATGCCCTGTTTTCGCGCAAAAGCCCCTGTCATCACGTGTTAAGCCGTTTTAACGAAACCCTCCGCAATCTCTATCGTCAGGATTTGATGCCGACTGTTCTGGTGCAATATTTGCGCTCTGTCGGGTCCCCGCTTGTTTTGGGCATGGACGGCAAAATCACGCAACCAATGATGGGAAACTAATCCGCGCCCAGAGAGGCATGCGCGCGTCTTTGGCGCAATATCGTACTAGAACTTGGCAAACCGATCTGGCAAGTTAGCGGCCCAAAACGGTTATCCCTTCACAATGGTCACGAATGGTCACGGCGGCATGAGCGCAGAACAAACGCTTCCTACCCTTCTTCTGATACGCGGGCTTCCTGGCTCCGGCAAATCAACCCTGGCCCTCCGCCTGTGCCAGGCCCCCAACCACATCCACCTCGAAGCCGACATGTTCATGACTGACAATGCGGGAAATTACCGGTTTTCGACGGAAAGGCTTGGCGAAGTTCACAAACGCTGCGAAACCGAAACCCTAAAACATCTGCAAGATGGCCAAAATGTTGTGGTTTCCAACACCTTCAGCCAGGTATGGGAAATGCAACCCTATTTTGATATGGCTGCGGATCTGGGGATTAAGGTGCAAATCGTCGAATGTCAGGGTCAGTTTAAATCCCTTCACAACATTCCAAACCGCAACATCCGCGAAATGCGCAATCGCTGGGAAAAACTGCCGCAGTTTTGAGGGGCCCGGCAATCTGTCGCAAAATTCTTCCCCAATCCGATATGCTTTACGATTTTACGCCGCGTGAGCAAAGGCTTGGAGCCTTGCACGCAAATCAGGCGAAATGCGACCGTCATTACGGCTCAGGATCAGATCCTCAAAAGCCGCGATCCAAGTGGATCACGGCCTGCACATCCTTTACGGCATCCGTCCGTTACCAAGACGCAAACCGGCAAAAACTGTGAATGAAATCAGTTTATCGGATTAAGACCGATATTATTGCGCGGCGGAAAACACCTTTTTCAAAACATCCGTTGTCCATTTGCCGGGATCATTCCGAATCTCGCCTTCCTGCTGTGCCAGATAATGAAACAGGCCTTTCATCGCCGCATCGGTCGCATAATCGGTTAGCGATGTTTTGACATCGGGCACCATCGGCAGGCTGTCATACTGGCCCAGCATCTGGTCATACAGCCGCAAGGCACCAGTATCAGCCAGGGCATTGTTCATCACCGGGCGCATATCGTCGGCAATTTTGCGCCCCGAAACCTTTTGCAGATAGCGGGTCGCGGCATCGTCCGGCCCTTGCAAAATTTCCTTGGCATCGGCCAGCGTCATTTTCTGAACGGCATCAACCAGAATATTGCCCGCATTGCCCATCGCACTTTCAGCAGCCCGGTTCATACGCAATTCAATTTCATCGCCATATTGCCCCATGCCGGCTGCGGCAAGCAGGGATTGTGCCCGTTTTACACCGGCAGGCAGGGGGATATGCGCGACCGGATCGGCGTTAAAACCATCCTTTTTGCCCAGCATCGCCGTTACCGTGCCAATGCCCTTATCAAGCGCCTGGCGCAACCCATTTCCCACCATTCCCTGCGACAGGCCCGAAAGATTGCTGTTTTTAGTGCCTGTCGCGCGCGGCGTATCAGACGAGGAGGAGGATTGTTCCTCCAGAACGGTGCCCAGTGCCTTTTTGGCGGAACTGAAAAATGAATTTTCCGCCTGTGCCGGTTGCGTCATGGCAACAATACCCGCCCCCATAACAGCAAGTGACGCCGCAACGATCATTTTCGATGAAGACAGGGACATACAACAAGGCTCCTGATGGGTAAACGATGACGGAACAGAAAGGATATCCTAACTGATCACAGATCGCGGCCAAAATATGTTTATAAAACAAAACCCCCGGTATGGGGAAATACCGGGGGTTCTGTGATGTTACGATCCGCACTTTGGCACGGTCAGGCGGGTTAGTCTGGCATCTCGACCTTTTTGCCATTCAGCAGCAAATTGCCACCTTCGGCCGAAACAGGCACGGTCATGCCATCGCGGATGCCGCCTTCCAGAATTTGCATCGCCAGCGGGTTTTGCAAATAACGCTGGAACACACGTTTGAGCGGACGGGCACCATAAACCGGGTCATAGCCCTTATCGGCCAGCCAGCTTTTGGCGAATTCATCGAGTTTCAACGTGATCTTGCGATCCGCCAGCAGTTTATCAAGCCGGCTCAGCTGGATATCAACGATGTAATCCATCTGGGCCCGTTCCAAACGATGGAACAGCAACACTTCATCCAACCGGTTGAGGAATTCCGGACGGAACGAAGCCCGCACCACTTCCATCACCTGGCTGCGCACGTCGCTGCTATCCTGGCCTTCACTCTGATTGGCCAAAATTTCGGCCCCCAGATTCGATGTCAGAACAATCAGCGTATTGCGGAAATCCACCGTGCGTCCCTGCCCGTCTGTCAGGCGGCCTTCATCAAGCACCTGAAGCAACACGTTAAAGACATCCGGGTGGGCTTTTTCCACCTCGTCAAACAACACAACCTGATAAGGGCGCCGCCGGACAGCCTCGGTCAATGATCCGCCTTCATCATAGCCAACATAACCGGGAGGTGCGCCAATCAGCCGCGCCACGGCATGTTTTTCCATGAATTCAGACATATCAATGCGCACCATTGCCTGTTCATCATCAAACAGGAACTGTGCCAATGCCTTGGTCAATTCGGTTTTACCCACACCCGTGGGCCCCAGGAACAGGAACGAGCCAATGGGCCGGTTCGGGTCCTGCAACCCGGCACGCGCACGGCGCACCGCATTGGAAATCGAACGTACCGCATCATCCTGCCCAACCACACGCTTGCGCAGGACATTTTCCATATCCAGAAGCTTTTCACGCTCCCCTTCCAGCATCTTGTCCACCGGGATGCCCGTCCAGCGCGACACCACCGAGGCAATATGCTTTTCGGTCACGGCTTCGTCCTTCAGGCCGGTATTGGCCTGATCTTCCTCTGCCTTGATCAAAAGGCGTTCCAGTGCCGGAATTTCCTGATACTGCAACTGCCCGGCACGCTCCAGGTGACCATCCCGCATCGCGCGTTCCAGTTCACCCCGTGCCTGATCAAGCTGTTCCTTGATATGGGTCGATGCGGCCAGTTCGTTTTTCTGGGCTTCCCATTTCGCTGTCAGTTCGGTCGATTTGTCCTCAAGGTCCGAAAGTTCCTTATCCAGGCGGCCCAAACGGTCCCGCGAGGCAACATCCTCTTCCTTTTTAAGGGCTTCCCGTTCGATTTTCAGCTGAATGATCCGACGATCGAGTTCGTCAATTTCTTCCGGCTTTGAATCAAGCTCCATGCGCAGGCGGGATGCAGACTCGTCCATCAAATCAATGGCCTTGTCTGGCAGGAAACGATCCGTGATATAGCGGTTCGAAAGCGTTGCCGCCGCCACCAGCGCGTTATCGGCAATACGCACCCCATGATGAAGTTCGTATTTTTCCTTGATCCCGCGCAGGATCGAAACCGTGTCTTCCACCGTTGGCTCGCTGACAAATACCGGCTGGAAACGCCGGGCAAGGGCGGCATCCTTTTCGATATATTTGCGATATTCATCCAGCGTGGTCGCCCCGACGCAATGCAGTTCCCCACGGGCTAGTTTCGGTTTCAAAAGGTTCGATGCATCCATCGACCCTTCGGATTTACCGGCCCCGACCAGGGTGTGCAATTCGTCAATAAACAGGATCACCTCACCTGCTTCGGCTTCGATCTCGGACAAAACGGCTTTCAGGCGTTCTTCAAACTCGCCACGGAACTTAGCACCCGCAATCAGCGCGCCCAAATCCAGCGACAGAAGCTTTTTGCTTTTCAAGGTTTCCGGCACGTCGCCTTTCACAATACGCAGCGCCAAACCTTCGGCAATCGCGGTTTTACCCACGCCAGGTTCACCAATCAGCACCGGGTTGTTTTTGGTCCGGCGCGAAAGGACCTGCACTGCACGGCGAATTTCCTCGTCCCGGCCAATCACCGGGTCCAGTTTGCCTTCGCGGGCGGCTTCCGTCAGGTCGCGGGCGTATTTTTTAAGGGCATCATACTGGCCTTCCGCACCGGAGCTATCTGCCGTGCGGCCCTTGCGCAAATCATTGATCGCGCCATTAAGCTTTTGCGCCGTAACACCGGCATCGGCCAGCACCTTACCGGCCAGCGATTTGGCATCCAGCGCCAAAGTCAGCAACAGGCGTTCTGCCGTGACATAGCTATCACCTGCCTTTTTGGCGACCTTTTGGGCTTCGTCCACCAGGCGGGCAAATTCGCTGGAAAGGTAAACCTGTGCATTGGCACCGGTCACCTTTGGCAATTTTGCCAGTTCCTGTTCGGTACGTTCCAGCGCACGTTTGGCATCCCCGCCCTGTGCCTTGATCAGGTTGGCAGCTAAGCCTTCCTCGTCATCAAGCAGCACCTTAAGCAGGTGAATAGGGACCAGTTGCTGGTGATTTTCCCGCAGGGCCAACGATTGGGCCGACTGCAAAAATCCCTTGGACCGATCCGTAAATTTCTCAAATTCCATTATCTGTCACTCCTTGAGCCAACAGGGGGCATCTTTGCGGACCTTCTTGGAAGCATCCGCACCAATGATTATGCTCCCATCTGCCCTTATCTTATAAGAACAGCACAGGAACATCCTTGATATGTGACAAGCTTTTGTCTGCGCAAGTCCCCGCCATCACAATCCGTCGGGTTTTTCGTCTTCTTTCTGTTTTTTTAAAACAGCTTCGCGCTAAAAAGAGACAAATGCCTGAAATGAAATCCTATTTTAGCACAGGCCCACCCGCATCTTCCATGCCTTTACGCACGGATTTCCCCCCGCGCTGCAGATTGTATCAATTATAAATCAGGACAATTGCGGACTTGCCGATACCTGGTACAGACTTTAACGTCTGTTCCCTTAACATGACGGTATACGCCGCCAGATCCGGCTTTTACGAACAAACAGGCAAACAAAATGGCAAACGGTGAACTTGGTGCGATCATGCGCTATCCGGTCAAGGGGCTTCGCGGCGTCGAAATGGCATCAGCAACAATTGATGCCCACCAAATGCTGGCTGATGACCGTCGCTATGTTCTGGCAACCAGTACATCCCTTGGTCAGGGCGGGTTGGAGGGCTGGGCGCGCAAAAGCAATTTTCTGCAACTGGTCAACACGCCCAAATTAACCGAACTTGGCATTGAATATGACGATGCCACCACCACCCTTGCCATTTCGCGCAATGGCCGCACCATTTGCAAAGGCAACCTTGAAGATGCAATGGGCCGTACCGTGATCGAGGATTTCCTGAGTGCCTTTTTAAAAAATGACATTGCAGGCAGCCCGAAAATCATGTCGGTGCCCAATACGCATTTTGGCGATATGGAAGCTCCCTATATTTCGCTGCTGAACCGCGACTCGATTAAGGATTTTGGCGACCGGATTGCCAGCCAACATGTGGACCCGATGCGCTTTCGCGGCAATTTGCTGGTCGATGGCCTCCCGGCCTGGTCCGAACTGGAATGGACCGAAAATCAAACCATCACCATTGGCGATGTTTCCTTTCGCATGATCCACCCCATTACCCGCTGCAAGGCCACCAGCATTAACCCTGAAACCGCACAATCCGACATCAATGTGCCGTTATTGCTGCGCAAAGGTGTCAACCACCTGTTCATGGGCGTCTATCTGGAGGCAACCAGCAGCGGCACAATCAAGCCGGGCGATCATATTTCGATCTAACCCCGTCTTGTTTCCCCCGTTAAAAGGTTGGCGGGCGGGTTGCCAACAGGCGGAAGGCATCGTCTTCCGCCCATTGCAGGCGGGTCGCCCGAATAGGGGGCAATTGCTTGCAAAACAGCAATTGTGTATCTGGCGGCATGCGCGCCACCTCGACCGAGGTCATCATCGCTTCCTTGTCCCGGCTGCGCAAATGCACCGGGGCATCGCTTTGGGTGCTGCCTTTGCCGGTATCGGCAAAGCGCGACATGGCCGTTAACCCCGCCGCCCAATCCAGGTCAAACGCCCCATCCTGCCCATAGATCTGCACAACATCACTACGGCCCACCACATTTTCCCAGTTGTGGCACACATCCATCACCGCACTCACGCCAGAAAAACACGGCCACAATGTCAGCCCGGGATTGCCATTGCTGCCCCCGCCCAGCAACCGTTCAAGCTGTACGAGCCGCCCCAGCGTTTCGACCCGGTCCAACATCACCAGATAAGACGGCAATTGCCGCCCGTCACGGCTGGAAACCAGCAATAACAGGCATCCCAGCATCGCCCGGCACCAGGTCAGCAACGAGGTATCGTAACTTTCGGGTGCAGCGCCAATCACAAATATCGACGCCCCGCGTTCGGTAATGTCTTCCAGGCTAAAGCTGGTTTCACGGGTGGCATTTTCAATCGGCCCCAAATCAAACACGGCGGTTGCATTGCGGCAGGCTTCCAGGATGGTCGCACGATGCTCGTCGGTCATATCGAGGATCGATAGCGCAATATCGCAAATGCGCCCTTCGGCAACATCGATATCCATCAATTCCCCCAGCAGCGGGTAAAACCGGTGGGGCGGCAATGTCAATTTACGGCGCATCTCGGTCAGATGGCGGTTTTTTTCATTTTCTTCGCGATAGGTATGAAGGATCAACCCCTGTAACAAAACCCGTGCGACACGCGCATCCTGTGGGTCCAGATCCTGGACAAAATGCGGGGCCAGCAACAGATCGGCGATGACGCCAGCATCCGTCACCAGCGACGCCCCTTCGGGACGCATAAAATCAAACGGGTTGAACTTGTCCGATGCGCTGCCCGACCGACCAAACGGGTCCAGCACAATCACCTTCTGCCCCAACTGGGTGCGTCGGTCACGCACGGCCTTGCAAACCAGGCCGTCATTTTCAAAAATCAGCAAATTGTCCCGGCTGGTCAGGGCATTGGGGATCACGCTGCTTTGGTAAAAATCAAGCGACGCATTGCTAAATGTCATCAGCCGCCGGACCGATTGCAAACCAATCATTGACGATGAACCCTGCAGCCGCCCCAAATATATGGATGGGTCGGCCGCCAGCACACCGGCCTGCTCCAGGGCGTCCTTGTCGGCCCAATGGTGATTGCTGTTTACTTCAGGGGTGTCGGACGGGGCGGCAGGGTCTGGTTTCGGCGTGCTTGGTGGCGGGGCCGTCAAATATGGGGCCAGCAACCCGACAAATAACCGCACCACCAGCGGGATCACCCCGCAGGTCAAGCCTGCCAGTACCAGCGCGTCGTCATGTGCGGTCATGCCAATCACAACAACAAGCGCGCCCAGCGCCAGCATCAAAACCATCAATACCCTGAAGCCAGCAGGCCCCATTGCACCCTCCCCAATCACCCGATTATCGGGTTTTATCTGCCTGCCCTACCACGGCAGGCTTTATCATGCGCCCCGGCATTCCCCGTGCCCGTCAGGCAATCGCCTGTCGCCCGTAGCCCCTATAATAACCCTTAGCCCTTAAGCCCATCGCCGGTCATCTCATCATCTGCCCCTGCCATTCCAGGCGTCTCCCGCACGCGCCGCGCTGATACGCCATGACAATCGTTCACGCTGAAACGATCATTCCATATCTTCACGAAAGGATCAGAAAACGAACAGGAGTGCAGAAGGTCGGACAGCATAAAACCCTTATACCATCGCAGGATGCTGATTTATACCGAACGCAAACGGCCTTGCAAAGCCGCAGTTTGCACCAATCCGAAACGCAGCAAAGCCCCATCCGATTACACCGCTATCAGGCAGCACACCTTCCCACGGCAAATAGGTGGCGAAACAGCAAAGCCCGCAGGCCTTGCCAAATAATTGCGATCATCGGAAAGAACCGGGCGATCCGGGCGGGCCAGACAAAGCAAAATCCCCGACCATGATCTGATCGGGGATTTTAAAAATCATGCCATTCCAGGACCTAACAGCGGATCAGGCAGAAACCTTCTCGGTTTCAGTGTCAGAGCCGCCTTCACCGCCCTCTTCGCCGTCTTCACGGCCGCCAACGCGGCTGCGACCACGGCGTGCTGTCGGATGGCGGCCCCGTGTCCGGGTCGTTGCGGCAGCGCGTTTGCGCGGTTTTTTCTCTTCACCGGCATCGCTGTCACCTGTTGCAACGGCATCGGCCGGTGCATCATCACCACTTGCGGCAACCGGTGCGTCATCAGCAGCACCCGCATTTTCAGCGGCCTTTGCGGCAGCCGTTTTGCGCGGGGCACGCGGTGTTGTCGTCCGACGGGCACGCGGTGCACGTTTCGGTGCGGCTTCCCCGTCAGTATTGGTGGCATTGGCCGCGTCCGTGGCATCAGATGCTTCCGGTGTGCCAGCAGCGGCAACATTGGCTTCATCCGCAGGGGCGGCATTGCCTTCCGTCACGGCAACCGGCTTTTCTTCGGCAACGTCGGCCGTTTCCACCTTGGGCTTGCGAGGCGTCCGGGTGCGGGTGGTACGCGGTGCACGTGCCGGTTTGGCATCGTCCTGTCCGCTCGCCGCATTTTCCGGCCCGCTCTGGTTCACCGCGACCGCAGCACTTCCTGCCTCACCATCGGCAGCAGCATTGTTCTTTTCGGCTGCTACGTCCGGTGCTGGCGCATCATCATTGCGCTGTTCGGCATTGTTGTTGCGGTTCCCGCGCTGATCGTTGTTATGACGATCATTGTTGTTGCGGTCATTGCCATTGCGGTCGTTATTGTTGCGATCACCGTTATTGCGATCGTTATTATTCCGTTCATTGCGGTCTGAACGGGGTTGCGAATCACGGCGCTGGTTTTCCCATTCGATGGCCGACTGCAAAATGCGATAATAATGTTCGGCATACTGGTAATAATTTTCCGCCAAAACAGGATCGTCGGTGCAGTCTTTTGCCAGCGACACGTATTTTTCATAAACCTGTTGGGCATTACCGCGCACACGCCCGTCCGGACCGTTGCTATCGTAATTCTGAAATTTCGGATTTACAGGACGTTTATTAGGCTGTGGCCGCCCGCGCGGACGTTTATTGTTATTTCTCATATCAACATACTGTTGGCGTTGAGGACACCCGGGGGCATCATAATTGTGCCCCGGAACCAATCCGTCTGAAAAAACACATTTCCCGAAAAACAGTACCGGCCAAACGGTACCGTCTGAAATCAACCGAAGACCAATCTGAGGAACGGAGATTTGTTACTGTTTACAGGGGAACACGGCGCAATAAGAAAGCGCGTCAGGCACCCGGCCTGCTCAGGACAAACTATATGTCTTGCAAGCTTATTCCAACTGTTTTTTTCCCTTCTTTTAATTTTTTTACAATCCCTTCGCCTGAAATCACACACAGGGTCCCTTGCCCGTAAACGCAAATGCGTAACAGACGTACAATTGAACATTTCTGCCCTGATAACAGGCATAAACAACCGTTCATGACACCTGCAGTGCATTGCTGTGGCAATTTACGCAGGCCCGTTGTCGTTTTTTTGCCCGCCCACACACCGCACAATCCCGCCCAGGTCACGGCGATAAGCGATGGCGTCAAATCCATGCTGGATCAGCAAGGCCCGAACCGCGTCTTCCTGGCCCTGACCAATTTCAAAAATAACCTGCCCGCCAGCCCGCACCAACCGTGCGGCAACACCGGCCAAAATACGATAGGCCCCAAGCCCGTCTGCCCCGTCACTTAAGGCCCCATAAGGGTCGTAATCTCGGACATCCGGCGCCAAAGACGCCATCTCACGATGCGCAATATAAGGCGGATTAGAGATCATGATATCAAACCCCGCCGCGATTGTCTCCTCTGGCAGGTTTTCCATCCAGTCCGACACCCTGAAATCACAGCGATCTGCCAGCCCCAGGGCATTGGCATTTTCCTGCGCACAGGCGACCGCCCCGGCACTGATATCCACCCCAATCCCGCTGGCCTTGGGCACATCGCCCAAAACCGACAGGATCAAACAGCCGGTCCCGGTGCCAAAATCAATCATCTTTGGGGCATCAAACCGCCCGGCAAAGTCAATTGCCCATTCCACCAGCGTTTCACTATCCGGGCGCGGGTCAAGGGTATCGTCTGTCACCTTAAAGGTATGGCGCCAAAAATCACGTTTTCCCAAAATGCGCGATACCGGCTCGTGCGCCAGGCGTCGGGCGATCATGGTTTGAAACAATTGCGCCTGTTCCGGCGTAACCATGTCTTCCGGCCAGGCCAGAATGCGGCTGGCCTCCACCCCGCAGGCTTCGGATAATAAAATGCGCGCATCAAGCCGGGGGGTTTCATTGCCAGCATCGCGCAACATCGCCACCGCCCGGGTCATTAAACTTCCCAACGTTAAACTTCCTAACGTTACAGGGGCATTATCCGGGCTGGGGGGCGTCATATCGCGGCTCAATTCTCGATTTCAGCCAGTTTTTGTGCCTGATCTTCGGAAATCAGCGCATCAATCATTTCATCAACCGCCGGTCCGCCCGTAATAAAATCATCTAGCCGATACAATGTCAGGTTAATGCGATGGTCCGACACCCGGCCTTGCGGGAAATTATAGGTGCGAATCCGTTCGGACCGATCACCCGATCCCACCTGCGATTTACGGTCTGCCGCACGGGCGGCATCCTTGGTTTCGCGTTCATGGTCATAAAGCCGCGTCATCAGCATTTTCATGGCCTTGGCCTTGTTTTTATGCTGCGATTTTTCTTCCTGGCAGGCGGCAACAACACCACTTGGAATATGGGTGACACGCACGGCACTATCGGTCGTATTCACATGCTGGCCACCGGCCCCTTGCGAACGATAGGTATCAATACGCAAATCCTTGGGGTCGATATGCACATCGACCTCTTCGGCTTCTGGCAACACGGCAACCGTTGCAGCGGAGGTATGAATACGTCCGCCGGTTTCAGTTACCGGCACACGCTGTACGCGATGCACGCCACTTTCATATTTCAGACGGGCAAACACCCCGGAACCCGAAACATTGACCACCACTTCCTTAAAACCGCCCAGGTCGTTTTCGTTGGCATCCATCACCTCAAACCGCCAGCCGCGTGTTTCGGCATAACGCTGATACATGCGATACAAATCCGCAGCGAACAGGGCGGCTTCTTCGCCCCCGGTCCCGGCGCGAATTTCCAAAATGGCGTTCTTTTCATCTGCCGCATCCTTGGGCAGCAGCATCAGTTTGACGGCATGTTCCGCTTCGGGCAGTTGTTCAAGCAATTCCTGGCGTTCGGCCTCGGCCATGTCGCGCATTTCACGGTCCGATTCCGGGTCGGCCAGCAATTCCTTCACCCCGGCCAGGTCATCATGCAGGCGCTGAAAGGCTTCAATCTTTTCGACCACCGGCAGCAATTCGGCATATTCACGCGACAATTTGGCAAAGCTGTCCGAATCCCCCGCCCCGCCCGAAAGCAGGGATTTAAGCTCGTCAAACCGGCGCACAACGCCATGCAGCTTTGCTGGGTCCAAACTCACGCTTTATTCTCCTGATCTGTATCTGCCGGGTCTACCGGGTCTGAAATGTCTGTCCGGCCCTCGTCATCGGGCGAAAGCGGAAACAACCGGCCAAGCAATTTTTGCGCCTTGACCCATTCCATCGTCCCGGCACCGCCGGTGGTGGCTGCTAGGTCTTTAAGGGCTTGTGTAGGGGCATGCAACAGCCGATTAACCAAAAGCCGCGTTGCCTTTTCGGCATCGCCGTGGCTTTCGGCCAGCGCACTGGCCCGCACGGCATCAAAATGCTGGCGTAATTCTGCCAGCGCCGGGATCGCGGCCCGTTCGGCCCGAACCCGCACAAAACGGTCCACCTCGGCTTCCACCAGCGCCCAGGCTTCATCGGCCTTTTCCTCGCGCCCGCCCCGTCCTTCGGCGGCGATTTTTTCCAAATCCTCCAGCCGATAGAAAAACACTTCCGAAATCTCGTCGACCTGCGGGTCAATATCCCCGGGAACGGCGGTATCAATCATCAAAACCGGGCGATAACGCCTGCGCTTAACCGCGGCCAGGGCGATATCATGATCAATCAGATACCGGCGCGATCCGCCCGCGGTTAACACAATGTCGGCCTCGGCCAACAAACGGTCAAGATCGCCGATCTCCGACCAATGGCATTCCAGCCGGCGCGCCACCAGCCGGGCCCGCGCGGTGAGGCGGTCAGCCACCATGATGCGCCCAATGCCACGTTCAGCCAGGGAGGCGGCAATCAACTCGCCCATATCCCCCGCCCCGGCCAATAACAGGGAACAATTGCCAATATCGCCATGCAAGTCGCGCGCAACGGACTGTGCCGCCGCCGCAATCGACACAGCGCCCTGACCAATGCCGGTTTGGCTGCGTACCTTTTTGGAAATGGCATAAGCGGTTTGATAAACCTGCTCAAGCTCGCGGCCCACCAGCCCGTGGGCACGGGCAATTTTGTGGGCATCCTTGATCTGGCCGAAAACTTCCGGTTCGCCAATCACCAGGCTATCAAGCGAGGATGAAACGGCAAAAACATGCCGCAAGGCTTCGCGCCCGGTGCGAATATAAAGCTCGGCGGCCAACTGCTCCCGGTCCAGATCAGCCCACAATGCCATCAGGTCGATCACGCGCTCGCGGCCACGTTCGGCCTCGTTGGCCAGCAAATGAATTTCGGTGCGGTTGCAGGTCGAAACCACCACCGCCTGGCCCAGCCGCGCCTGGGTAATCACCGCCAAAAACTGCGGCAGGCGAGCTTCGTCAATGAACAGGCGGTCGCGCGTGTCCTCACTGGATCGCCGGTGGTTGGTTCCAACCACCATCAAGCGGTCCAGCGGCCAGTCTCCGGCTTCCTCGCGTGCGGCCGCCTCGCTCACCAGGTCATCACCTCTTGCCAATCACACCAATCAGGCTGTCAATTGCGACTTCCTGTTGCTCGCCCGCATCCAGGTCCCGCAGGACAGCAATGCCTTTTGCCAGTTCATCATCACCAATGATCACGGCCATTTTGGCATTGGCCTTATCGGCCCGTTTCAGGCGTTTTTTCATATTACCCGAATAACCCAGCTCAACCGCAATGCCAGCTTCGCGCAGTTCCTGTGCCAGGGTCCGGCACCGGCTTTCGGCGGCACCGCCCATCGGCACCAGGGCCACCGGGCGGGTTGCTGCCGGGACATTTTCCACCATCATTGCCAGGCGTTCAACCCCTGCGGCCCAGCCAATGCCAGCCGTCTGCGGGCCACCCATGGTTGAAATCAGGCCATCATACCGGCCACCGGCCATCACCGTGCCCTGTGCGCCCAGCGTGCTGGTGACAAATTCAAAACAGGTATGGCAATAATAATCCAGGCCGCGCACCAAACGCGGATTAAGCTGATAATTAATGCCAATATCGCCCAGCCCATCGGTCAATTGCTGGAAAAACGTCTTTGAATGTTCGTTTAAATATTCACCAAACATCGGGGCGTTTGCCACCAATTCGCGGTCGCCTTCATCCTTGGAATCAAGAATACGCAGCGGGTTTTTCTCAAGCCGGTTACGGCTGTCTTCCGACAGTTTGTCAAAATGACCCTTGAAATAATCCACCAGCACATCACGATACACCGCCCGGCTTTCCGGGTCGCCCAGGGTATTAAGCTCCAGGGTGATATTATCCCAAAGGCCCAGTGCCTTCAGGATATGCGCGCCATAGGCAATGACCTCGATATCACCGGCGACCTGTTCAACCCCCAACAATTCCGCACCGATCTGATGGAACTGGCGCTGACGGCCCTTTTGCGGGCGTTCATAGCGGAACATCGGCCCGTAATAACACACCTTCACCGGCGACATTTGCTGCATGCCATTGGAAATATAGGCCCGTGCGATCCCCGCGGTATTTTCCGGGCGCAGTGTAATGCGCTCCCCGCCGCGATCTTCAAAGGTATACATTTCCTTGGTCACAACATCGGACGTATCGCCAAGGGTGCGGGCAAAAACGTCGGTAAATTCAAAGATCGGCGTGGTCATGCGATGATAACCATACAGCTCGCCAATGGCGCGGGCAGTTTCCGCAATATGGTCTTGTACCCGGTTTTCTTCGGGTAAAAGGTCATGTGTGCCACGGACGGGTTGAAGCGATGCCACGTTGTATCTCCGATATTTTTGCTGTTTTAAAAATGAGGCAGAACACCTGCGCACGAAAATAGCCTTCCGCCGGGGTGGCGGAAAGCCCTAATTGCGCTTAACGCCTGCTATTCTGCGGCGGCCTTGGCGGCTTCAATTTTTGCCGCCCGTTCCTCGACCAGTTCCACAATATGATCCACCATCTTTTCGGTGCTGACATTATGGTCCGGTCGGCCGGAAATATACATTTTGTGGTTGCCACCCCCGCCGCCGGTCAGGCCGATATCGGTTTCGCGGGCTTCGCCGGGGCCATTAACAATACAGCCAATAATCGACAGCGAAATCGGCGTCGAAATATGCGCCAGGCGTTTTTCCAGTTCGGCAACGGTATCCACCACATTAAAGCCCTGCCGCGCACAAGACGGGCAGGAAATGATTTGAACACCCCGGGTACGCAACCCCAGTGATTTCAAAATATCAAACCCGACATGGATTTCCTCGACCGGGTCGGCCGACAGCGACACGCGCAAGGTATCACCAATGCCTGCCCATAAAAGGTTGCCCATCCCGATGGAGGATTTCACCGTTCCGCCGCGCAAACCACCGGCCTCGGTAATACCCAAATGCAGCGGATAATCGCAGGCTTCGGCCAGGCCGTAATAGGCGGCCACGGCCAAAAACACGTCGGACGCCTTGACCGAAATTTTAAATTCGCGGAAATCAAGGTCTTCAAGGATGCGCGCATGGTTCAGCGCGCTTTCCACCATCGCTTCCGGGCAAGGCTCGCCATATTTTTCCAGCAATTCGCGTTCCAGCGACCCGGCATTAACACCAATACGCATCGAACAGCCATGATCCTGGGCGGCCTTCACCACTTCGCGCACCCGCTCGGTCGAGCCGATATTGCCAGGATTAATGCGCAGGCAGGCGGCACCATTTTCGGCGGCTTCAATCGCGCGTTTGTAATGGAAATGAATATCGGCAACGACGGGCACACTGACCTGTTTGACGATGTCCTTTAACGCCAGTGACGATTCCTGATCCGGGCAGGAAACGCGCACAATGTCGGCACCGGCTTCTTCAAGACGATGAATTTGCGCGACCGTCGCGGCAACATCCGTGGTCAGGGTGTTGGTCATGGATTGCACCGTAATCGGCGCATCCCCACCAACCTCTACATTGCCGACACGGATTTTGCGGCTTTTTCGGCGTTCAATATCACGATAGGGGCGGACACTCATTTGCGGACCCGTAGCCTTTGTTGCAACACGGTGATCTTCAGGCCTGTATATAGCTTATCCCCTGCCCGGAAGAAACCGTTCCGCACAGGTTTTTCTACGTGTTTTTGTGACAGTTATGCAAAAGGCGGCCCGGGGTCAGGCCGCCTTTTGTATTTTCGCGCCCGCAACAGATGATTACGGGGTCTTTTTCTCGGCAACCGATTGCAGAATATCGTCCGGATTAAGCGAATAATCGGAAATAACCTGACCATAAGCACCAACCGGCAGGCTCTTGGCACCATCAACGCTGATCGACAGCGCACCGGCATTCCCCACCTCAAGCTTCAGGCCAGCACGGTTGGGAACACGGTAAACGTCACCGGCACTCAGCATCCGGGTCAAAAGAATATTGCCGTCATTCTCGCGGATGCGAACCCAGCTGGTTTCATTGGCCGAAATGGTGACACGGCTATCGGCATTCACCGCACCAAATACACGTCCGCCCCCGGCATCCCCCACTTCGGGGGCAGCGGGAACCGAGGCAACTTCGGGTGTGCCTGCCGTTTGCGGGGTGTTGGGCGCACGCGGCGGAACCGGAATATTGCCCTGTTGCGGCATAATCGCCGCCGTCTGATTTGCCTCATCCCCCGATGCAGAGGCCGCCTCATTGGTCGCGGCGTTACCATTTGCCGCGGCATTGGGGGCAAGCGGCGTATCACTTGCGGTGACAGGCGCACTGGCAGGTTCATCCGTTGCGGTGTCGCCCGCACCGGGAATAACACCCGTTTCGTCACTATCAGGTGCGGCAAACATGCCGTCCACCGTGCCCGAGGCCTGACCATTCATGCTTTCGGAGGCCTGAGCCGAGGGGGAGCCCCCCATCCGCTGACCAGAGGATGACGGCTCAACTTCGGCGGCATGCGCTTCGGCTGCATTTTCCAGCGTGCGCTCGCGATCCGACTTGCCCTTTTCATTCGCAACCGGTGTCGATTCTCCGGTGACCGCGCCATCCAGTTTCATGCTGTCAGGCAGCGGTTCAACCAAATCGGCAATGGTTTTGCCCTGACTGGACAAATAATACCACCCGCCATACGCCACGATCCCCAGCACGGCCGCAATCAACATCATCGCGCCACCGGGAACCCGGCTTTCCTGAACCGGTTTTGGAAAAGTCAGTTGGCTGCGGACGTCAGGCGCATTGCTTTCTTCCTTGTAGCGGCGGACAATTTCCTTGCCATCCAGCCCAAGATGCTCTGCATATCCCTTAACGAAGCCCAAACCATACGGCCCGCCCGGCAGGACGTCATAATCGCCGTTTTCAATCGCTTCAAGATAGACTTTACGAATCCGCAACAGCTGCGCAACGCCCTCAAGGCTTTGCCCATGTGTTGTGCGCGTATGCCGCAGCAACCGGCCAACAGTCGACTTTTCAGCGTTTAGATTAGCCTGTGATTCCATACTCATATCATTTGACGGGACACTTCCAGGCAGCGGCTTAAACCGCAAGCGCCCTCTTGGTGGCACGTCCAAATGATCTTCCTTTCGCTTTCCGATCGCCAACTCCCGCACCCCCACGTTACGATCCAGCAACAAACTAGCAAATACCCCAGCCAAAAGCGATTTTTTTTAAAGTTTTACACCATGATCTATTGCGAAAGCCTTAAGACCGAACCTAAGACTTTTGCTGGGGCTGTCGAGGAGCGACAGAACGTATTGTTCAACACTTCTAGCATTCATGCTCCTGACCATCTCTTTAACCGGCCCAACGGATGCCGGCGCCATTGACAAACGCCGCACCCCCAATCCGATTAACGCCATCGCCTCGAGCGGACGTCCGGCCATTTCACCACAAATGGTAAGACGCACATTCCGGTCATGACACAAATCCACAAGGTGCTTTAAAAAAGTAAAAACACCCGGCGACAAAGTGTCATATCGACCTTCAAGACGCGGATTTCCGCGATCTGCGGCAAACATGAACTGCAAAAGATCGTTGGTCCCAACCGAAAGGAAATCCACCTGCCCTAACAGACTGTTTGCCTGCCATATCAGGGCGGGAACCTCCATCATCGCACCAACCTTGACCGAACGCGGCACAAAGCCCCGTCCTTTTTCACGTTCAAGTTGCCGGTCCAGCAGTGTTTTGGCAGCCCTGAATTCTGCCACCTCTGCTATCATCGGGAACATGACATGCAAATCCCGCTCATGAGCGGCCCGGATCAGCGCACGCAACTGGTGCACCAAAACCGCCGGACGGTCCAGAGTGATCCGGATCGACCGCCAGCCCATAGCCGGATTCTCTTCTGTCATATCCTGCCAATAGGGCAACAATTTGTCACCGCCAACATCCAGCGTGCGAAAAACAACCGGTCGTCCTTCGGCCTGCTCGAAAATGCGGTTATACAGCCTTGTCTGATCCTCGATATCGGGCATGGCGGAGCGCACCATAAACGGTATCTCGGTCCGATAAAGGCCAATGCCATCCGCCCCGCTTTCAATCACATGCGGCACGTCAATCAGCAAACCGGCATTGATGTTCAGCGAGATGTTAACGTCATCATGGGTTTGCGCCGGCAAATCGCGCATTTGCGCATAAAGCGCCTTGCGTTCCGCCCGCGCTTTCAAGGCCCCATCGATAACGGATCGCACATCCTCGCTGGGACGGACGAATAATTGCGCGTTATCGGCGTCAACGATTAACGGATCGCCACCTTCGACCTTGTCGAGAACCCCTTTTACACCGCCAAGCACCGGAATATCAAGGGCACGGGCCACAATGGCGACATGCGATGTGTGCGACCCTTCCTCCAGCGCCAGGCCGCGCAGCCGCGTATGATCGTAATCCAGCAATTCCGCCGGGCCAATATTGCGCGCCACCAGAATAATATCATCCGGCAAATTACCAAATGCCGGGGACTGAAACTGACCCGATAAATGCTGCAACAGCCGGTTTGCCAGATCTTCGAGATCATGCAGGCGTTCACGCAAATAGGGGTCCGTTACCTGCGCCATGCGCGCGCGGGTATCATCATGCACCTTTTGCACGGCGGCTTCCGCCGTCAGGCCGGTATTTACCGCCTCGGTAATACGGTTAAGCCAGCCGGTATCCTTGGCAATCATGCGATAAGCATCAAGGATATCGCCGGTATCTTCCCCGCCGCCAAGGTCAATCGCCCCAACAGCTTCGACCATGCGATCAAGGTGCTTTTGCAATCCGCGCATGGCTTCGCGCAGGCGAGTTAGTTCCTCCTGCGGGTCTTCGGCGACCATGCGGTCAATCACAATGCGCGGTTCATGCAAAACCGCCGTGCCCTTGCCAATGCCCGGTGCCAGCCGCGCGCCCGACAGGCGCAAGGGCAACAAGGCAATGCCATCTGCCGGGATCAGTTCGTCGCGGTTAACCAGTTCGCCGCCAGCCACCATTTCGGCCAGAACCATCGCGACATTTTCAAGGGCTTCCTGTTCGTCCTCGGTATATTGGCGTTCGGTACGGTTCTGTACCGCCAAAACCCCGATGATGCGGCCGCCACGCAAAATGGGCACACCGATCATGGAATGGTAAATTTCTTCGCCGGTTTCCGGGCGATAGGCAAAATTGGGATGCGACTGTGCATCGCGCAAATTCAGCGGCCGGGCATGGGCGGCAACATAGCCTACAATCCCCTCGCCCGTACGCAGGCGCGTGCGATGCACGGCCTCGGCCGCCAGGCCGCATGTGGCAAACAATTCAAGAACTTCGCCCGCCCGCATCACATAGACCGAACACACCTCGGCAACCATGTCGGCTGCGATGATGGTCACGATCTTGCCCAGGCGTTCTTCTGCACTGCCTGGTCCGGCCATCACATCGCGCACCCGTTTTAACAGGCGACGCGGACCGGTGACTGCAGCGGGCGAAATGCTCATAAGGTTTAAATGTCTCTTTGTGCGAAGGATTGAACGGCCTGTTCGACCAAATCAGCCAGAATTTCCGAAACCGGTTGTTCTTTCTTTACCATACCAACCGATTGTCCCGCCATGACAGATCCGTTTTCAACGTCCCCGTCGACAACGGCACGGCGCAGCGCACCAGCCCAGAAATGTTCAATTTCCAGCTGCGCAGCCCCCTGTTCCAAATGCCCGGCACGGAACTTGTCAATCACCTCGCGCTGCACATTCATGAAGGCTTCCGTCCCCTTATTGGTCAGGGCGCGCACCGGGATCACCGGGAAACGGTCATCAAGCTGCACGGTGGTAACGGCTTCACGCGCACTGGCCCGGATAAAGGCCTTTTTGAACGCCGGATGGGCAATACATTCACTGGCACAGACCAGGCGCGTGCCAACCTGCACACCAGATGCCCCCATTTCCAAAAAGGAAGAAATGGCTTCACCCCGGCCAATACCCCCGGCGCAAAATACCGGGACACTGCGAATTTCGGGCAAAATTTCCTGTGCCAGCACCGTCAGCGATACCGGGCCCACATGCCCCCCCGCTTCGCTGCCTTCAATCACCAGGGCATCCGCCCCTGAGCGGGTCAGCTTTTTTGCCAAAACCAGTGCCGGGGCAAAACAGATGACCCTGGCAAATTCCTTCACCGCCTTGATCGATGCGGAAGACGGCAACCCACCAGCGAGCACCACATGACCGACATTCTGATTGCGGCATACGGCAATCAGTTCATCAAGCTGCGGGTGCATGGTGATCAGATTAACACCAAAAGGCTTGCTGGTCATTTCCTTGGTCGCGGCAATTTCGGCTTCCAGAAGCTCCGGCCCCATCGACCCGCAGGCAATCACACCAAAACCGCCGGCATTTGATACCGCGGCAACAAGGTGACGTTCGGAAACCCACGACATCGCCCCGGCCATAATGGCATATTCGGTTCCCAGGAACTCTTTGCCGGGCGCCCACAATTTTTCGAGGCGGTTACGCGCTGCCGCAAATTTCGGATCGTTCATATAGTTTTACCCCAATTTAGGAATGCAGGACACTGTAGGGTCCCGATCAGGATACAGCCCTGAAAATATCACCGGAAGGACTGTCAATATGACAGTCAAAATCGGGGAAAAGCCTTAAAAGCGGCTGTTTATTCCGGTTACGGCACCAAATACCGTCGCGATCTGCCACACGGGCCATCCGTTGGATCGCCCGGATTTGCACGGTCTGCCGTCTCGCCAACCCCCGAAAGACACCTGTCCTTCTATGGTTATGCTTCGCCCATCCGTACAAATCCGGGCGACCATTCAATCATATTTCAGGGTCTGCACCCTTTGTCATCATACTGACCGAAACAAAATGTTCCAGCCCCGATATGCTTAAATATTAATCGTGTAACACCGCCCGGGCATTCAAAACAACCGGGCGATGTTATAAAAAAGCTTATTCGGCATCCAGCCCATAGGCTGTGTGCAGGGCGCGCACGGCCAGTTCGGTATATTCTTCGGCGATCAAAACGCTCACCTTGATTTCGGATGTCGAAATCACCTGAATATTGATGCCCTTATCGGACAGGGTTTCAAACATTTTGCGCGCCACGCCAACATGGGATCGCATGCCAACACCAATGATGGACACCTTGGTCACATCAGACGTGCTGAGCAATTCCTGATAGGCAATGTTCTCGCGATTGCCTTCAATCACCTTTAACGCCCGCTGGAATTCGCCGCGCGGCACGGTAAAGGTCATGTCCGTGCTGTTGCCATTTTCCGATATGTTCTGAACAATCATATCGACATTGATATTGGCTTCGGCCAGCGGACCAAAAATGGTGGCCGCCGTTCCCGGCTTGTCGGCAACCTTTACCAGGGTAATCTTGGCTTCGTCCCGGCTATAGGCAATTCCGCTAACGACTTCCTGTTCCACGATTTCGTCCTCGTCTACAACAAGTGTACCTTCTGCATCACTGAACGTCGAGCGCACCTGCACCCGGACGCGATGGTTCATTGCCATCTCGACCGAACGGGTTTGCAGGACTTTCGCCCCCAGCGATGCCAGTTCCAGCATTTCTTCGTATGTAATTTTTTCGATCTTGCGCGCCTTGGGCACAATGCGCGGGTCGGTGGTGTAAACACCATCCACATCGGTATAGATGTCGCAACGATCCGCCCTCAGGGCCGCTGCCAGCGCCACCGCCGATGTATCGGACCCGCCACGCCCCAGCGTGGTAATACGGTTATCCGGCGCAATCCCCTGGAAACCGGCCACACACACCACTTCGCCGCCATCAAGGCGTTTATCAAGTTCGGTAGTGTCAATTTCCTTGATGCGGGCCTTGGCATGGGCCCCATCGGTCTTGATGGGAATTTGCCAACCCAGCCAGGAACGGGCCGGAACATCCATGCTTTGCAGCGCCATTGCCAGCAGGCCAACCGTCACCTGTTCGCCCGACGAGACGATCACATCATATTCGCGCGCGTCATAAAGCGGGGATATGGCATCGGCCCAGCCAACCAGTTCGTTGGTTTTGCCCGACATCGCCGAAACAACAACCGCAACCTGGTTGCCCGCGTCAACTTCGCTTTTGACGCGCCGGGCAACATTCTTGATTTTTTCAATATCGGCGACAGAGGTGCCACCGAACTTCATGACAATACGGGCCATGAAAATTCCCCGTTATGCTTGCCTGCACATCTCGCCAGCCGAAATGCCAGGTCTTGAGTTTCCGCCAGTTTCACAGCTTATAGGCCCGTATAAAGACGGGCCCCGATCAAGGCGGCGATATCAATACTGCCATAACGCCTGCGAAACAAGCATGAAGGCATTGTAAATCCCCGCGAAGGTCACTTTTAATCAATCATCTTTCGCAAATCTTAAAATAACGCATAAACTCTGGCTAAATCCCGCACAACTATGAAATTATCATGCGGCAATCACAAAAAGCCCACCCGGCTTTCCAGGTGCCAAATCCTACAATCGCGGAGCCCCCTTCATGCCCCTACGTCCCCACAAAGCCACCGCCGGGCAGGACGGAACCTTAAAACCGGCCACATCCCGCCTGCAGGTTAAAGATGACGGGCAAACCATGATCATTTTCGATGTCGGGGAAACCCTGGTCAGTGAAACCGCCATGTGGCACCGCATTGCCGGGCATCTGGACCTGCCACATTTTACCGTCTCGGCCGCTGCGGGCATTGCCCTGGCCCGCAATTACGGGTTTGCAGCCATCCTTAAACAACTGGGCGATTTTTCCGCCATTTCCGGTGAACCTTGGCACACACCCGACCTGTTGTCTTTTACCGCTGATGACCTTTATGACGACGCCTTACCCACCCTTGACCAACTGGCCCGCCACGGCCACAAAATTGGCATTTGCGGCAATCAGCCAGCATCCTCCGAACAGGTTTTGGCAGACCTGCCCTGCCAGATCGACTGGATTTCAAGCTCCGCCCGGTTGAAATGCAAAAAGCCCGACCCGGCCTTTTTTAACGCCATAACCGATCAAACCGGCCATGCCCCGGAAAATATCATTTATGTCGGCGACCGGCTGGACAATGACATTTACCCGGCCCTTCAATACGGCATGCAGGCCATATGGCTGCTGCGCGGCCCGTGGTCCTTTGCCCAATGGCAGGAAAAAGGCGTGCCCGATGGCATTTGCGCCATTCGCTCCCTGGCTGAACTCCCCACCCTGCTGAGCACATAACCCGTGCCGGCCCGCCAACTGGACCCACCCATGCCCCCGCAACACCGCCAGCCCACAATGCCCCCGCGACGCCTGACACCAGGTGATTTTCGCCAAATCGCCAACCGCCTGCCGCGCCCGGCACAGGCGGCGACACAGGAAGTGGCACAGGAACGGGCACAGGATGGGGAACCCACCCCAACGCCGACCGGACGGGTTGACATTCACGGTCTGTCGCGCCTGGGCAAACTGATTTTTCGCCAAACCGAAACCCTGCAAGATTACATCGCCGATTTCCCGGCAATCGCCTATCTGATCGATGGCAGCAAGGCCGTGGGCGCAAATGCCGATGCCCCACTTGATGAAACCATGCAGCCCGGCCAAATATTGCTGATCCCGGCGGGGTTGCCGTTAAGTGTTGTGAATTACCCTGACGTTAAAACCGGCCAATATTGCGCGCTGGTATTGGAATTCTCACCCGACCTGATCATGCGTTTCACCGCCGCCTACCCGGAAATTCGCGAATTGATGGCAACGCACCCGGTATCAGATCATTCTGGCCTTGTTTTTACCCCGCAAGATGACCTGCTGCGATCCACGATGGCCGTGATGTCGCTGCTCAGCGCGTCGGGTGCCGCCCCTGACCGTGCCCTGATCCGTCATCGCTTGATGGAGGTTTTGCTTCTGATGGCGCAAGCAGGCCAGGCAGGCCCGCTTTTGCTGCCCGTTGCCTCACCCGACATGACCGAACGGCTATGTGCGCTTTTTCGTCTTGCCCCGGCCCGCAAATGGCAAAAGGCCCAGCTTGCCCATCACCTTGGCACCAGCCCGTCGTCTCTCGACCGGCAATTAAAACAGGCAGGCACCAGTTTCCGCACCCTGCTGGAGGGGGAACGCATGGCCCATGCCGCCCGGCTGTTAGGGCATAATCCCAAGGCAATCGCCAAAAGCGGCGACCCTTCAAATGCGCCACAACCGATTAGCAGCATTGGCAAGCCGGCGCGAATATTGGCGATTTCCGACATAGCCTTCATGTGCGGCTATCAATCGCAATCGGCCTTTGCGCGCGCCTTTAGCCGCCATTTCGGCCACAGTCCGACGCAATCGGCACAAAACATGGTGTAATCGGCACAGAAGATACTTCCGACCGCCCTTAACCTTGCCGGATCCATTCACCAATCTGGCAGGAAATACCATGCGTTATAACTTCAGGCCCACGGACCCGCACACAAATAAAAACACCACATCTTTCGCCCGCAACGGCATTCGCGCCCTGGCATTTGTCGGCGTTATGCTGGTGGGGATTACCCCATCCTTCGCACTGGAACTGCACAGTAGCGATTTTACCCAAAACGGCACGCTAGCCGAACAGCAGGTTTTTAACGGGTTTGGCTGTAGCGGCGATAACATCTCGCCCGCACTGGTATGGTCCGACGTACCCGATGGCACCAAAAGCTTTGCCCTGATGGTGCATGACCCTGCCGCACCAACCGGCAGTGGCTGGTGGCATTGGGTTGTCATTGATATTCCTGCATCCCTGCGCAGCCTGCCGCAAAATGCTGGCAATGTTTCATCGACCGCAACATCGGGCGAGAACAGCAAATCCCCCATGCGCCAGTTAAAAACCGATTTTGGCCAACCCGGTTATGGCGGCCCGTGCCCGCCGCTGGGCGACGCACCACATCCCTATAATTTCACCCTGTTTGCCCTCGATGTGCCCAGCATTGATGTGGATGACACCGCCAGTGCGGCCCTGGTTGGTTATATGGTGCATGCCCATACAATCGCCAGCACAACCCTGACCGGCCTTTATGGCCGCACGGCACAATAGCC
>JBNKVZ010000017.1:0-44812 GCA_050299455.1 Thalassospira sp.
CATTGCTGGAGCAATGGCAGAAAGACGATCTTTACGGCACCATTCGCGGCATTTCCAAAGGCCGGGAAAAGTTTGTGCTCCATGACGGCCCGCCCTATGCCAATGGTCATTTGCATATTGGCCATGCCCTGAACAAAATTTTGAAAGACGTGATCACCCGGTCCCAGCAGATGATGGGCAAGGATGCGGTTTATGTTCCGGGATGGGACTGCCACGGCCTGCCGATTGAATGGAAGATCGAGGAACAGTATCGCGCCAAAGGCAAAAACAAGGACGAGGTTCCGGTTGCCGAATTCCGCAAGGAATGCCGCGACTTTGCCCAGAAATGGCTGGATATCCAGCGCGAGGAATTCAAACGCCTGGGCGTGATGGGCGATTGGGATAATCCCTATATCACCATGGATTACCGGGCCGAGGCCGCCATTGCCCGCGAATTGGGCAAGTTCCTGATGAACGGGTCGCTGTATCGCGGGTCCAAGCCGGTAATGTGGTCGGTTGTTGAAAAAACTGCCCTGGCCGAAGCCGAGATCGAATATCACGATCATACCAGCAAGACCATTCATGTGCGCTTCCCGGTGGTTAAATCATCGGTCGAAGCCCTGAATGATGCGAGCATCGTGATCTGGACCACCACCCCCTGGACCATTCCGGGCAACCGTGCGATTTCGTATGGCGAAGACATTGATTATGTCGTCATCGAAGTCACCGAAACCGCCGAGGAATGCTGGGCCAAAATTGGTGAGAAGCTGGCGGTTTGTGCCGATCTGGTCGAAGACATGTGCAAAAATGGCCGTATCCTGGGCCATAAAATTGTCGGCACCTTCAAGGGCCGGGAGCTGGAGGGGGCGATTACCGCCCATCCGTTCCGGGGGCAGGGCTATGATTACGATGTGCCGTTGCTGCCGGCTGATTATGTCACGACCGATACCGGTACCGGCTTTGTCCATACCGCCCCGACGCACGGCCCGGACGACTATGTGACCGGCCTGAAATACGGGCTGGAAGTGCCGGAAATGATCGATGCCGAAGGCAAATATTACGACCATGTGCCGCTTTTTGCTGGCCGGTTTGTATATGATGCCAATGGCAAGGAAGGCGATGCCAACGAAACCGTGATCGCCAAGCTGGTCGAGGATGGTGCCCTTCTGTCGCGGGGCCGTTTGAAACACAGCTATCCGCATTCCTGGCGCTCCAAGGCGCCGATCATTTACCGCACCACGCCGCAATGGTTTATTTCCATGTCAGAAAATGGCCTGCGGGAAACAGCCCTTCAGGCAATTGACGATACCCGTTTTGTGCCGGAAGCCGGGCGTAACCGTTTGCATTCCATGATTGCCAACCGCCCGGACTGGTGTGTTTCGCGTCAGCGTGCCTGGGGTGTGCCGATTACGGTATTTGTGAACAAGAAAACCCGTGAACCCCTGCGCGACCAGGATGTTCTGGACCGTGTTTATAAAGCCTTCTGTGAAGAAGGGGCCGATGCCTGGTTTACCTGGGATGCCCAACGTTTCCTGGGCAATGATTACAATGCCGACGATTATGAACAGGTGATGGACGTTCTTGATGTGTGGTTCGATTCCGGTTCCACGCACAGCTTTGTTCTCGAAGAACGCCCGGACCTGAAATGGCCGGCCGACCTGTATCTGGAAGGTTCGGACCAGCATCGTGGCTGGTTCCATTCCTCGTTGCTGGAATCCTGCGGCACGCGCGGCCGGGCACCCTATGATGCGGTGCTGACGCACGGCTTTGTTCTGGATGGCAAGGGCTATAAAATGTCCAAGTCGCTGAACAATGTTGTTGCCCCCCAGGACATCATCAAAAAGTTCGGTGCGGACATCCTGCGTTTGTGGGTTGTTAGCTCGGATTATCATGATGATTTGCGCATTTCGGACGAAATCATCCAGCGCCATTCCGACATTTATCGTCGTTTGCGCAATACGTTGCGCTTCCTGCTCGGTAACCTTGCCGGCTTTAGCGACGAAGAAAAAGTTGCCGATAGCGAATTGCCGGAACTGGAACGCTGGGTGCTGCATCGCCTGAGCATGCTGGACGATACCGTGCGTGAAACCACGACGGCATTTGATTTCCATGAAATGTTCATCGAACTGCACAATTTCTGCGCCCAGGATCTGTCGGCGTTTTTCCTCGATATTCGCAAAGATGCGCTTTATTGCGATGCGCCTTCAAGCCTGCGTCGCCGGGCGGCCCGCACGGTGATGGACCGCGTGTTTGATTGCCTGGTGCGCTGGCTGGCACCGGTTCTGTGCTTTACCGCCGATGAAGCCTGGCGCGAGCGTTATGGCGCGGATAGCTCGGTCCATGCCCAGACCTTCAACACCGTTTCCGATGGCTGGAAAAACGATGAGCTGGCGACGAAGTGGGAAAAAATCCGCAAACTTCGCCGTGTTGTGACCGGCGCACTGGAAGTGGAACGGGCGGAAAAACGCATTGGTGGCAGCCTGGATGCCGCCCCGAAGGTTTATGCCAGCGAGGATTATATCACCGCCCTTGCCGGTTTGAACCTGGCGGAAATTGCCATTACCTCGGATATCGACCTGATTGCGGGCGAGGGGCCGGAAGGGGCTTATCGCCTGGATGATGTGGCCGGTGTCGCCGTGGTGCCCGTCCTGGCCGAAGGCGAGAAATGCCAGCGCTGCTGGCAGATTTTGCCCGAAGTTGGATCACACCCGGAACACACAGCGGTTTGTAACCGGTGTGCCGATGCGGTTGAAGAAATGGGCATTAACGCAGAATAAGCGGTAAATCGGAAAATTGGGCCGGGCGGAAATGTCCGGCCCTGTTATATGGGCAGACGGAAAGAAAATTGATGAAACATCGCGCCTTTGCCTTGGGCCTGCCGGTGCTGGCTATTATTTTTATCCTGGACCAATGGACCAAACAGATCGCGATTGATGCGCTGTCTGACCCGACGCGTTACATCAAGGTCACACCGTTCATGAATTTTGTTCTGGCGTGGAATCCGGGTGTGTCCTTTGGGTTGTTTCAGGGCCAGGCCCCGTGGGTAATGATTATTGGCACCGCCGCCATCACAATCGGTTTTCTGGTCTGGATGTGGCGGACCCGGGATCGTATGCTGGGAATCGCCCTGGCAATGGTGGTTGGCGGGGCGGTTGGCAACCTTGTTGACCGGCTGCGCCACGGTGCTGTGACGGACTTTATTGATTTGCATGTTGCAGGCTATCACTGGCCGGTATTTAATATTGCCGATACGGGAATTACAATTGGTGCCGCGTTACTGTTGATCGATTCCCTGTTTGGCGGTAAAAAAACTTCGCGATAATTTTGGTCGGGCCAAATGTGGTCCCGATGACAGACTTGCAAGAGGCGTGAATGACCCGGAAATCTCATCTGATCAGGATTGTGGCGCTAACCGGGTTGGCGCTTGCCGTGACCGGTTGTGAATCAACCAAGGAAACCTTCGGGCTGAATAAACAGTCGCCGGACGAGTTTCAGGTTGTTTCGCGCGCCCCCCTAAGCATGCCGCCTGAATTCAATCTGCGGGCCCCGGACCCGGGCGCACCGCGCCCGCAAACGGGCACCATCACCCAGCAGGCCCGTAGCCTGCTGACCGGTGAATCACCGACCCCGGTGGCGCGTGACCTCAAGGCGAAAGATCGCAGCAGCGGCGAAGTGGCCCTGTTGGAAAAGGGCGGCGCACAATATGCCGATCCCAATATTCGCTCGGAAGTGGACCGTGAAACCTCGGTTCTGATCAAGGAAAACGAAAGCGTTATCGACCGGCTGGTGTTCTGGCAGGAAAAGCCGGCATTTGGCAGCGAAGTTGACCCGGCAAAAGAAGCCAAGCGCATTCGTGACCAGCAGGCCTTGGGCAATTCGGTCACCGAAGGCAAAACGCCGACCATCGAACGCCGCAAAAAAGGCATTCTCGAAGATATTTTCTAACATTATCAATTCGGCTTAGCCCACAGGGGCTGCTCGCTAAATTGTGATGAAAAAAGCAAGGGCGCGGATCTTCCGCGCCCTTGTTCTGTCATAATCGCTTCTTAATCAGGGTAGCCTGCCAATATCCGTAACAACTGGCAGATCATAAAAATAATTCGCTAAATTCCCGGACAGAATCCCAAGGAAGACAGCATGAAATTTTCGTCCCAACGTGTTTGGCATCGCTTTCCGGTCGTGCTTCCGGTTTTGCTGCTGGTGCTGGTTACGCTTGCCCCCCGGGCGCAGGCGGGGGTTTTTAACCCCGAAACAACAACTTTATCGAACGGCATGCAGGTGGTTTTGGTGGAAAACCACCGTGCCCCGGTTGTCACCCAAATGGTGTGGTACAAGGTTGGTGCCGCCGATGAAGTGCCTGGTACATCGGGCATTGCCCATTTTCTGGAACATCTGATGTTCAAGGGCACCAAAAAAATTGCCCCGGGTGAATTTTCCAAAATTGTGGCGCGCAATGGCGGCCAGGATAATGCCTTTACCGCCTGGGATTACACGGCCTATTTCCAAAACATCGCCCGGGACCGCCTGGGCATGGTGATGGAAATGGAAGCCGACCGCATGCAGAACCTGCAATTAACCGACAAGGTGGTTTTGCCCGAACGCGACGTGATCATTGAAGAACGCCGCATGCGGATTGACAATAACCCCAGTGCGCTGCTGGGCGAGCAAATGCGCAACGCCCTGTTCATGCAGCATCCCTATGGGCGGCCGATTATTGGCTGGTTGCATGAAATGAAGCAGCTGACCACCCAGGATGCCATGAACTGGTATAAAAAATGGTATGCGCCCAATAATGCCATTCTGGTCGTGGCCGGTGACATCACGATGGCCGAGCTCAAGCCGATGGCCGAAAAATATTATGGCAGCATCCCGGCCCGCGAGGTTCCCAAACGTAACCGTGTCAAGGAACCGACCCAGCATGCCCCGCGCAAGGTAACCTTGACCGATGCCCGTGTTGGGCAGCCATCCATGTCGCGTTATTATCTGGCGCCGTCCTATAATACCGAACATTCAGACGAAGCCGCACCGCTGGAAATTTTTAGTGAAATTCTGGGGTCGGGTACGACCAGCCGCCTATACAAATCCCTGGTGGTGGATCAGAAACTGGCAACATCGGCAGGCAGTTTTTATGATCCGGTGGCCTTGAATTTATCAACTTTTGGTTTTTATGCCGTGCCGCGTGACGGTGTCAAAATGGCCGATCTTGAGGCCGCCCTTGATGATGAAATTGCCAAAACCCTGAAAGATGGCATCACCCAGAAGGAACTTGACGAAGCCCGCCAGCGCCTGCTGGACAGTGCGGTGTTTGCGCGTGATTCGCTTTCGGCGGGGGCGCGGACCCTGGGCAAGGCCCTGGCTGTTGGCCTGACGGTTGATCAGGTTGAAAGCTGGCCGGACCGCATCAAGGCTGTCACGCTGGATCAAGTCAATGATGCTGCGCGTGCCGTGCTTGATGATAAACGGTCTGTCACGGGCTGGCTGATGCGCCCCAAAGGGGCCAAAGGCCCCGGCATGGCGACCGCCCCGGTTACTGGCGATATGGAGACGCATTGATCATGGCATTTTCATTGAAAAATACATCACGCCAGATGGCCTTTGGTTTGGTTGCACTGGTTGCGCTGACCGGTTTTGACATTGGTTCGGCCAAGGCCGTGGAAGTGCAACAAGTGGTCAGCAAGGGCGGTATTAAGGCCTGGCTGATCGAGGATCATTTAAACCCGCTTCTGACCATTGATTTTGCCTTTAAGGGTGCTGGGGCCGCGACGGACCCGGATGGCAAGCTTGGCCGGGCCAATATGGTTTCGGGCCTGCTTGACGAAGGGGCCGGCGATATGGACAGCCAGACCTTTCGGGGCCTGATGGAAAACAAATCCATCAGCCTGTCCTATGATGCCGGGCGGGATGACTTTTCCGGATCGGTCGTCACATTGACCCGGGAACGCCCCACAGCGGTTAATCTTTTAAAACTGTCGCTGACATCGCCCCGGTTTGATGACGAGGCGGTTGAACGCATTCGTTCCCAGATCGTATCGGGTTTGAAACGGGCTGAAACCAATCCGGGATCGATGGCCCAACGCGCCTTTTTCAAAAGCGTGTTTGGCACGCATCCTTATGCCCACCCGGTTGACGGCACCTTTGAAACGGTCAATGACCTGAAAGTTGCCGACTTGCGTGATTTCGTCAAACAGTCCCTGGCGCGGGACAATCTGGTGATTGGCGTTGCCGGTGACATTACCGCCAAGGAACTGGGGCCGCTTTTGGACGAGGCCTTTGGCGGCCTGCCGGCAAAAAGTAACCTGGCAAAAATCCCGGCAGTGACGCCCAAATTTGGCGGTGATGTGCAGGTTATTTCGCAAGATAACCCGCAAAGCCGGGCGATTTGGGGCCAGAAGGGCATTGCGCGCAAGGACAAGGATTTTTACGCCGCCTATGTGATGAATTATATTTTGGGCGGTGGCGGTTTTTCATCGCGCCTGACCGAGGAAGTGCGCGAAAAACGCGGCCTGGCCTATGGCGTTTACAGCTATCTTGCCAATCTTGACGAAGCCAGCTTCATGATGGGCGGGGTTGCCACCCGCAATGATGCCATTGGCAAAAGCCTGTCGGTGATTCGGGATGAATGGCAGAAAATGCAAAAAGACGGCATCACCCAGACCGAACTGGATAATGCCAAATCCTATTTGACCGGGGCCTTTCCGCTGCGCTTTACCAGCCTGGGCAATCTTTCGGCCATGCTGGTGGGCATGCAAAGCGAGGATCTGGGAATTGATTTCCTCGATAAGCGCAATGATTACGTCAATGCCGTGACCCTGGATGATGTGAACCGGGTGGCGGCCAAATTGCTGGACCCGGACCATGTGACCGCCATTGTGGTCGGCAAGCCGGACGGCAAATTAAGCTTTTAGAACGCTTTATTGCGCCTTCCATGCCCGTCCCATTTATGACAGGGCCCGCATCACAACGATGCGGGCCCTGTCTTTTTGTACGGCATGGTGTTTGGCGATGATGCTGCGCGGCCTATACCCCGAAAGACAAGGGTTTCAGAGAAGTCCGCCTGTCGATCAAGGCAGTTTGATATTAGGCGGTTGCGGTAAAATTCCGGCGGATGAAGGGCCGGGCGAATGTCAGCGCGATGGCAAGGCCGCCCATCAGGCACAGCAGATAAACCGCCATGAAGTTTTGATAGGACATGAACGGGGCGACTTTGCGCGCCACACCAAAAAGCGAAGCAAACAGCCAGGAAACCGAACTGATGGCCCCCGAAACGCTGCAAACAAGAATTTGAAAGTTGGTGATTTTGCCGCGCGGCTTGGCAAAAACCGGGAAAGCATAAAAATGCAGAAACAAACCGTTCAGTGTCAGAATGGCAACGACGGTGACTTTGGCAAAGACTTTGCCATTGGCCATGATCGCGCTGACATCAAAGCCAAGCCCCATGCCAATCAGGGCCAAACCTGAAATCCATAACATGGCCAGCCAGAAGGCGGTGTTTCGGGCATCCTTGCCAAGGTTGCGCCGCCCGTCATGATAGGCGCCGCTTAACATGGCCCAATCGGCCTTGGCGACAAGAACAATGGCAAAGGCAAAGGAAAACAGGTGGGCAATCAGCACCGTTTGATAAACAAGAGCCTGCAGAAATTGGGGGGTAACAATTGTCATTGAATGCAACCTTGCTGGAATTTTGTGAGCCGTTGCAAAAAGGGTAACTACAGTCTTGTTCAATAAAAATTCTATTGTTCTGGTTATCATGTTCAAATAATTTGAACATATGGCAGAGATTACACTCGATCAACTCAGGGTTTTTGTGTGCATTGCAGAACTGGGAAGTTTTGCGGCAGCCGCACGGCATTTGAACCGGACGCAATCGGCAATTACGTATGCAGTTCAAAAACTTGAACAGCAGACCGGCCTGTTATTGTTTGATCGTGACATGTATCGGCCAAGCCTGACCCGGGCCGGGCACCTTTTGCTGCCTTATGCGCAAAAGGTGCAGGGCGATGTTTCGGAATATTGGCGCAAGGCGGCGGGCATTTCGCAGGGCCTGGAGGCCTCGGTAACAATTGCGGTAAGCCAGTTTGTTGCGTCTGACCCGGTTATTGATACCCTGGGGGAATTTCATGCCCAATTCCCCACGGTTCGGGTGGAATTGATCACGCAAACCATTCAGCGGGCAGAAGTACTCGATAATGGCAGTGCGGATATGGCGATCATGCCGGAATTTGTGCCAATGGGCAGCGGCTATATCCGCTATTCCTGCGGTATTGCGCCGATGGTTGCCGTGGCAGCCCCCGCTCATTCGTTAGCGGTGCAGAAAACGGCATTACATCCAACGGAAATGCAGCAGCATTTGCAAATCATGGTTTCCGGGCGGGTGGAAGGACGTGACAAGCGCAATTACGCCCTGCAGGCACCGGATTTTTGGAAAACCGATGATCTGAATATGAAAAAAAGCATGATCCTGCGCGGGGTCGGCTGGGGGGCCTTGCCCGACTATATGGTGCGTAACGATATTATCGCCGGCCGGCTTGTGGAACTGGCACCGGTGGAATGGGATGGCCTTGATCAGATGCCGGATCTTAAAATTGTTGTGGCCTATCGCCGCGACAAGGTTTTGGGCCCGGCGGGTTTATGGTTTGCCAAGGCCCTGTCGGATAAATGGTCACCCAACTGAGGGGGGGGACAACGTTGCAGGTTCACCAGATGGGTGCCCGTCGCGGGTTCATCCGGCGTTTTGTTTTGAACTGTCCTTAAAGTGGCGGTTTGTTGTTATACATCACGAAAACGGATTTTGCCGCCCCTGTTGCTTTTGGGGGCTGTGCCCTTCTATATAGGGGGAAGAACAACACAGGCTTTTGTTTATGTCGCTGCGCATTCTGCCCCAGAACCTGATTAACCAGATCGCCGCGGGTGAGGTCGTTGAACGCCCTGCTGCCGCGCTGAAGGAACTGGTGGAAAACGCCCTGGATGCCGGGGCGAAAAAGGTGGATGTTACCTTGCGCGAAGGCGGGCGCACCTTGCTGTCTGTTACCGATGATGGCCGGGGCATGTCGCCCGAGGAACTGGCACTGGCGATAGAGCGCCATGCGACATCGAAATTGCCCGATGATGACCTGTTCAATATCGCCTTCATGGGGTTTCGCGGCGAGGCTTTGCCCTCGATCGGTTCTGTCTCGCGCATGCGGCTGACCAGCCGCACCAAAGGGGCGGAAAACGCCTGGAGTCTGAGCATTGAGGGCGGCCTGAAGGGCGAGCCGGAACCCGCAGCCCACCCGTTTGGCACCCGGGTGGAAGTGCGCGATTTGTTTTATGCCACACCTGCGCGGCTGAAATTTCTCAAAACCGCGCGGACCGAACAAATGTATGCCCGCGAGATTATGGAACGTCTGGCGATGGCGCGGCCGGATGTCAGCTTTAGTCTCAGCGGGGATAACAACAAATCGATCCTGAATTATCCGGCCTGTGCGGGCGATTTGTTTGATGCGCGGCTGAAGCGGTTAGGTGCGGTGATGGGCCGCGAATTTCAGGATAATGCCCTGCAGATCGAGGCCGAACGTGAAGGCATTCGCCTGACCGGCTATGCCGGCGTGCCGACCTTGAACCGGGGCAATGCGCAAATGCAGTTCCTGTTTGTCAATGGCCGCCCGGTCAAGGACCGGCTGTTGCAGGGGGCTGTGCGCGGCGCTTATCAGGATTTTTTGGCGCGCGATCGCCACCCGTTACTGGCCCTGTTTTTGGACCTTGAACCGCGTGATGTTGATGTCAATGTGCATCCGGGCAAAACCGAAGTCCGCTTTCGCGACCCGGGACTGGTGCGCGGCCTGATTGTCGGGGCGCTTAAACATGCGCTGGCCGGGGCCGGGCACCGGGCCTCCACCACGGTGGCCGATATGGCCATGGGGGCGGTGCGCCGCGAGGGTGAATTGCCTGGCGGGGCAGGTGGTTTTGGTGCTGCACGGCCCGGCATTAGCGGCTATGGCGGGTATGGCAGTGCGGCGTCCTATCCCGGCCATCAGGCGATTGAACGCAATTATGCCGCCCAGGCTCCGCTGGATAATGCAGGCGGCCCGGCGATTGGCGGTTTGTTTGACCGCCCGCGTGATTTTGGCGGCCATCCTGCCGGTGCTGATGGCGCGGGAAATACCGGGAATGACGGTTTTGCCGGGGCGGCCGCGGCGGCGCTGGCCGGCGGCTATGCCAGTGCATCGCCATCGGCGCGTATTGATGCCACCGATGATACCCGTTTTGTCGATCACCCGTTGGGGGCGGCGCGTGGGCAGGTGCATGCCAATTATATTATCGCCCAAACCCGCGATGGTTTGGTGATTGTGGATCAGCATGCCGCCCATGAACGCATAGTTTATGAACGTATGAAGGCGGATTTGGCGCAAACCGGCGTTAAGCGCCAGGGGCTTTTGCTGCCCGAAGTGGTGGAGCTTGATGAATCCGGGGCCGAACGTGTTGCCGAACGCGCCGAAGAGTTTGCCGAATTGGGATTGGTGATTGAACCCTTTGGCCCCGGCGCACTGGTGGTGCGCGAAGTGCCCGCCATGCTGGGCAAGGTGGATGTGACTGCCCTGGTGCGCGACCTGGCCGATGAACTGGCGGAACTGGGGCAGGGCATGGCGTTGAAAGACCGTCTGATGCATGTTTGCGCAACCATGGCCTGTCATGGTTCGGTTCGGTCTGGCCGAAAACTGAATGCCGATGAAATGAATGCCCTGTTGCGCCAGATGGAAGCCACCCCGCATTCCGGCCAGTGTAATCATGGCCGTCCGACCTATGTTGAACTGAAACTCAACGATATCGAAAAGATGTTTGGCCGTCGTTAAGGCGTTCGGGGCTTAAACCGTCTTTAATTTCATATCGCGCGGCAGGCGGGTATTGGCATTGATGCGTGCGCGCTGGATCTGTTCGGAAAACAGGCCCTTGGCCGAGGACAGGTCCGCATCGCGGAAATCGGTGCGCAACAAGTTACAGCCGCTAAAATCGCAATTGTGCAATTTGGCGCCGCGCAAACTGGCGTTGGCAAGGTCTGCACCCAAAAACACCGTGTTTGCGAGTTGGGCATCTTTGAAATTGGCCCCGCTGAGGCGGCTGGCTGCCAAAATGGCATTTTTCAGCTTGGCCCCGGTGAAATTCGCCATTGTCAGGTCGCAACGCCGCAAAACAGCACCTTCGCAATTGGCATTTTGCAGCGCTGCCTGCGGTAACACGCAGCGCGTCAGATCAATGCCTTCCAAATCTTCATTGCGCAAATCGGCATGTTCAAACGACACCATTTTCCCTTCTTTTCCCCCGGTATCGACCCAGGTTTTATGGGTCAGAAGGGCGGTTTTGATGTCAATCTCAACCAGATTTTCATCATCGGCGACGATGCCCTCATCCCCATCTTCCTCCTCCGCCACCGGGGCAGGTTTTGCTTCCGGCGTCGGGGCGGTTTTTGCCGTATTGCTGGCGGGCAGGGTCGATTTGGCCGCTTCCTGATTGGAACGGACAAGGTCACTGGCATCAAGCGTTTGGGGTTGGGGCCTTTTTAAGGCCGGTGCGACCAGATCCTCGTCTGACAGGGCCAGGCGCGATACCGATTTATCCCCCTTGGCCGCAGGACGGGGCAGGGACGAGCCCGAGGCGCTGATGGCGCGCCCCTTGTTCGCGGGCATCCGTGAAATGGGGGCCTTTGTGCGTGCCGGGCGCAGCGTGATGCCGGCATTGGATTGCCGGGGGCCGCGCAAAACCGGCACATCCGCGTTTTCCGGGGCCTCGGTTGCCTCTTCGGCGATTTGGGCCTGGTTGTCCGCGGTGTTGGCTGCATCGGCGGCATCGGGTGTCGGGGTGGATGGGGAACGTTGGTCTATCTCGGTTGTTTTTTGCGGCGAGGGACCAAAATAATCGCCATTCAGCACAAAGCGGCGCGGCGTTGAGACAACCGTATTGACGATGCGGTTTAACCGGTCAGGATTGACAGGCTGGCGAAATACCCCCTCTATGCCAACCGCAACGGCGTGGCGCATGGCTTCACGGCTGAGCGACTTTGCCCCCAGTAGCACAGGCACCTGATTGAAATAGGGGTCGTTATTGCGTGACAGGGCGCGCAGATAGCCAATTGTCTTGATGCCCTGATATCCGTCAAGTTGCAGGCTGACCATCACCAGACGCGGACGATAGCGATGCGCCATTGCCAGCGTTTCTTCCTGGGTTCCACTGGTATAAAAGGCACCGATATTAAGCGGCTGCAAGGCTTCGCGCACAAGGCTGGCGGCCTTGGGGCTGTAATCGGCATAAAGAATGGACAAATCCGATATCGAAGACATTTTGACGCAGCATATCCTGGGTGAAAACTATACCATTGAATATGGTAATATATACCGATTTGTGCAGGGGCAAGCACAATCTATTTTTCAGCGGCGGCTTTTAATGTCGCGGATAATGTTGCGGAAAATTACGGCCGTGCCCGGCGGATAAAACCGGTCCCGGCGCGCGGGTTTTCTTCTGGCTGTATTGTCGGGCGCCCAGGCTGTGCGGTTCCCTCGGCGGGCGCGCCTGTTGCCGGACTATTGCCCGGTTTGGCGGCGGCATCGGGGTTTTCCAGAATGATGGTTAATTCCACACGGCGGTTTTTGGCGCGGCCTTCGGGGGTGCCGTTATCGGCAATCGGGCGGCTGTCGCCAAATCCCTGCAGGATCATGCGGGCCGGGTCCATATGATCCTTGTTGATGATCCAGTGCAGGACGGCTGTCGCGCGCGAGGCGGACAAATCCCAGTTGGACTGGAAACGTGACGCGGGCGAAAGCGGAATATTGTCGGTATGACCCGCAACAATCACGGTGCCTTCGGTTTGTTCGATCACTGGTAAAACCCGGTCCAGAATGGCCCCGAAACTTTCAGTCATTTGCGAGGAACCGGATGGAAAGGCGATTTCGTCGGGAAAGCGCATGACGACTTCGTCGCCCGTGCGCTCAATCCCAACCTCTTTGTCCATGCCCATACGTTTCAGAACCGTGCCCAGTGTATCTTCCAGCTTTTCCGCCTGTTCCTTGCCGGTATCGGTTTTTTCGATTTCGACTTTGGGGGTTTGGACCGGTGGCAATTCGGTAATAACGCGCGGCGTGTCGGGCGAGGGGTTTTTGATCGCCTTGCCCAGCAGCGAGCCGTCCATTTCAATCACCCCGGCAAGCTGGTCATCCTTGGCAAAGCCGAAGGCGGCTTTGACAGAACCGGCAATGGCCTTGTATTTCACCACATCCATTTCGGCAAATGTCAGCAGCAATACAAACAGCACGAGCAACAGCGACATAAGGTCGGCAAATGTCGCCATCCATGCGGGTGCGCCTGCTGCGGGTTTATTGGCCATGAGACAAGATTATCCGGGTTTGTGAAAAAAACAGATCTGCAGGAGGTGTTTGTTGTTAGACGATTATGCGCCTTCTTCCCCTTCGGTATCGGCCGGGATACCCCCCGGAAGATAGGGGCCAAGGATTTCCTTCATTACAAGCGGGCTTTGGCTGGCCTGGATTTGCACCACCGATTCAACAATCAGTTCCTTGGTATTGCGTAATTGTTCAACCTTCAGGGCCAGTTTGTCGGCGATGGGAATGGCAATCAGGTTTGCCAGCACGGCACCGTAAAAGGTGGTCAGCATGGCAATGGCCATTGCCGGGCCAATCGCGGCCGGGTCAGACAGGTTTGCCAGCATCTGCACCAGACCAACCAGGGTGCCGATCATGCCAAAGGCCGGGGCGGTTTCGCCAATGCCGCGAAACATCAATTCGCCGAGTTCGTCACGCTGGATCGATTTGGCCACTTCGGCGGAGACGGAGCTGCGAACAACCTCGCCGCTATGCCCGTCAACACACATGCGGATACCGCGTTTCATGACGTCGTTTTCAATCTCGACACTTTCCAGGCCCAAAAGGCCGTTTTTACGCACCAGCGCCGAAAGCTCCATTGCCTTGTCATAAATGGATTGCGGGTCTTCTTTCGGGTTTTTAAAAGCGATGCCAATGCCGGTCTTCATGGATTTCATGACATCGCGCATCGGGAACTTGATCAGCGTCGCCGCGATCGTGCCACCAAAAACCACCATAATCGACGGCACATCGACAAATGCACCAAGGCTGCCACCCATAAAAATGGCGCCGACAATGACGGCCATTCCGGCAATAATTCCAATGAGTGTTGCAATATCCATTCTATATGACTGCTATCTGTTGTGGTTTACCAGATCAAACGGGACGGTCCGACGCCGATATACAAGTAATTGGTGACGTGTCACGCAATTTCCATAGTCGAACCAACTTTATTACCCGCCTGCAGTGTGCCCCAGCAGCATATCTTCCAATATCCTCATTTGAGGACGAGATATCCCTTAAAAGGCATATTTCAGATTGTGTGATCCGGTTTGCAATTGCAAGAAAAGAGCCCGCCGGGATTACCCCAGCTCGAAACTGGTAATGCCGAAAATACGGGTAAGATCAAGTTTTGGATCGGTCCCGCGATACATCCGTGCCGTTTCAAAAACCGGTTTCATATCATAGCGGGCGGCAAGGGCGACGGCTTCTGTGTTGGGTTCGGGAATATCAAGGTAAACCGGGCGGTCCTGGCCTGTTTCACGCCGGGCCAGCAGGGCCTGAAACAGGCAATTGGCATCGGCATCATTTTCGGCAAAAAGCGGGCCAATTTTATGTCCGTCCTGGCAGGGGCGGATCACGCCATAACCGCGAATGCCCATTGGGCCATACAGGGCCAGGGCGGTGTGTTTTTCGCTGCCAATCCAGCCCTTTAAGAAAGAAAGTCGCGATTCGCCAAACAGATGCAGGCTTTGCTCATAGGCATCGGCAATGGCGATATCGTTGATTTGCAGTTCGTATAAATCATCTGGCGCGGTGAAATCCGCCGGGTTTGGCAGGATGCCCGCCATGCGGATATTACGGTGTGCCAGGACAAAGCCCGATTTGGCATAGTTGTCCTGCTGTTCCACAACGCCGTCCAGGCCAATGGTCTGGGCGACGGCATCGGCCAGCACACCATTCCACAGATGCAGGCCCAACCCCTCGCCGCGCCGGTCCGGGCGGCACATATAAAACCCGATAAAGGCAAAATCGGCGCTGTAAGTCACAAGGGACAGGGTTGCGGCAAGGCCCTTTTTGTCAAACAGGCCCCAAAATCCTTCCGGATCGGTGGCTGAAAAGATCGCGCCGTCGTCCTCTCCGGGGTTCCAGCCTTCTTTCGCGGCCCATTCCATCATGGTGGCCAGGGCTTGGGGGCGCAGACGGCGGATCTTTTCGGGACGGGTCATGGTATTTCCATCAAATCATTTGAGTTTGATGTCATGGAATAGCGCATTTTATCGGGGAGAAAAAAACAATATCGACCCCTATGGGTATAAAAGTTTTGAGAATAATTTTCATTTTTAACAAAAGGATATTCCTGTTTCCAACAAATAGATAATGTCATGACATCCCATCTGCTTCATGCAACGACACAGGTTATCGTGCCCGTCCCGGCAGCTGCACGTGACCGGCTAAGTGGATTTTATCGCGAACATGATTGTGATGTGCAGGGTGAGGAGGAAGCTGCCTGATTACGGCCGGGCTCGGCCGGGCCCGGCACGTTGTGGCTGGGGCCAGGTGAGAACAAGCTCCATATTGCGGTGGCAGCGGCAAACGATACCGGGGTCAGCCAGCTTCAGACCAATATTATCACCATGATCGAGCAGCGTGTGCCGGGGGCGGATTTGACGTGCCGCTGGCAGGGCGCGAGACAGTGGCGCGCCAAAAATGGCCAGCTTCCCAATTTCCGGGAATTGACAGTTGGCCGTGTGACGGACCTTCGCCCCGATATGCGCCGTTTGCGCCTGCATGGCGATGATCTCGCGCCTTATGGGGCTGTTGGGATTCATGTGCGCTTGTTGGTGCCGCCCCACGGCGAGGATAAAGGTGGCACGGGTTTGCCGCCCCACAATGGCCCCGCTTGGGGGAAAATGGCTTAATGGTGAGGTCAACAGGCGGCCTACTGCCATTGGCATCGGCATTTCCGCAAGGACCGGCAGCTTGAGCGTGATCAATGCCTGATCATGACGGAAGGTGCCTGGCCGGGGATGGTTTTGAAGCGGTACAAAAAGTTAGCCTGTGCTAAATTGATTTTTGCTTTTGAAATTGATATGACAAATAGTCGTTCAAAAGCGGGAGACGGGAATGGCCGGCGGGGCGGAGCTTCCAAGCAAGGAAAATCACGCAGAAACCTTTGCCAGGCTTCGCGATGCGCATGCGCGTGAAGTCACCGAAGATTATGTGGAAATGATTGCCGATTTGATCGTCGAGGAAGGCGAGGCCCGTGCTGTATCCTTGGCAGAACGTTTTGGCGTGACCCCGGCAACGGTGAACAACACCATCAAACGGCTGGAACGTGACGGTTTTGTCTCCAGCCGCCCCTATCGTTCGATCTTCCTGACCGAAGCGGGACAGGAACTGGCCGATAAATGCCGTGAACGCCATAAAATCGTTTATGATTTCCTGATCGCCCTTGGCCTCGATGCCCAGATTGCCGAATTTGATGCCGAAGGTATCGAGCATCATGTCAGCGCAGAAACCCTGGCGGTGTTTCGTAAATTCACCGAGCAACAAAAGCGCGAAGGCTGATCAATGCTGTTGTGCAAACGCAACACAGCCTTGATCCTGCGGGGCAGGTCCCCGTAAAGGGACCCGCCGGATGCATGTTTCTTTAGGAGGGGGCATTCCCCCGGTTTTACGGATTATTTTTGAGGTACCGGAAACTGACCTGCTTTCTTAATGCAAGCCAGAAGGGGTTGCTGAAGAGGGCGCAGGGAGATGGCTTGGGGGCTTGTTTGCCCGGTTTTCTCTGTTCTGCTTGTTGCAGGGTCGGTGGAAACGGTGGCCGCTTCACTGTTAAGGCTCGCATTTGTTGATGTGCCGTAAATCGGCATTTGTTTCCTTGCGGGGCCGGTTGACGGTCTTGCTGCGGGAACGCGATTTTCGGGGGAGATGGAATTGCCTTCTGCGGTGGTCCCTTTTAAGGTGCCGGTGATTTGGCTCTGGCCAAGTTTCCAGTTATGGGTATGGGCGGGCAGGTTGTTGGCTGTAAGGATTACTGTTTCTTTACCGTATTGTTGGCCTAGGGCAACCTGAGGAATGGTTCCTACCTGTCCGGCCCCGGCGATCGTGCGTCCTTGCACATTAGGCACGGCAAAAGTTGATACCCCGTTGCCGCCAAATCGGGTGCCTATTAAAGCGTACAAAGCTTCATTGCCTGCAATCTCAAGCATAACACCATTCGCGCGAATAAAACCGGGAGGGCAATAAGTTGCCGCGGTCCAGCAGACAGAACCGATATAGCTATCTTGTGCACATTCTGATGCTTTGGCCCCATTTGGAACACCCGCAAAAGCCAGCGCAAATACCGTAAGAGCAGATAAGCATCCTGCCCGACCAAAGTGTTTCAGGGATATTTTCATCTTTGATTTCCTTGTCAGCCCGCTTTTCGGAGCAACATTGAACAAATCCTCGCACCAACTAACCTCTTGGTGGAAAGGCGCCCTTGATCGCGATACAGGGGGTCAGGCCAATACGGGGGGCTGTAATATTGATCGGGGTGTACGCGCCTGTTGCCGCTGTCACACCGGATTTCCCGGTTAAATTGCCGGTCACAATACTCTCCTTCATATTCGCAGTCGGGCTGTTATCAGAATAGGCCTGTGTCGCACCGATGGAAGCGACGCCAGGGTATCCGCCCGCCGGGCTGTTGGACGTGGCACCCGATATGTTGGCCTTTAGCGTGCCCGATAGTTTGAATTTGGATGGGTCAATCATATGTGAGTGAGCGGGCATATCTTGCAAGGTCATGGTTGTGGTGGCGCCACCACGCATGTCGCCTCGTCTTATCTGGCTGTCGCTGTAATAATCCAGGCCGACGACACTGCGTCCCCTAAGATCGGGAAGTCGAAAGGTTTGTGCTGTACCGCCATATGTCGTTTGAAGAAGGGCATAAAGCGCCCGGTTGGTTGCTTGTTGTAATTCTTGCCCGTTTGCCTCCGCATACTCTTGTGGGCAATAGTTGCTGGCCATCCAGCATATCCCGCCGAGCATGGGCTGGGACGAGCAACTGGCACTTGCCTGCTGTGGCGCGACAAGCAGCGACGACGAGGCTGCAACCGCAGCAGCCAGAACAATTTTCTTAAAATGGGTCATTGGTTTTTTCCTGGACGAAACATCAAAACAGGATCGGCATCTGCGATGCTGGTTAACCTCTGGTTGGATATATGCCATCGTAATTAATGCAGGCAAGCATCCCGAGTTGCGGACCAACGATTGAAATCCGTGTTTGAGAACTTGTTGGGGTTGCCGCGGTCGGTACTGTTTGTCCTGCAATATTTGCGGTTACAACGCCTGGTGCCATGTCGCCATCTGCCGTGTCGGAATAAAGGTTGGTGCTCGATATTTCCGGCGCAGCAAGAACATTTCCCGCCGGGGTTTTTTCGCTGCCTGCACCGGCCTGAACTTTAACATCAACACCTGATTCGACAGCAATGGTGACGCCGTGGTCATGCGCAGGAAGCTGATATGCCGTTATGCGGTGTTGTTCCGGCCCGCCAACGGGGTAGCCAGCGTTTATTGGCGTAAGCCCCTGTCCGGTTCCGGTGCCAACAGGTTCGCGCCCTGTCATATCGGGGAGATTAAACTCACCACGGGAATTGTTCTTGCCATACGTTTCCATGATTACAGCATACAACCCCTGATATTGGTTGATTGGAAGCAGGCGACCATCGGCAGGCAAATATCCTTCGGGACAATAAGGGATGGCGGTCCAGCAAATGCTGCCAATATAACCATCTACATTACATGCCTCGGCCGTATCAGGCCGAAATGTTAGCGCTGTTATCGCGGCTGTCCCCGCAACGATACAGCCAAAAATGTTACGTCGCATCTGTTCCCTTCTCCCGTGCAATGGTGTGTCCCAAGATAAAATGGTGGCGTGACGCAAAGCCCTGAAATTTCAGGCGCCGTTATCCGGGCCTGTCACACTCTTGACGGACGGGAGATGATTTTGTGAAAAATATTGCAGATAAACTTCAGTCCAGGATTGACGTCATTGTCGTCGGGCGGGGGAAGCCAGCCCGTTTTTGGGCCGGGCGACAGTCATGCCTTTAAAGTCATCCAGGATTTTAAGTAAACAAGGGTTTTGTTCGATCCTGGGAAGATCTGGCGTCATGCGACAGAGAAATAGCAGATGTTGCTTTGGGCTTTTACCATACAAAAACAGCGTGCATGCGGATGAAGGTGCGTGGCAAAACCAATGTTGACTGGCGCAATGACGCAATGTCCGCAAAAGGCACATGTCAAATGCTTGTGCCTTTTGCGGGGAAGGGCGGTTTTGCTGACTATTGAAGAATGCCAACGGTAATGATGCACGCCAAAAGCGGTTCCTGCGACGGGCGTATGGGGATTGCGCCCGGGGTGGCTTGCCCGGTTTTATCCGTTCGGGCTGTTTCAGGATCACTCAAAACGGTCGCCGCATTCTCGCCAAGTCGCGCGTCAGGAGATGCGCCATAAAGGGGCATTTGTTTTCGAATTGTGCCATTGGACGGCCTGGCTGCGGGAACACGATTATCCGGGGAGGTCGAATTTCCCTCGGTTGTGGTTACTTTTAAGGTGCCCGTAATCTCGGCTGTACCCAGTTTCCAAAGATGTGTATGGGGCGGCAGGTTGTCGGCTGTCAGAGTGACTGATTCCGCGCCATAGGATTGACCCAGGGCAACAGGTGGAATGTTTTCTCCTTTTCCGGTTCCGGCAATGGTGCGCCCGCGCAAATCCGGCAAAGCGAAAGTTGTTGTCCCATTTCCTCCGAACCGGTTGCTTATGGCTCCGTATAAAGGCTTATTATTTTCAATGCTTAAAATACGGCCATCTGCGAGCATTGTATTATGCGGGCAATGATTGGCCGCAGTCCAGCAGACAGACCCAATATACGCCCCCGCATGGTCAGTCGGACATCCGGACGCCTTGCTTTCCCCGGGGATGGTCGTGACCGCAAGCAGGAATATCGAAAAGGCGGATAAACATGCTGCGGGACTGATTTGTTTCAAAGATGTTGTCATCATTCATTTCCTTGCCAGCCAGTGTTTTTGTGCGGCATTGCATATATTTTTCTTAACGTTCTTTGGGGAACTGCCCTTCGCTTGCAATACAGGCCGTCAGGCCAATGCGGGGCGCTGTGATATGGATGGGGGTGGCCGAACCTGCCGGGGTTGTTACCCCCGATACGCCTTCCAGGTTTCCGGTAATGATGCCGCTTGTCATTGTTTCATCAGGCGTTTTGTCAGAGTAGGCTTCAATAACACCTGAAGACGCGACAGCAGGATAGCCATCTGCCGGGCTGTTGGATGTACTACTGGATAAGTTGGCTTTGAGTGTGCCCGATAACTGGAATTTCGACGGATCAAATGTATGGAAATGCGCTGGCATATTCTGAAGCGTCATCACGGTGTTGCTTTCGCCGCGTTTGTCGCCTGATTTTATCCCGCCTGCTTCGGAAGTCGCGCCAACCACGCTTCGTCCCCGAAGGTCAGGAAGCCTGAAATTGCCACCCGAACCGCCAAATGTATTTCCAATGAACGCATAGAGTGCCTGATTGAACGATACGGGAAAGGTGGCGCCGTTTGCCGCGAGATAATTGGGGGGGCATTTGGGGGTTGCCGTCCAGCATATTGAGCCAATGAAGGCATCGGCAGAGCAACTGGCGCTGGCCTTGTTTGATGTGAAGAGCAGTAATGACGAGGCGACAGCAGCTGTTGCCAAAGTAATCTTTTTGAAATCTGTCATGTGGTTTTCCCCGGACGAAATATAAAGATAATATCAATTTATAGTTGAATACTATTCTTGTTCTTCATATTTTCCATGTACATTTATACAGGCCAGTAAACCCAGTTGCGGGCCGAGGACTGAAATTTTTGTTTGCGGGGAAGCCGGGGTCATGCTGGTTGTTACAGTTTGTCCGGCAATATTTGCCGCTATAATACCCGGTGCCATTTCACCATCGCTGGTTTTGTCATAGAGGTTGACGTTTGATCTTTGTGGTGCCGCTAAAACATGCGTGGCCGGGCTCCGTTCATTGCCTGCGCCTGACTGAACTTTAACATCAATGCCCTGGCTTGCCGTGATTGGAACGCCGTGGTCATGTTGCGGTAGCTGGTCTTGCGAGATTAACCGGCTCTCCGATCCGTTAACGGGGGTTCCGGCGCGTATTGGTGTCAGCCCGGGGCCGGTTCCGATGCCGACAGGTTCGCGCCCCATCAGGTTGGGCAGGTTAAATGTGAAATCACTGCCGCCATATTTATATCCGATAATATTAAATAACGGCGTATGTGCGCCGACTTGAAGCGAGCGACCGTCGGCGGGCATGTATTTTTCGGGGCATTTGGAGCCAACAGTCCAGCAAATGCTGCCCATATATTCTTCGTCGTTGCATGCCAGGGCGGGTTTGGGCTGAGATGCCAGGACGAATATTGCGCTTGCTCCGGCAACGATATTGCCAAAAAGTTTAAGTCTTCTGTGATCCAGCATATGATATTTCTCCCTGCGATTGATGATGGATGTTTAATATTTTCTTTTAGGGAGAAATTATATATAAATTATACTTTAAAGAAGCAAACTATTATGTTTATCAACCAAAAGAATTTGCGGGGCTGTGCGCCGTTGTGTGTTCGCAAAAGCCGAATGTCGGGGCAAACAGGGCAGGCTATCTTGGGTTGCCGCTCTGGTTGCATAGGGCAAGACGGTTTGTGTGATTTTGAAAAGAACCTTCTATCTGGTTTGCAGCATTTCGTTTTGCCTGGCTGATGACTTTGGGCACCGGAAAGTGCAGTGCCCCGTTCTTTCGCTTTGGAAGATGAATGTCGCAGCATCTAAATTTTAAGTTTAATTTTGCCGTTTACTCACGTATTTGTTGTCTATACCATTTGCGCCGTTAATTGATCTGGCATGGAATACGATGCTGCACAGGTGCGTAACGGATTGTTTGTGTTCAATTTGTCAGGTTGTTCACTTGGCTATACTGTGCGAGGCGAGGTCGCTTAATGCCATCTTCAAAGTTGCATTTTATTTCGGGTTTGCCCCGCTCCGGTTCCACGCTGCTTGCGGCCCTGTTGCGCCAGAACCCGCGTTTCCACGCCGCAATGTCAAGTGCCCTGGCGCCGTTAGTGGCCGCCAATCTGAATGTCATGAGCGCGGGGAACGAAGCGTCCCTGTTAATGGAACCTCGCCAGCGCCCGGAAATTTTGCGCGCCGTTGCCGATGCTTTTTGCCGCACCACCACCGATCGCGAGGTGTTTTTTGATACTAATCGGTCGTGGTGTGCAAAAATGCCCCTGATTGCCGATCTTTTCCCGGGGGCCAAAGTCATTGCCTGTGTGCGGGACCTGCCGTGGATACTCGACAGTCTTGAGCGGCTGTTCCGGCGTAACCCCTATGAAAATACCCGGCTTTTTGGCGGTGATGACGAACGTGGATCGGTGTATAGCCGAACCGAGAGCCTTGCCCGTCACAATCGCTTGGTCGGCTATCCCTGGACGGCGCTGAAAGAAGCATTTTATGGCGAGCAGGCGGGGAATCTTCTGGTTGTGGATTATGAAATCCTGGCGAAATCACCCGAAAAAGCCCTGCGGCTGATTTATCAGTTTATCGACGAGCCCTGGTATGACGGGCACGATTTTGACAATGTTGAATATGATGCGCCCCGGTTTGATGATGCGCTTGGCGTTGCCGGGCTGCACAAGGTGCGGCCAAAGGTGTCGTTCGAGGCCCGCAAAACAGTTTTGCCCCCGGACCTGTTTAAAAAATTCGGGGATATGGATTTCTGGCGCGACAGCAGCGGCAGTGCGGCACATGTGATTGTCGCCAAATCTTCCAGTCTGGATTCCGCCGCACTGGCAAAAAAACTGGCACAAACGACGTCGCAATCCTGACAAGTTCAGATATTTCCTGATTGAAAATTTTCTTAAGTATTTGTTTTATTTTATTTATTAAAAAAATTTTATATGAAGAGATACAACCTGTGCTTGATGTGGTTGTTGTTTCTGAATTCTTTCTGTTAGTATCGGTAAAGGTATAGATTCTGGTAGATATGCACGCTACCGTAGCAAATGGGGTTGGGGCATGAATGTGACGATGCAGCAGGCAAAAAAAAGCCACACGGGGAAGGGTTTCTCCGCCATCACGCCCATCGCGCTTGAGCCCCGCTTCATGTTTGATGCCGCCGGTGCCGCAACTGGTGCCGAAGCCGCCAGCGATGCTCAGGCACAGGCGGAGGCCGATGCCGCACATGCGCAAGACAGCCAGGGCAGTGCCGAACATCATGCCGATACCAGCCCGGTCGATACCAGCACGTCCGATACACCTGCCCCTGCGGGCGCAGAACCCGCCACACGCCGCGAGGTGATCGTTGTCGATAGCTCGGTTTCCGGCTGGCAGGATCTGGTGAGCGATCTGGCACCGGGCACCGAAACAATCCTGATTGATGGTTCCCAGGGCGGGATCGATCAGCTCGTTGCCGCATTGAAGGGTGAAACCGGTATTGATGCCCTGCATATTCTCTCGCATGGGGATAAGGGTACCATCCTGCTTGGCACCGATGTGCTGAATGCCGACACGCTGGCAGCCTATAACGATGCCCTTGCCACAATCGGCCAGGCCCTGTCGGATCAGGGTGATATTCTGTTATATGGCTGCGAGGTGGGCGAGGGCGGCGATGGTCAGGCCTTTATCGATGCCCTGGCCGCCGTAACCGGCACCGATATTGCCGCATCGGATGATGTGACCGGCGCCAGTGACCGGGGCGGGGACTGGGATCTGGAAATTGCCACCGGCGATATCGAGGCCCAGGTGCCATTATCCTCCCGCGCGATGAACGATTTTTCCGGGGTTCTGGCGACCGGGATTGCTTTTGATTTCTCTTCCGGTTCCATTTCTGGGGACGGGACCGAAGATGGACCCGTTACCCAAACGATCAACGGTCATACAATTACGGTAAACGGTAGTGCGACAGAAGCATATGTCAGTGACAATCAAGCATGGTTGCATGTGCCAGCGTTTTTCGAAGGCACTGACCCTGGAACGGATAGAAACCAGTCCGTGACGGTGTCTCTTTCTGGAAGCGGAAATTATGGCCTTCAGTCGTTTTATTTTTATTCATTGGTTTTTGGCGCAGACCCCGAAGGATCTTTGACTGTTAAGGGGTACTCCGATAGTGGATTGGCCTTTACGGAAACGGGTTTAAGAGGAAGTAGCGGTTATTTTGGCACTTTTACGCTCAGTTCTGAAAATCAGGCAATCTCGATAACTTCTTTCAAGATCTCTTTTGAAGGTGATACGACGCCTGACTACAATCTCGCCAAAGATATTCAACTCGACGACGTATCTTTCGTGCCTGCTGAAGCTGGGCCGAGCAACTATGCCCCCGTCGCGACCACATCTGGCGGTACAACCGCCTATACCGAAAAAGGTACCGGAACGGTTATTGATGGCGACTTTACAGTTACTGATTCCGACAATTCGAAATTGGCCAGTGCGAGGATTGAGATCACCGGTAATTTTGCAAGCGACCAGGATGTCCTTGCTTTCACAAACGATGGCTCATTCGGCAATATCAGTGGTATCTATGAGCGTGCCACCGGGCTTCTGACGCTGACTTCTTCTGGAAGTACGGCAACAGTCGCAGAATGGCAGTCGGCCATTCGCTCTGTCACTTATGCCAACAAGTCTGATGCGCCCAGCGAAGCAACCCGCACCATTTCCATTACCGTCAATGATGGCACGGATGATAGCAACACGGCCACCAAAGAGGTTTCGGTAACGGCCGTGAATGATGCGCCTGTTCTGACAGCGGACACGCCTACCTTGACGGGTATTTCCGAGGACGCAACCAGCAATGCCGGCCAGACGGTGGCCGACATCCTTGGTTCTTCGGTGAATGATGACGATAGTGGGGCGCAAGAAGGAATTGCGCTTTATGATTTGGCCGCAGGTAATGGCAAATGGCAATATTCTCTTAATGGCGGCGCAGACTGGACGGATGTGGGAACCGTTTCGCAAAGCCAGGCATTATTGCTGCGTGCGAATGACAAAGTGCGGTTTGTACCCAATGGCGAAAAGGGGACCTCTGCCTCGATCAGCTATCACGCCTGGGATCAGACCGGCGGGGACAGTGCGGGCGATAAGGTTTCCGTGGCAACGACGGGCAATGATAGCGCCTTTTCAATCGTAACCGACACGGCAAGCATAACGGTGAGTGACGTCGATGACGCACCAACCGCGACGCTGCCAAGTAGTGATCCGAGCGTCTATACCGACGTTGAAAGCAATCTTGATCTCTCCGGGCTCGAATTTGCCGATGTTGACAGCACGTCTCTGACGGTCACGCTGACCCTGTCGGCTGGAACGTTTTCAACACCAGCCAATGGATCATCGATTGGCAATGGTGTTACCGCCACCAAAGTCAGCGATACCGAAATCACGCTTTCGGGCACTGTCGCTGACATCAACACGTATCTTGATACGGCATCCAACATCAAATATACGACGGCAAGTGGTCAATCGGGTGATAATATTGCCACGGTTACCGTCAAGGCTGCCGATAGCACGACGAACGCCAAGGTTGGCACGATCAATATTGATGCGACCGATCCCAATGATGCGCCTGTTCTGACGGCGGGTTCGCCCACTCTGACGGGCATTAGCGAAGATGCCACGACAAATAGCGGGCAGACGGTTTCCAGCATCCTTGGGTCGTCGGTGAGCGATGCTGATCCGGGTGCGCTGGAAGGGATCGCGCTTTATGATCTGGTCAGTGGCAATGGCAAATGGCAATATTCGCTTAATGGCGGTGCAGACTGGACGGATGTGGGAACCGTTTCGCAAAGTCAGGCCCTGTTGTTGCGCGCGACGGACAAAGTGCGGTTCGTGCCCGATGGTGAAAATGCTACCACAGCTTCGATCAGCTATCATGCCTGGGATCAGACAGGGGGGAACAGTGCGGGCGACAAGGTTTCCGTGGCAACAACAGGCGATATTTCTGCCTTTTCCAATGCAACTGATACGGCTTCTATTACGGTAAGTCCGGTTAATGATGCGCCCACGGTGACCAATGGATCAACGGTGAGTTTGTCGGCGACGGATGAAGCCACAACCTCGTCGGGGACCAGCGTTTCGTCGATGCTGACTTCCGCGGGTTACGCTGATGTGGATAGTGGTGCGTCGTCTGGTCTTGCGATTACCGGGCTGACCGGGAAGGGCACATGGCAATATTCCACCGATGGCACGAATTGGACGAATGTTGGTTCCGCCTCGGGCAATGCGGCGGTTCTGCTGAGTGCCTCAAGCCAGGTGCGCTATGTGCCCGATGGGGATAATGGCGAAACGGCAACATTGTCGTTCAAGGCATGGGATACGACGAGCGGAACGGCCTCGACGACTGGTACGGTCCATACGGCTGATACATCGATCTCGGGCGGCAGTACGGCCTTTTCGAGCAGTTCTGCTGCGGCCAGTATCGTGGTAAGCGGCATTAATGATGCACCGACGATTGCCGATGCTGCCACATTCACCCTGACCGGCACGGACGAAGATACGACATCGACTGGCAAGACGGTGAGCGAGATTTTGACCTCTGCCGGTTATGCCGATGTGGATAGCGGTGCGTCGTCGGGTCTTGCGATTACCGGGCTGACTGGAAATGGTAAGTGGCAATATTCAATTGATGGCACGAACTGGAACGATATTGGTAGTGCGTCGGGCAGTGCGGCGGTTTTGCTGAGTTCATCAAGCCAGGTCCGGTATGTGCCCGATGGGAAGAATGGTGAAACGGCAACCTTGTCGTTTAAGGCATGGGATACCACCAGCGGCACCGCCTCGACAAACTCGGTTATCAATACAGCCGATACGTCAACATCCGGCGGCACCACGGCCTTTTCCTCCGGGGATGCTACGGCCAGCATGGCTGTCAGCGATGTGAATGATGCGCCGACGGCACCAGGCAGTTTGCCGGGTGTGAGTGTCGAAAATGGTGATACGCTGAATTACACGGTGTCGGTCGCGGGCTTTGGCGATGTGGATGGGGATAACCTTTCCTTTACCGCGACATTGGCGGATGGATCACCTTTACCATCGTGGCTTCGTTATAGTGTGACGGGCACAAATGTTACCTTTAGCGGTGACGTTCCCGGAAGTTTGGTTGGTGACATTGCCGTTAGGATTACTGCGACCGAAGATGCATCGGCGCATTTGACGGCCAGTAGCGATTTTATCATTCGTGTTGAGCAGGGTGTGATTGTTGTGACATCACCAGAACCTGCTCCTCCTGTCCCTGATTCTCCCCCAGCCCCTCTTCAGCCTGCTCCAGGCTCGCCTGACATGGGGGATCTGGGTGATTCTGGTACGCCGGTAAGTTCGGTATTGGGGCTTGGAGCGCGGAATGGGGGTGAGGTTTCTCAACCTGTGACCGGGCAGTTGGGAAGTACCAGTGCGCTCGATAATAGTGGGACGCCTGTCAGTGCAAGTTTGCAGCAATCTTCGGCGGGCCTCGGTATTGACGGTGGTTCAGGCACGGTTAACGGTCTAGGTGCTGGTGGCTTTGGCGGCGGTGCCGGTGGTGGTCTGGGTGCCGGTGGTTTTGGCGGTGGCCTGGGCGGCGGTTTCGGCGGCGGTTTTGGTACAACAGGGGGTAATTCCTTTGGTGGTGCTGCAACAGGCGGTAATGCCGTACCAAACCTGAATGGTGCTGAGGGTGAGGGGCCACAAGGCCCGCTGAGCGGCGGTGAGGAGCGTGGAGCGCCCGGCGCCCTGGGGGGTGAGCCCGCACCGGCAGCTGCACCCGAAAGTAATGATGGAAATAGTGAGGGGGCAGGGGATTCATCACCCGATAATCCGGATGGACAAGGGGATGTTCCGCCATCAGACAATGACAATGTCCAAGGGGCTTTGATGCCGTCTGTTCCTTCATTGTTTGATGTGGCGATGGGGGGATTTGCCAATCAGTTTGATTTCACGGGTCAGCTTTCGGGCGCTGGCAATGCTGTGGAACGACACGCGGATGCTTTGACAAAGGCCTTGTCGGAGTTTGATGCGCCAGCAGCGTAACAGGCCGGTGGCCGGTTTTGGTTTTTGCTGACAGCATTTGAACGATTTGTTTTGGGGCCACCCGCCAGGTAAGGCAGGTGGAAAAAAGGGAGTTCGGAATTGTTTAGCAGTTCTGTGAAAAGAAACGGACGCGGCATGAGCAAATATACGGTTCCATTCGCTGCGATGGGGATGTTGGTGTTGGCGGGGTGTGCTGTGAAGCCAGAACCCCTGACACAAGCTGAAAACGATAGCCGGGTGCAGGCGGATTTAAGCCGTTTGTTTGCCAATCAGGAAAAAATAGACGGGCCGATCAGCCTGGATGATGCCATCGCACGGGCGTTGAAATATAACCTTGATCATCGCTTGAAGCTGATGGAAGAGGCCGTGTCGATGGGGCAGCTTGATGTTGCCAATGTCAATTTGTTGCCCGATGTGGTTGCCAAAACCGGCTGGACCACGCGAAATAACCGCGACAGCACCTATAACGAGCAAAAAACATCCACATCCGTGAGTTCGGACCGCTCTATTCGTCGGTCTGATCTATCGGTAAGCTGGAATGTGCTGGATTTTGCCATTGGTTATATGCGCGCGCACCAACAGGCCGACATGGCCCTGATTGTGTCCGAGCGTCGCCGGCAGGTGATCCATAGTGTGGTTAATCAAACGCGCGGGGCCTATTGGCGGGCGGTTGCGGCGGATCGGGCGCTCAAAAGTTTTGACAGCGTTCTTGAAAAAGTACGCGGTGCATTGGGCCGTTCGCAAAAGCAGGTTGAGGAAGGGCTGGGCGGTCAACTTGGCGCGCTGAGCTATCAGGAAGACCTGCTGGTGACGTTGCGCGAGCTTGAAGCACGCCGCCGACAATTGATCGAGGCGCGGACCGAACTCGCCGTTTTGATGAATATTCATCCCGATAGCGAATTTACCCTGGTTGATAGCAGCACGGATAAGCATTCTTTGCCGTCTATCGCCATGACGTCGGACCAGCTTGAGCTTGAAGCCCTGCATAACCGGTCTGAATTGCGATCAGAGGCCTATCAGCTGCGCATAAATCAGAGAGATTCAAAAATCGCGCTGATCCAGATGGTGCCAGGCCTTAACTTCTCTGCCGGGATCAATCACACCACGGATAGCTACAAGGTGAATTCGCGCTGGTATGACGGAGCGTTGAACCTGTCTTGGAACCTGATGCAGGTGTTCAAGGCCCCGGCCAATATGAAACTGGCCGACACCCAGATTGAACTTTCCAAAGTACGCAGCCTGGCGCTGAGCATGGCGGTGATCAGTCAGGTCAATATTGCGCAATTGCGCTTTAATCACGCGCTGGATGATTTCCAGCTGGCAGATCAGATTTCCAGTGTTCAGGATAGGATCGTCAATAGCATGCAGGCGCAACGCTCAGCCAATACAGTTGGTGAAAGCGATGCGATCCGTGCCGAAGTGCGTTCTTTGCTTTCCGGGTTGCAGCGCGATATGGCCTATGCCGATTTGCAGGCGGCTTACGGGCAGGTTTTTGCATCCATCGGGGTTGATCCCTTGCCAAGTGATGTTGCCGATGATTCGCTTGAGAGTGTTGCAAAGGCCATTCATGGCGTTATGACGAAATGGCAGAATGGCGAATATGATGCCCGTGGGCTTGTGGCCTCAAAGGATGTGCAAGAACACCCCGAAGGGATTGATACAGCCATGAGCACGCGCGAGGTTCAGGCACAATAATGACTTCCGCCTTTTGTCGCGCAACATGCTCTACGATGCCGCGTTTGACGGCACGCATGTTTTTGCGGGTGTTTTACCTTGTTATAGCGGGCAGCTTTATGCTGCCCGTTACGGCATTTTCGCAACAGCAGGGTAATTACGAAGATTTGCCACCGTCGAACCTGGCCATTACGGGCCATTCCGGCGGAAACATGTCCTATGGCAATGAGCCCGCCGCCACGGGCATGGATAGCGACATGACATCGGCACGCGCCCTAGTGGCAACGCGTAATCGTGCCGTATTGTCAGCCGAGATTTCGGCCCGCATTGCCGATATGCCAAAGCGCCCTGGCGACCGTTTCGCCAAAGGGGATGTTCTGGTGGTGTTTGACTGTTCGGCCTATCGGGCACAACGCGCAGCCGTTGCGGCTGATTTGCGCCAGGCCGATGCGCAATATAAGGCGCAAAAACGGCTGGCGGAATTGCGCACCGTTGGGGCGCTGGATGTTGTGATGGCGCAGGCGGCCATGGAAAGTGCCAAAGCCCAGTTAAAGTTGCAGGACGTTTATTTAAGCCGCTGCAAAATAACGGCCCCCTATGCCGGGGCGGTGGTGGATTGGCAAAGCCAGCCTTATCAGACGGCAACGCCGGGCGACCAATTGATTGATATTGTCGGATCGGGCGATCTGGAGCTTGAACTGATTGTACCTTCGCACTGGTTGGCCTGGCTTAAGGTTGGTCAGGGCGTGTCGGCCCATATCGATGAAACCGATCGTGATGTTCGTGCGAAAGTCACGCGGATTGGCGCCCGCATCGATCCAGTTAGTCAGACGGTCAAAATTTATGCGGCACTTGATGACGTGACGAAGGGCCTGTTGCCCGGTATGAGCGGCCGCGCCCAGATGGATGACAGGCCGGATCATTGATGGATCACGCTGGGGCCGGGTTTTCAACAGACGCGATTTTAACATGGTAGAGAACGCAACGCCGCAAGATACCCCTTGGGCATTGCTGATGGGGATCGAACGTACCATTCGCCATGCACCGGATCTGACATCATTTCGTTTTGCGGTGGTTAGCGAACCACGCCGATTAATTGCCTATCAGCAGGCCGTTCTGATCGCCCAAAACGGCATGTCTGCTTTTCGGGCGGTTTCTGTTTCCAATGTACCAACCCTTGACCGTAATGCCCCTTATATCCGCTTTGTTGAACGGGTTTTAAAGGCATTGGCGAAACAGGAGGGACTGGCGGAAGCAAAGGTTTTGTCCGCCGCCCCGTTGCCGGAAAACCTGCAACGCGACTGGCAGGAATTTTGGCCTGATACTGTGCTGTGGCAGCCCCTGAAAGCCCCGGACGGAAAGGAACTGGGCGGGTTGATTTTGGTGCGCTCAAGCCCGTGGCAGGCCCCCGAACGGGTCTTGCTTGAGCAGTTGGCAGATACAGCGGGCCATGCGTGGCATGCGTTATTAAAATCCGAAAGGCGGCTGCGCAAATCGCGCCCGAGCCTGCGCAAGGCGGTGATGATTATCGTCGCTGTGGCGGCGCTGGCGGTTCTTGCCCTGCCGGTACATCAAAGCGTGATCGCCCCTGCCGATGTGATTGCGCATGATCCGGTACCCGTCGCAGCCCCGATTAATGGCGTGATCCGTGATGTTAATGTGCGGCCCAATGCCGAAGTAAAGGCTGGCGATATCCTGTTTTCGTTCGAGGATGCCGAACTGCGCGCCAATTACGACGTCGCCCTGCGTTCGGTCGATGAAGCGCAGGCTGAATTGCGCCGTGCCTCCCAGCAGGCCTTTGGGGATGCCAAGGGCCGGGCCGAAGTTGCCCTGCGCCAGGCAAGGTTGGCCCTGCGCAAGGAACAGGCGCAATATGCGGGTTATCAGCTTTCGCAGGTGGAGGTGCGTGCCCCGATTAATGGCATCGCTGTGTTTGGGGACCCTAATCGTTGGCGTGGTCGCCCGGTGTCAACCGGGGAACAGGTGATGTCGCTGGCCCGGCCTGATCAGGCGGAACTGGCGATTTTTATTCCCGTTTCCGATGCGATCAATTTAGCGCCCGGTGCTGATGTGCGCTTGTTTTTGGATGTTGATCCGCTTCATTCCATTCCGGCCTCGCTGGAGCTGTCATCCTATCAGCCGGTTAAAACGGCCGAGGGGGTGTTGGCCTATCGTGCCATTGCCCGTTTTGCCAAGGACACAGCACCGCCGCGGATTGGCTTAAAGGGATCGGCAAAGCTGTTGGGCGACAAGGTGCCGTTGGTGCTGTTTTTGTTGCGGCGCCCATTGGTGGCGTTGCGTCAGAAAATCGGGTGGTAGGCGATGGTTGCGGTCGCTGCGGGCATGCCGGGAACAGACAAGGACGAAGATTTCCCCCTGCCGCCTTTGCGGCAAGACCTGAAATTGCTGCCCGCTGAAAATGATGAATATGGCGCGCCGGGCTGGACCATCCATGATCCGGTACGCAACCGCTATTTCCGCATCGGTTATGCTGCGTTTGAAATGCTGCATCGCTGGTCGGTGGGCAAGGCATCTTTGCTGCGTCAACGCCTTGAAAATGAAACCGTCCTGAACCCCGATTTTGCCGATATTCGCAATCTGATCACATTCCTGCATGGGAATGGTTTGCTGATGCGGGCAGGCCAGGAAGCCATTGCCGAATTTTCCCGAATTGCCCGGGCGGGCAAACCGCCCTTCTGGAAATGGCTGGTTCATAATTATCTGTTTGTGCGGGTTCCGCTGTTTCGGCCGGACCGGTTTTTAGCCAAAACACAGTGGCTGGCCGATTTTTTTGCCTCGCCCCTGGTTACATCTTTCATCCTTGCTCTTGGCGTGGTGGGCATTTTGATGACCATTCGCCAATGGGATGCGTTTTTGGCAACCTTTATGGGCTTTGCCAATTTCCAGGGCCTTGTCTGGATGGCGGTGACCTTAACGGCGGTCAAGATTTTGCATGAACTGGGCCATGCCTATACTGCGCGACGCTATGGGTGCCGGGTGCCAACAATGGGGGTGGCGTTTTTGGTGATGTATCCGGTTTTATATACCGATACATCCGATGCATGGCGATTGACAAAACGCCATGAAAAATTGCGTGTGGCGGCTGCCGGTATTCGTGTGGAGCTGATGCTGGCGCTGGTGGCGACGTTTTTGTGGCATGTTGTGCCCGCTGGGCCAGCCAGAAGTGCGGTTTTTCTCATGGCTTCTGCCACCTGGATCACAACGCTTTTGATCAATTTAAGCCCGCTTATGCGCTTTGACGGTTATTATCTGCTGTCGGATTATTTGCGCATCCCCAATTTGCAAAACCGCGCCTTTGCCATGACCAAATGGTGCCTGCGCCGGTTTTTGTTCGCCATTGATATGCCCGCCCCTGAACCCGCGACAGCGCATCGTCGCCGGGTGTTGATTGCCTATTCCATTGCGGTGTGGATTTACCGGTTCTTTCTGTTTTTAGGCATCGCCCTTGTGGTTTATCACCTGTTTTTCAAGGTGTTAGGCATTGTTTTGTTTGCGGTGGAAATTCTGTGGTTCATTTTGCTGCCAATTGTAAACGAGATTAAAATGTGGTGGAAATTGCGCAAGCAGGCGCACTGGACCGTTGCTAATGTCATCGTGCTGGCCCTGTTGGCGGGCGGCGTCCTTGCCCTGGTGGTGCCGTGGCGCACGACCATTGCCGCAAGTGCCCAGTTACAGGCCGCCGCCGAAGCCGACATTATCAGCCCGGCCAATGGCCTGATTAACGAGATATTTGTCACCGAAGGACAGCGCGTTGCCGCGGGGGATGTTTTGCTGCGCATGCGGTCGCCCGAATTGACCAGTAAACAGCGCGATTTGGAATTGCAGTTGCGCGAGGCTGAAATTGTGCTGGCCCAGTCGCGCAGCAGCAACGAGCTTCAGGAAGATGTTGCCAGCCAGATGCAGGAAGTTTTGCGCCTGCGCGCCAGCCTGGCCGCGATAACGGCACGGCAGGCACAGCTTGATGTGCGCGCCCCCATCAGCGGGACTGTGCGCGATGTGGTCGACGCGGTTTATCCGGGCACCTGGATTCCCAGCCGCAAAAATCTGATGCGCATTGTGGATCAGGCCGATACGCGGCGTTTGATAGGATATGTATCGCAGCGCGATGTAATGCTGTTGCCAGAAACAGCCACCGCACGCTTTTATCCAGACCAAATCACCCGCCCGGTATTGAATGTGCAGATTGACCGCGTTGACCGGTTTAATTCCCCGGTCCTTGATACACCGGCCTTAAGTGCCAGTAATGGCGGGCCGCTGGCCACGCGCCCGGATAAGAACGGGTCGCTTATTCCCGATGATGCGATTTATCGGGTTTCTGGTTATGTGACAGGGCAGGCGCAAGGGGGCTTAGGCCACCCGAAATCTTCGGCACCAGGGGCGGAAAAACTTGAAACCATTTTGCGTGGCACCCTGGAAATCGAGGCCCCGGCGCGCAGCCTGGCGGTACGCATGTACCAGGCTGTTGCCGCAGCGTTGATCCGGGAAATGTCGTTCTAGGCATTTCAATCGATAAAAACATATCCGTCAAAAAGCTTGCGGGCGGTGCGTAAGATGCCCGCACGGGTGACAGAGCCGCTTTCATCAAGATTAAGGATCACATCCATCTGCCCGCTGGGATGCTCAACAGATAGTGCCAGCCGCTGTTCCGGGTTTTGCGGCAGGCGGGCGATATCATGGGCCGGGCTCCCGTCAAGAAGGCAGGCCGTTGCAATACTGACAGCGCCCAAAACACCGATAGAGGCATGACAACGATGGGGAATAAAAGTGCGTGTTGAAATGGTGCCGCCCTGCGTCGCGGGTGAAACCATTGTCATTTTGGGCACCGATGACGTGCTGACATCGCCCAGATTCATCATGGGGCCCGCCAGCAGGCGGATTTTTTCCAGCCGGGTGCGCAGCGTTTCGTTGTTTTCAAGGTCTTCGCGGCTTTCCTGCCCGGTAATGCCCAGGTCGGATGCCGCCAAAACCACACAGGGCATGCCATTATCGATCAGCGTTACCGAAATGCCATCGATGATATCGGCATGATGGCCGGTTGGCAGCAGCGCGCCACAGCTTGTCCCGGCGGTATCGGCAAATAACAGTGGAATGGCAGCCGATGTGCCTGGCACGCCATCAATCCGGGCATTGCCGCGATAATCGGGTTTGCCATTGGGGGTTGCGATGGTGGCGACCGCCGTTTGTCCGGTATTTTCCATGTAAATGGTAACGTCGGTTTCATCGCCTTTAACATCGACAAGGCCGCGTTCAATGGCAAAGGGGCCAACCCCGGCCAGCATATTGCCGCAATTCTGTTTGTCCGTGACAATGGCCTGATCAACAAAAACCTGCAAAAACAGATAATCGACATCAATGCCGGGCCGGGTGGATTTTTGCACCACGGCAACCTTGGAGGTCAGCGGGTCCGCCCCGCCCATACCATCAATCTGGCGCAGATCGGGGGAGCCCATGACACGCAAAAGGACTTGGTCGCGTGCGGCGATATCCTTTGGCAAATCCTCGGCCAGGAAAAAGCCGCCCTTGGATGTGCCGCCGCGCATCCACATGCAGCGAATGCCATCAGACATATTTAAGCCCCTTGGCGGCCAGTTTTTCGCGCATGCCATAAATATCCAGGCCCAGCTCGCCCTGCATCAGGCGGGCGCGGGTGCGGGCTTCCTTTTCTTCGCGGGCAATGGATTTTTCCAGGGTTTCGGCGGCATTGTCACGCGGGACAACACAAACACCATCATCATCGGCAACAATGACATCGCCCGGATTGACCATTGCCCCGGCAATGCAAATGGGCACATTGACCGAACCGATGGTTTCCTTGACCGTGCCTTGCGCCGAGACGGCCTTTGACCAGACAGGAAAGCCGATTTCGGTCAGGTCACGCACATCGCGCACACCGGCCTCGATGATCAGGCCGCGCACCTTGCGATACATCAGCGATCTGGCAAGCAATTCGCCAAAATAACCGGCATCACAGGGCGATGTCGGGCTAACAACCAGAATATCGCCTTCCTGGCATTGTTCGACAGCAACATGAAGCATCCAGTTATCCGCCGGGGCGATGGAAACCGTAACCGCCGTGCCGCCAATGCGCGCACCGGGATAAATCGGCCGCATATGGGATTGCAAAAGACCGGCGCGGCCCTGGGCCTCGTGAACGGTGGCAACCCCGCATTTTCCCAAACCATCCGCAATCGCCAGATCGGTCCGGGTGATGTTTTGAACAACCTTGCCCATTACAGTTCATCCACCGTGCGCGGGTAAACCGACTGGAAACCTTCGGCATATTTCGCGGCCCGGCCCCCGGCCTGCCCACCGGAATTGCGCCGGAAATGGTTGGCGCGGTTTTCGGCGACATTTTCGTAATAGTGCCAAAGATGTTCTTGGCCTTCCATGCACTGGATGGCGGCCCATTTTTTGTCCCAGACATCGGTAATGTCCAAAAACAGGTCGGGTTTCCATTCCATTTGCTCGGTCTGGTGGGGTTCAAACAGGTAAAGCTGCGGCGCCCCCAAAACCTTTTCACCCGGGTTATGGCCCCAGGCCTGGGCGATCATGCGGCATTCAATGGCAATGCGCGTCGCCAGGGCATGGTCGGTATTGTAATTATCGACAAAGCTGTGGCTAAGCATGAATTTCGGCTGAACCTTGCGGATGATATCGACCAGTTTGAATTTGGCGTCGCGGTCAACTTCCAGCGGATAATCGCCCAGATCCATAAATTCGATATCGTGGACATCAAGGGCGCGCGCGGCATTTTCGGCTTCGCGCTTGCGTTCAGCCTTGACGTATTCCAGGGTGCAGCCTTCCTTTTTCCAAAGCTTGGCGGATTCACCGCGTTCCCCATAGGACAGGCAGACAACGCTGACATTATAGCCTTTGGCAGCATGAAGGGCGATGGCCCCCCCGCACCGCCAGACAAAATCGGCTGAATGGGCGCTGATCACCAGGGCGGTTGGCTTGGCATCACTCACGTTTCTGACTCCCTTTTGGGTCTTTGATTATGTGCTCCAAGATTAAGCGCCCTGTTAGGTGCAAGGAAATAGAACCCGTGACAGGAGCTATAATTTTTTTCTATAGTCTGTTTATAAAGCTGTATTTGTGGAAGGCAGTTAATGGCGCAGGACATCCCGAATATCAAGCATTTGCGTGCCTGCGAGGCCGTTTTGCGCACCAGAAGTTTTAGTGCTGCCGCGAATGAAGTGTTTATGTCACAACCCGCTGTGACCCAGGCGGTGGCAAAGCTTGAAACCCATCTTGGCAGTGCGCTTTTTGACCGGCGACCCGAAGGGGTGTTTCCCACCGAGATCGGGCATATTTTTGTAAATCGTATCGGGCGCATGCAACATTATCTCGCACAGGGGATGATGGAAATCATGCGCAGTGCACGCCGCCAGCATGGACAAAGTGCCAAGCTGCATCATCTGGTGACAAGCGTGCAGTTGCGCGCCCTGGTGGCGATTGCCGAAGCCGGGAATTTCAGCCTGGCAGCACGCTCCATCGGTATTTCCCAGCCTTCTTTGCATCGTGCGGCGCGCGATCTGGAGCATCTATGCGCAGTGCCATTGTTTGAAAAGGCCAGCAGCGGCATCTTGCTGACCAAGCTGGCCGAAGGGCTGGTGATGAATACCAAACTGGCCCTGATGGAACTTGACCAGGCCTATGACGAAATTGCCGCCTGGCAAGGCGGGCGGGGCGGACGTGTTGCCATTGGCACGATGCCGCTGGCACGCAGTGCGATTTTACCTGCCGCGATCAATGATTTGCTCGGCCAGGCACCTGATACGCGCATCAGCATTATTGATGGCCCCTATCGCGAATTGCTTTATGCGCTGCGGCATGGCGATATTGATGTTCTGATTGGGGCGTTGCGGGACCCGGTGCCGGTGGATGATATTGAACAAACCGCCCTGTTTGATGACCCGCTGGCAATTGTGGCGCGGGTTCATCATCCGCTGATGAAGCAAGATGTGATCACCAAAGAGGACTTGGCAAAATGCGCCTGGATCGTGCCGCGCCGGGGCGCGCCCACCCGCGAATATTTTGAAAACATGTTTCCTGAAGGTGGCCTGCGTCCGCAAAGTGTGATTGTAACCGGCTCGCTGATTTTGATCCGGCGGCTGTTATCCACCAGTGATCAGGTGACAATCATTTCGCGCCATCAGATTGCCCAGGAAGAAAAATATGGCGAGTTGCGCCGCCTGCCGATCACCCTTTCTGATACCGAACGGCCGATTGGCTTTACCACGCGCAAGGGCTGGTCGCCGACAGCGATTCAGAAGGATTTTCTGTCCCGTTTGACCAATATCGGAAAGCGCGCCAACGAGATTTGGTGATAACTGCAGTAAAGGTTTCAGGGGGCAGCAGGCCAGGCGGCCTATTCAAAAATGCGAAGGGCGGTGCATGGCAATACACCGCCCGATTGTTTTGAACGGCTGTACGTTTAATCCTTCAGCGCATTCAGGATCATGTCGGCGCGGTCCTGATAACCCAGCTCACCCGCATCAAGTTTCAGATTGCCGATGCGGCGTTGCCATTGCACGGTGGCAGCGGCCATTTCATTGGCAAGGCCCAGTTCATGGACGGTCAGGGCGACTTCTTCCATTTCGGCGGCACGGCGGATGCCATGTGTCATGGAACGTTCCAGCATGTAACCGGCCTTGGCGGGAAAATCGAAACCGGGATAGGTTTTATCAAGCGATGCCAAAACCGCTTCTTCCACCCCGGCCTTGCGCCCGGCCAGCACACATTCGGCAAACAGGGCTTCAAGGCCCTTCATCATGATGGAGCGGATCATTTTGATCGACGATCCCGCGCCAATATCGCCTTCGACAATGGCGGGTGCCATATCCAGGGCTTGCAGATATTCCAGCCCGGCCTGGGCATGCGGACCAGATAACAAAAGCGGGGTTTTATGCAGTTTCGGATAAACCGGGGCCATCACCGCAACATCAACATAGCGCCCGCCCGCGGCCTCAATTTTTTCGGCATTGCGGCGTTTCGTGCCCGGCGCACAGGAATTGCAATCAAAAAAGAAACTCCCTTTGGGGAAGTTTTCTGCCGCACTTTGGGCCACGATGGCGGCCTGATCGGCCGTGACCAGCGAAAAAACGGCGGTCGTATCGGTCATGGCGGTGGCGGTGCTGGCCGTGCCCAGAACGTTCAGTTTCTGGTAATCGGCATTTTTGCCATCGCGAATGGCCATATCGGGATCATTGGTTTTGATATCAAATGCCTTGATGGTGGCAGGGCGGTTTGTGGCCCAGCCTTTGACAAAGGCCATTGCAGCTTCACCAAAACCCAAAAAGGCAACTGCCTGCTGGTCGATTGTCATGGTCGTGTATCCTTAGTATGGGGCTTTAGGGCCGGGGTGCTGTGGAGCGAAGGGGTATTTTGGGCGTTTTGTTCAGGGTTCTGCTGGGTTCTAAAGGGTTCTGCAGCAAAATTTTGTCTGTCTGTCGCTGTTTGCGTTTTTCATAGGGTGCGTGTGTCGCGTGCCGCCTGTGGTTTTGGTTTAGGGCAGGGGCAGGTCCAATAGCCAGCTAAAACCGACAAAGCCGATGATAAATACGCAAACCCCGGTGATAAGCGCACCGCGCCAGCCGGGAAAACCATCAAGCAGAAGCACGCCCGTCGCGGCAAAAAGGGCCAGTGTCAACGCCATGCCAATGAGGGGCGAGAGGATGGCGGCCAGCACAACAAGCCCGATAAAGGCCAGAAGCACCGGTGAAATGCGGCCTTTTTTCGCATCGGTGCGACGACAGGCCTGAATCAGATACAGTACTGTCATGACGAGACCGAACAGGGCAATTGCCACAGGCAATTGTGCCGGACCAACGTCATCGGGCAGGGGGCTTTTGGGCAATGCAAGTGCCAGGTAAAGATAACCGGCATTGAAAACCATAAAACCAATGGCAACGAGGATTTCATAAAATCGAGTCATGACAGCACCGTGGCTAGGCTGCGGCCCGTAGGCCGCAGCGCGGATCTTTGCTTAGTTAAAGCCGGCTTCTTTGAGGAAGGCTGATTGGGTCTTAAGCTGCTTTTCGGCCATGTCGCGGAAAGCCGTGTCCTTGATGGAAAGGTTTTCCTGCTTTTGGCGCGTCATGAAGGTTTTCCATTCATCGCTGGCCTGAACCTTGTCGAGCGCGGCCTGAATGTTGGCAACCACATCATCAGGCGTGCCAGCCTTGACTGACACCCCGCGCCAGACCATGCCTTCAAGGTCAATACCCTGTTCCTTGAAGGTCGGGACATCGGGGAAGTAGCTGGAGCGTTCATCGGTTGAAATGCCCAGCAGGCGAATATCGCCACTTTCCACCTGTGACAGGCCGCTTGACGGGGTCATCATCGCGGCATCAAGGTGATCGCCCATCAGGGCCAGGGCCACTTTGCCGGATGCATCATAGGGGATCCAGCCGGCTTCAAAATCTTCGGCGCGCATGAACTGGTAAAGCATATATTGGTGAAACCCGCCGGTGCCATATCCGCCAACGCGCAGGCCCTTCGGGTCTTTTTTCATCGCATTGACAAAATCCATTGCCGATTTCAGCTTGGAATCCTTGCGCACGGCAAGCGACGAAGGTTCGCCCTGCATGGCACGGACAAAACGCAGATCATCGAGCTTATAGGGCATCAATTTGCGCGCGATGCTAAAGGTCAGCGTGCTGGTATGAACCAGAATGTTATAACCATCGGCAGGCTGGTTGAGCACATAGGACATGCCGACCGAACCACTGCCGCCCGGACGGTTGACAACTTTGGTCTCCCAGCCGGCCTGTTCATCAAGCAATTTGGAAAGTTCGCGGCCATAGGTATCAAGCGCGCCACCGGCCCCGGCCCAAACGACCAGATTAACCCGATGTTGCGGGAAATCGGCGGCATTGGCCATGCCCGCAGTGCCGAGAAAGGCACCAAAGACGGCGGTGGACAGGATTTTGGACAATTTTGAAGACATGTTTATTCCTCCCGGTTTTTGTTTTAGGCAGAGCGGTTGGTGTTTGCCTGGCGCCGTGATTTGATTTTGCCCCAAACAGGCAGCAGCAGGCTAAGGGCACTCAGCACAAGGAACAGCAGGCTGAGCGGCGAGGTCACGAAGATTGAATAATCGCCATGGGATGTAACAAGGGCCGTGCGGTAGTTGGTTTCGATCAGATAACCCAGCACCATCGACAGAATGATCGGGGCCATCGGGATTTTGAATTTCTTGAGGATGTAACCCAGGATGCCAAAGGCGATGGTCATATAGACATCGAACATCAGGTTGCGCAGGGCAAAGGCACCCAGCATCGCCATGCAGCCAATGCCCACCGCAATCACGGAATTGGACAGGCGCAAGACCCAGCCCCAGATCGGCAGCAACAGCGAGCCGACGAAAAACAGGGCAATCGATGTCATGGCAAGGCCCCAAAGCACGGTATTGACCAGGACCGGTTGGCTGGCAAAAAGCTCCGGTCCCGGGCGCAGGCCATGCAGGATCAGCGCGCCAACCAGTACCGCCGTTGTCGGCGAACCTGGCACGCCTAACGCCATAAGGGGGATCATCGCGCCGCCAACGGTGGCGTTATTGGCTGATTCAGGTGCGGCAACACCTTCTTCGGCCCCTTTGCCAAAGGCCTCCGGCGTTTTGGAGCGACGACGTGAAAAATCATAGGACACCCAGCAGGCAATATTGCCGCCAACGCCGGGCAAAATGCCCAAAAGGGTGCCAATAACAGAGCCAGAGGCAATGGTGCTGCCCAGCTTGCGCCATTGTGCCAGCGACAATAGGGCGAACTGGACCTTGGGCGCGATGCTATGGGTTTGCGATTTGCCGCCTTCGGCCAGGCTGAAGGCTTCGGAAACAGCAAAAAGGCCAATCAAAGCGGTCAGGAACGGGATGCCTTCAAACAGTTCGGGCACACCAAAGGTAAAACGCGGTACCCCTGAAATCGGATCAATGCCGATGGTGGCAAGGGCCAAACCCAAGGCCCCGGCCAGCAACCCCTTGACCAGCGAACCACTGGACAGCGATGCAACGGAGGTAAGACCAAACAGGCCGACGGAAAAATATGCTGCCGGGCCAAATTGCAGCGCCACCGATGCCAGCGGTTTTGCCAATAACAGCAAGGCAAAGGCCCCGACCAAACCACCGACACAGGAGGCATTGAGCGATACTGCCAGTGCCTGGTTGGCTTTGCCCTGGCGGGTCATGGCATAACCGTCAATCGCGGTGGCCGCCGCCGCCGCCGTGCCCGGTGTCGAAAGCAAAATTGCGCTGACGGACCCGCCATATTCTGCCGCCATATAAAGGGCAACCAGCAATAACATGCTGAGTTCGGGCGGCATGTTATAGGTAAACGGGATTAATAGGGTAATGCCGATAGACGGGCCGAGGCCGGGCAAAGCCCCCACAACCACGCCGACCAGGGTTCCGGCAAACAGGCAGGCCAGGCCGGAAAAGCTGAAAATGACGGCAAAAGCATCCATAAGGCTGGTCATGAATGGCTCCGGCATTTTGGGGTCACTGGGCGGGCGGAACGGCAAGCAGGCAGGGCCTGTCGATGGGGCATTTTATGGGGCGCGACCGCAGGCGCCGAAACATTCATGCCGGTGGCGGCGAGTTCGGTCATGACCTTGTTCCTGATTGGCAACCAATACCCGGTGCAAAAGGTTGCGTCGGGCATAAGTTTTTCGTTTCCATTCGACAGCGCGTGCAATTTTCGCGGGGCGGTGACGGATCGTCGCGCGTTACACGCGGCAACGATAAACCCTTTATTATTGCTTGTTTGCTGACGTTTTTTAGTTTCTTTAACAGATCTGGTTTGCCTCAATGGCGAGTAAACTGCTAATAGAATGTATGACAAATTGTATAAGAAAATTCTAAGTGGTTGTCTTTTTCTGCCGCTTTGATAAGGGCGCATTTGGCCCGAAACGGCCTGTTTCAAAGGGGTTGCGCGCCGATAAGGCGGGAAGGGCCCAATTAGGGCATTGCATGTTGATTGCCTGCCCTGCTTTGAAATACACACAGTGCCTGTTGGCTGATGGCAAAAGAAAAGGCAGAAGGTCGGGGTGGGATCGACCTTCTGCCTGATCATTTTTGCGCCAGTAAAGGCTGCATCTCAAATTGTCTGCGGCGCAATCGTGCGGGCGGGAAAAAGGTTTCGGCAGCAGCGATGCACCCGCCGGGAGGAGGCCCGGGTCGCATCTGCGCGGAAAATACCTGATCACGGCCCGATGACGTGCGCCACAAGACGGATAAACCATAACAAGCCGGCCAATTCCCGGCTATGCGCGTTTGGCGTGCCCCCTGTTCTTGTATCGAGAATGCTCCGCCAGAGCTTTGTTGTGCGGGTTTCGGGGGCAGTTATTTGATCACCCGGATTGGCGCATCGTTCAGCCAGGCCAAAACCGCTTCCACTGTTTGCCCGTAAAAGACCTGCCATGTGTTGCGCGTGACATAGCCCAGATGCGGGGTCAGCAACAGGTTTTTGCACCGGCGCAACGGGTGGTCGGCGGGCAGGGGTTCCTGGTCATAGACATCAATGCCAGCCCCGGCGATGGTGCCGGCATTGGCCGCCGCGATCAGGTCGTTCACATTCACAATCGGCCCGCGGGAGGTGTTGATCAAATAGGCGGTTGGTTTCATCTTGGCAAAATCGCGCGCGGTTATCAGGTTCAGGGTGCGATCCGACAGGCGCTGATGGATGGTGATAAAGTCGCTTTGTGCCAGCAAGTCATCTTTGCGGGCATAGGTCACATTCAGTTCGGCACAGCGTTCTTCGCTCAGGTTTTCCGACCAGGCGATGACCTTCATGCCAAAGGCCTGGGCAATTTGCGCAACCTTGCCCCCCAAACGCCCCAAACCGATCACGCCCAGCGTTGACCCGGCCAAATCCTGCCCCAGGCCAATTTGCCAGCCCCCCTGCTTCATAGAGGTATTTTCCGGTACGATGCCGCGCGCCAGGCCCAGGATCAGGGCAAATGTCAGTTCCGGTGTGGCGGTAGACGGGCTTTCGGTGCCGCAAACCGTAATGCCCTTGCGGTTGGCCGCTGCCATATCAATCGCGTCATTGCGCTTGCCGGTGGTGACAATCAGTTTCAGGTTGCTAAGGCGGTCCAGCAAATTGCCGGGCAGTGGCGTGCGTTCGCGCATGATGCACAGCACATCAAACGGGGCCAGGCGGGCGGCCAGATCATCCTCGTTGGTGATCGTGTCGTGAAAAACACTTATTTCCGCCCGCTGTTGAAGGGCGGACCAATCGGCCGATTGCAGGGCGATGTTTTGATAGTCATCAAGAAGGGCGATTTTCATGGCGGACCCGCTATCTGGATTTTGTGATTGTCTTTTGAATTGGACGTTCCTGCCCCTATGAACCGATGAAATTGCCCCTTTGTCACGCTTTTTTGCAATCTGGCGTGGTATCTAGGGTGGTATCTGTGGTGTTTGGTATATGCCAGATGGCATTCGGGGCTTTGTCAGGGTGACCTGCCAAAGCCCCGGATAGGTGAAAGGGGATTAATCGGCGAGAGGGGATTACAGGTTATCAGCGATTTCCTGCATCCAGATGGCAACCGCAACCGCGCCGCCATCGGGCACACCCACGGCGCGATCGCCCAAATAGCTGGCCCGGCCCAGTTCCGGCGTCATTTCGGCTGTGCTTTCCGCCCCCTTGGTTGCGGCATCACAGGCTTCCTGCCAGGCTTCCCCGGCGGGTTTTCCGGCCTGGGTGGCGTCGTTAAAGGCCTTTGCGGCGGGCAACAGGGCATCAAGCATGGTGCGGTCGCCTTCCTTCGCCCCGCCCAGTTCGGCAATGGCATGGGCCCCGGTTTCAAAGGCTTCTGCCCATTGTTGGGTGCTGGGGCTGGCTTCATCTTGCAAATGCCGCCCGGCCCGGATCAGGGCATTGGCATAAAACGGGCCGGAGCTTCCGGCAATCGCCTTGCGCAGCGCATTGCCCGTGGCAATCAGCGCGGTGGCGGGGGTGGCCCATGCTTTGCTCGGCAGGGCCAAAATGGCCTCC
>JBNKVZ010000018.1:0-21600 GCA_050299455.1 Thalassospira sp.
ATTGATTATGATGCCTATCAAAAAATCCGGTTTGATAGCAAAAAGGCCCTGTGGCTGAACCAGGAGGGGGTGCCGCCCATCGCACCTTTTCATCAGAACCGTGGCACACCCGAAAAGGTGCGCATTTATACCGTGGAAAACGGCCAGGCACAGGAAGTGGAATATGATCCGTCCGCCTTTACCTATCAGGGTGACATTCAGGCGGGGGACATGCCCGCTGATGCGGGGTGGGGTGGTTTTCGTGCCCTGTATGAAAAGGATCATTCGCGCGACTGGCTGGCCTTTATGGGGGCGTCTTATTTTCGTTCTGCCGGGCCGCAGGACCAATATGGTTTGTCCGCGCGTGCGGTTGCCGTCAATATCGCCCTGCATGACCGGCCAGAGGAATTTCCCCGCTTTACCGAGTTCTGGCTGGAACCCACCCATGATGGCGGGCTGCATATTTATGCGCTGTTAGATGGCCCCAGCCTGACCGGGGCAATGCAAATTGTTTGTCAAAAACCCAATGACACAGACATCGTGATGGATGTGACGGTGCGGTTTTTCACCCGTCAGGCCATTCGCCGGTTGGGCATTGCGCCTTTGACCAGCATGTTCTGGTTTTCGGAAACCAACCGCGATGAAGCGGTGGATTGGCGCCCTGAAATTCACGACAATGACGGGCTTGCGATATGGAGTGGCACGGGCGAGCGTTTGTGGCGGCCGCTCGATAACCCCAAACAGACCCGTACCAGCAGCTTTGTTGACCCGTCGCCCAAGGGCTTTGGCTTAATGCAGCGCGATCGCGATTTTGCCAATTATCAGGATGATGGCGTGTTTTACGACCGGCGGCCGTCATTGTGGATTGAACCCAAGGGCGATTGGAAAAAAGGGATGGTCCAGCTTTTGGAAATCCCGACCAATGACGAAATCCATGACAATATCGGGGCTTATTGGACGACGGACGAGGAAATTCCCGCCGGGGAAGAGCGCGCCTATCAATACAGGATGCACTGGATGAAAGCCGACATGTTTGGTACAGCAAATGTCGGCCATACCATTGCCACACGCACTGGGCGGGCCGGGGTGCCGGGGCAAAAACGTCCGGATAAGGGGCTGAAATATGCGATTGATTTTGCCGGTGGTGCGCTGGCCAATTACAAAACCGAGGATAAAAAGATTACCCCGGATGTGTCGGCCAGCAATGCCGCCATCCAGAATGCCTATTGCCTGCGGGTGGTGGGGCAGGATTATTGGCGGCTGGTTTTTGACGTGTTCCCGGATGGTAACGGCCCGGTTAATTTGCGCGCCTGCCTGAAAGATGGCGACCAGCAGGTTACTGAAACCTGGCTGTTTGAGCATCGCGAACATCATTTTTAGGGGCGGGGCGGATAAAACCGGCATTTGGCAGGGCGGGGCGTTTTGCGCACCCGCCCTGATTTTATAAGAATTCAAACCTTTTCTATATCCATATGGTTATAGATGTTCGTTTTGTTCATTTCTTTTCCGGGTTTGTCCATTCAGCCGGGCTAGGCGGCGATTTATCCTGTGATCATAACAAAGGCCCTGTTGGGCCGATTGACAAAAAAGATCATCAGGAAAGCGTCATGTATGTTCCCGTCGTCATCATTGGCAGTGGCCCGGCTGGCTTGCTGTTGTCCCACCTGTTACAGCGCCGTGGCATTGAAAGCATTATTCTGGAACGCAAAAGCCGCGCACATGTTGAAGGCCGTATTCGTGCCGGCGTGCTGGAGATGGGCACGGTTGGCCTGATGCGCAAAATTGGTGTCGATCAGCGCATGAATGCCGAAGGCATTTTGCATGATGGCATATATATCAGCGTGGATGGACAGCGCCATCATATCAATATGAAAGCCCTGACCGGCGGGCAAACGGTGATGATTTATGGTCAAACCGAACTGACCAAGGATTTGATTGCCGCACGACTGGCGCAGGGCAGAGAGATTGTTTTCGAGGCCGAAGATGTCAGCCTACAGGACATTGAAAGCGATCAAGCCACGGTTCGCTATGTCAAAGACGGCACCGAACATCGCCTAAGTTGCGATTATATCGCCGCCTGTGACGGGTATCATGGGGTGGGGCGGCGCACCATGCCGGAAAACCGGCTGAAAACCTTTGAACGGGTTTATCCCTTTGGCTGGTTGGGTGTTTTGGCAAAGGCCAAACCAGTGGCCGATGAACTGATTTATGCCAGCCACGAACGGGGCTTTGCCCTGTGTTCAATGCGGTCCGAAACGGTGGTGCGCCATTATGTTCAGGTGCCCAGCGAGGACAAAATCGAAGATTGGTCCGATGATCGGTTCTGGAACGAATTGCGCACCCGTCTTGGCCCGGAAGATGCCGAGCTGGTCAATGAAGGCGCGGTTTTTGAAAAAAGTATTGCGCCGCTCAGAAGCTTTGTTGCCGAGCCCATGTCGCATGGCAGGTTGTTTTTGGCCGGGGATGCCGCGCATATTGTGCCGCCAACCGGGGCCAAGGGCCTTAACCTGGCGGCAAGTGACGTGCATTATTTGTCCGAGGCCCTGATTGCAAAATTTTGCGACAATGATGAACAACCGCTGTCGCACTATTCGCAGCAGGCGACAGACCGGGTGTGGAAGGCGGAACGTTTTTCGTGGTGGATGACATCGATGTTGCATCGCTTTGGCGATGAAGACAGCTTTGATGGTCGCGTGCGCCGGGCGGAACTGGATTATATGCTGTCATCGGAGGCCGGAAAAACCGCGTTGGCGGAGAATTATGTTGGTTTGCCGTTTTAGGTTACGTTGCGGTTGAAGCTGTTTGCGGGTTTTGCCACCAAATCATCACATTTGCATTGGAACCGAATGGCACCTGTGGCGTTATAGGGGTGTTGTACAAGACAGCAGATAATCACAAAACAGGAGGTCCCGATGGTGGCCAAGAACGAAGCCGACACGAACACTGACGCTTCCAAGCTTCAGGCCGAGGTTGAGACCCTTCGCAAGGATTTGGCAGAAGTCACAAAAACGCTGAAGACGATGGCGGTTGAGACCGGTGAAAGCCGCGCAGCACAGGCCGCACAGCGTGTCCGGGAAGTTTCCGGCCAGGCCCGTGATCAGTTTGACCATGCCCGCGACGTTGCCGTGGACCAGGTGCGTGAACGGCCGTTAATCACGGTTGCGGCAACCTTTGGTCTTGGCCTGTTAATTGGCCGCTTGCTGCAACGATGATCAATCAGCTCATCGAGGCAATCGGTGACATGGCGCAGGCCGCAGCCGCAAGGCTTGCGGCCATCGCCATGATTGGCATGGTGATGCTGGTGGGGGCCGGGTTTATTCTGGCATCCATTTATATGGGCCTTGCCGCCCATGTTGGCCCGGTGCTTTCGGCATTGATTGTGGGTCTTGTGTTGATTGTGCTGGGCATGGTGGCGATTGCCATCTGGTTTGGCAAAAGCCCGACCTTTGATACCGGCGACAAAGAACAGGCGCCTGGCACTGCCGCACCGCGCAGCGAAGATGATATGATCATTGATTTGCTGATCAATGCGGCCAAGGCTGGCTTTGCCACAGGGCAGGGCAATAAACCCGCGATGAATAAGGGGTTTGAAAGCCTGTTTCGTGATTTGGACGGGTTGGGTGTTTTTGACCGGCGGCAAAATATTGCCGATGCCCTGCAACGTGCAGAGCAGGCACAGCAAGACGCGTTGCGACGTGCCGCCACCGAAACGGGTCGTTCCATCGATGACGGCGAGGACACGGCCACTGCGCCCACCGAAACCGACATACAGGGCATGATGAATGATGGCCAGACCACCCCGTTCCCGCGTGACCCGGGGCAGGGGGACAGGTAAATTTGCGGGCGTAATGATTGGCCGCTGAAACAAAAAAACCGGCAATCAGCCTGCGCTGTGCCGGTTTTGTTGTATGCGACGGTGTGGCTTATTCGCCGTGGAAATGCACCGTGCCGATAAAGGGCAGGTTGCGATTGTTCTGGGCGTAATCAATGCCATAGCCAACGACAAATTCGTCGGGAATGTCAAAGCCGCAATAATGGATAGGAATGTCCACTTCGCGGCGCGGTGCCTTGTTGAGCAGCGTGCAGATTTCAAGCCGGTTGGGATCGCGGGTTTGCAGCAGGCGCACCACTTCGGACAGGGTATAGCCGGTATCGATGATGTCTTCGACCAGCAGAACATCCTTACCGCGAATTTGCCCGTCAAGGTCTTTGATGATGCGGACATTGCGCGAGCTTTCGGTGGAATCGCCATAGCTGGACGCCACCATGAAATCGACCTCTACCGGCACGGTCAGTTTGCGTGCCAGATCGGCGATAAACACAAATGATCCGCGCAACAGGCCGACCACGATCAGTTTTTTGGTATCTTTGAAATTTTCGTTGATCTGGGCTGCCAGCGTGTCGATTTTCGCGGCAATTTCCTCAGCAGTGATCAACGGTTTGACTTCATAATCGGCCATCAGTCCGGGTCCCCGAAGGTGGAATGGTTCAATGCAGGCGTTGCTACCACAGGCATCAGGGCTTTACCAGCCCGCTTGCGGTTGAATATCTGATCTGGTTATGTCGGCCGCCTGTAACAAGACCGGCGCGTCGCCTTCATGCCATTGGCTATATTTGCCCATGATGCCGGTAAAAAACGGGCTGTGCAGCATTGTTTTGAGCCAGCGATGCAAATGTACAAAGGGCAGGGCGTCAAAGCGGGCCTGATCAGTGCGGGCAAACTGGCGAATAAAGGGGGCAATGGCATAATCGGCCAAAGCAGGGCGAGACCCAAACAGGAATTGGCCCACGGCAAGCCTGCCATCCAGCCGGTTGAGTATTTTCTCGCCCTGTTCGCGGTGAAAATCCGGCTCGGCACCTTCGTATCGGCTGGCATATTTATAGCGATCAAGATGGGTTTTAAACGGGCCGTCATTTTGCGCGATTAGGACCAGCATATCATCGAGCGTGCCGCTTTCCGGGGTCAGCCAGTCATGCGGGTCGTTTTCGGCCAGCGCCCAAACCATGATTTCCAGGCTTTCGTCAATAACCGTTCCATCGGGCAGCACCAGCACGGGAACCGTGCCTTTGGGTGATGCTGTCAGCATTGTTTTTGGTTTGTCGCGCAGGACAACTTCGCGCAGCTCCACATCCATACCAGCCGCCATCAGGCCCATGCGGGCGCGCATGGCATAGGGACAGCGGCGAAAGCTGTATAAAACCGGATATTGGGCCAGGGAGGGGGCGGAGTCCTCGCCAGAAGAAGGGGATTTTGCGTGCTGGGTCATGTTATCGACTTAACCATAAGGGGCGTGCTTTGCAACCAACTTTGCGCCAGACGGGTATCGCACAGGGGGCAAAGCCGTTATAGTTAACCTGTTCTGACGGTCCCGATGCGGGCAATGAATTTGGTTTCGCGGGGAACAGGGCAAAAAATTAATCGTTTTACAATCGACGGGCTTGATTTACCGGCCCGGTTTGTGAAAGGAAAAGCACGGGATTTTTCGTTTTGCGCCGGATGGGCAGGGAAACGGCATTTTGCTGTGCCGCCCGGGCGCATTGACGACAACAGTTGAAACAAGGAAGTAGAGCATGACACCGTCCGAGATTGCACGGGTAACGAACTATTTGCGCCGTACTTTTGATAATAACCGCATTGCGATTGATCCGCCGCGCTCCAAGGGGCAGCCGGTTGAAATGCGGGTGGGCGAAGAATTTCTCGGCGTGCTGCACCGTGACGAAGACGAAGGTGAAGTCAGCTATTCGCTGCAGATCATGATCCTCGAAGAAGACTTGCCGCCGCTTGTTTAAGGACGGCAACGTCTTCTGGCTTTTATAAAGGCCCAAATGAAACGCCCTGCGAAAGTGCAGGGCGTTTTGCGTTTGGCCGGGCTTTGTGATCGGTATGATTTACTGCCTGTGATGTGTTTTAGGCATCATCAAAGGCCGTGTTCCGGCTGATTTCTTCCCAGGTGGAAATTTCTTCGCCAAGCTTGGTCAGTTTGTTGCGAACTAGATGAACGGCATCCGCACCGAGTAGCAGGTGAACCGGCGGTTCGGGGTGATTGATAATGTGCAAAAGCGCTTGTGCTGCCTTGGTCGGGTCCCCGGCCTGGTTGCCGCTTTTGTCATTGCGGGCTTCTCGGATGGGATCAAACAGCTTGTCGTAATCCTCGATGCTGCGATCGCTTCTGACCATTGATCGACCGGCCCAGTCCGTTCGGAAGGAACCCGGTGCAATTGCGGTGATGTGAATGCCAAGATTGGCGACTTCGCTGGCCAGGGTTTCGGAAATGCCTTCCAGGGCGAATTTTGACCCGCAATAATATGAAATGCCGGGCATGGTAATAAAGCCGCCCATCGAGGTGATGTTGATGATATGCCCGGACCGGCGGTGACGCATGGTGGGCAGAACGGCCTTGATCATGGCAACAGCGCCAAAGACATTGGCGTTGAATTGCGCGATCAGTTCATCAAGCGGGCTTTCTTCCAGAATGCCTTCATGGCCGTAACCGGCATTGTTAACCAGAACGTCAATCGGCCCGATGTCGGATTGTACTTTGTCGATTGCCGGGCCGATATCATCAAACTTTGTGACATCAAGTAAAATGGCATGGGCGTTTTCACCCCTATCGGTAAAGGCTTGTTGCGCGGTAGCGTTGCGCACGGTGCCAATCACTATGTGGCCGTCTTTGAGGGCGGCCGCGGCAAATGCCTTGCCAAAACCGGAGCTAACACCGGTAATCAGAAACGTTTTTTGCGGGGAAGGGGAGGTCATCTTTGATCCTTTCGGGAAAAATCAGGCAGGCGGCGGGAAGGCCGGTGCCTGACCGGAAAGGAGCCTAGGCTAGTGATCACGCATTATTTGGTATATGGTGTAATATTCAAAAACACTATGTGGATTTATTGGCATAATGCGGGGAAGTGAATTTTCAGACTTGCGGGCGTTCGTTGCGATTGTCGAAGAAGGCAATTTTTCACGCGCAGCGGCCCGGTTGCGGATTTCCCCCTCAACCCTGAGCCAGACCATCCGACAGTTTGAAGAACGCATTGGCGCGCAATTGTTAATTCGCACCACGCGCAGCATGTCGGTGACCGAAGCCGGGCAACGTCTGTTTGACCGTTTCCGCCCGGCACTTCGCGAAATGGAAGAGGCCCTTGGCGAGGTGCGGAAATTGCAAGGTGCGGTATCGGGGACGGTGCGCATTGTGTTGCCGCGCTTAGCACTGGCCTCGTTGGTGGAGCCCTATTTTGGGGACTTTGCCCAAGCCTATCCCGATATTCATTTGGAATTGGGCATAAATGATGCGGTGACGGATATTGTCGGCGATGGTTTCGACATTGGCATTACCCTGGGCGAGTTGCTGGAAAAGGACATGGTGGCGGTGAAAATGGGGCCGGATTTGCGCCAAATTGCTGTTGCCGCGCCAGAATATCTTGCCCGTTACGGAACCCCGGAAACCCCCAATGATTTGCTGTCGCATAATTGCATTAACTGGCGCAAACCGGGCAGTGACAGAATTTATAACTGGGAATTTTTCGACGCCGGGCGTTGGTATAGTGTTGCCGTAAACGGCACATTGACGGTTTCACATCGCGATACCGCCTTGCAGGCCGCCGCCCAAGGGGCGGGCATTGCGTTTGCCTATTGGTCCTCGCAATGGATGCAGCCTTTGATTGATGCAGGAAGGCTGGTGCCGCTGCTAGAGGATTACGCCCCGCAATTTCCCGGCTGGTATTTATATTACGCCCGCCAGCACCAAACCCCGGCATCGGTGCGGGCGGTGATTGATTTTTTCCGTGCCGCCAACCGGCCGTCGGATGGTGCAAAACAGCCGATATAGCGAGGCTAGGTTTGCTCTGTGCGCCGTTTTAATGCAGCTGCCGGGATAAAGCTTTGCGCATGGGTTTATCCGTTTCTAGGGACGATACCATGCGGGCATTGCTGTATTTGACCTTGCGTCGGGACGGGCGGGCAAAGATTGACGAGATAGCGTCAGCCTGTGGCATCTTGCGCAGCATGATCCGGGCGGAAGTTTAAGCCGGTCAGAGGCCGGGAAAGCTATTTACGACTATTCCATCATCAAAGGGCCGCCCTGTTATCAGGCGGCCCTTGGCAGAGTGTCGTTTTCAGTGTGATTGAAGCTGGACGCTTTATTCCGCCTGGGTTTCAACCATCTGTTTGTTGAAATACAGGGCGACAAGGGTGCAAATTGCGCCCGACAGCAAATAGGCGCCCACCATGATCAGACCAATGCTTTCACATAGATACAAGGCGACCAGCGGTGCGAAGCCTGCCCCGATCAGCCAGGCAAGGTCCGATGTGATGGCCGATCCGGTATAGCGAAATTGCTGGCGGAAATTGGATGCCAGTGCCCCGGCAGCCTGACCAAAGGACAGGCCGAGAATGGCAAAACCACCCAGAACAATGATGTCTTCCCCGATGGCCCCGGCCTGATACAGGAAGGGGGCAAAGAAGCTGCCGACACCAATGATGACGGCAGAAAGGCCCAGCAATTTGCGCCGCCCGATGCGGTCGGCAATGATGCCGGATGCCGCAATGGTGCCCATGCTGATGAGCGCGCCGATAAGCTGGATCACCAGGAAGCGGCTAATTGAATGGTCGGTATAAAGGTTGACCCAACTGAGCGGGAAGACCGTGACCAGATGAAACAACGCATAACTGGCGAGCGGGATGAAGGCGCCGAGCAGAATGGTGCGGCCATGCGCCTTGAATGTGTCGGACACCCGAACGGCCTGAAGTTCGTTTTTATCAAGAAGCGAGCCAAATTCGGTGGTTGCAACCAAACGTAGACGGGCAAACAGCGCGACCACATTGATGGCGAAGGCGACAAAGAAGGCATAGCGCCAGCCCCAGTCGATAAAATCGGAATCGTTGAGGGTTGCCAGGAAAAAGGCAAACAGGCCTGCCGCCAGAATGAAGCCAACCGGTGCGCCAAGCTGGGGCATCATCGCATACCAGCCTTTGCGGTTCTGCGGTGCATTTAACGCCAGCAGGGATGCCAGCCCGTCCCACGCCCCGCCAAGGGCCAAACCCTGGCAAAACCGGAAGGTACAAAGCAAATAAATACCCAGTGCCCCCGCACTGGCATAACTGGGAATAAACGCGATGGCGACAGTGGAACCACCCAGAAGGAACATTGCAACCGTAAGTTTTGCCCCGCGGCCATGTTTGCGGTCAATTGCCATAAACAAAAGCGATCCTACGGGGCGGGCAATGAACGCAAGGGAAAAAATGGCGAAGGAATACAGGGTTGCTGTTACCGGATCATATGACGGGAATAGGAGGCGGGGAAATACAATTACTGCTGCAATGCAATATGTGAAAAAGTCGAAAAACTCCGACGTACGACCAATAACAACGCCCAGTGCAATTTTGCCGGGGTCGATCTGTCTGGGGGTGGAGAGTTGCCTGGCGTCCCTTTCAAGCTGTGATGAGGAGGCCGCTGCATAAGACTGACTGGGATAACTCATATATACCCCTCCCTGTTGTTTTAGGACCTTTTGGTTGAGTCAAAGTCAGATTTGGAATTTTTCTTAAAACAACTATGAGCCTGTACATCATTGCTGTCAAATCGCCTTTTGATTGGGGTTGTGACTTATATCCCACAGGTGTAGCAAATGTGGCGGAAAAGCAGGGGTGCCGGGGTTGACAAAATCCTCGGCTACCTGTAGCAATCCGAACACTGGTTTGAATTTTTCAAGCTAAATTTTCGTCAAATGTGGCATCATTGGTGTTGTTGCATTTTAGAAACTGAATCCGGGAACGACAGGCAATAGACGTGATTGGGGCTTTCGGGGCGCAATGCGACTGTTGCTGTTTTGTTTGTAAATGGTCTCGTCCTGAGACTGGTCAAAAGATCAAGCGTATGTCATTAAAACTTTCACGCGGCCTGCTCATTGCACCTCTGATGCTTCTCCTGACTGGATGCAATCTGGTTGTGATGCAGCCTTCGGGTGACGTTGCAATGCAGCAACGCGACCTGATCCTTATCTCCACTGTTCTGATGTTGCTGATCATCATTCCGGTGATGGTGCTGGTTGTATTTTTCGCATGGAAATACCGCCAGTCGAACAAAGACGCCGAGTATGATCCCGAATGGCATCACTCGACCAAGCTGGAAGTTATCATTTGGTCAGCCCCGCTGCTGATCATTATCGCATTGGGGGCGCTGACGTGGGTAAGCACACATAGGCTTGATCCGTATCGCCCGCTTGACCGTATTGATGCACAGCGCCCGATCACGGCTGATGTAAAGCCGTTGACGGTCGAAGTTGTGTCATTGAACTGGAAGTGGCTGTTCATTTATCCGGAACAGGGCATTGCGACGGTTAATGAGCTTGCGGCACCGATTGATGTTCCGATCAATTTCAAGATCACCTCGGACTCGATCATGAACTCGTTTTACATTCCTGCTCTGGCAGGCCAGATTTATTCGATGGCCGGAATGGAAACCAAGCTTCATGCCGTGATCAACAAGGTCGGTGTCTATAAGGGCTTTTCCGCAAACTATAGCGGCGAAGGCTTCTCGGACATGCACTTCAAGTTTCATGGCTTGAGCCAGGCTGATTTTGACAAGTGGGTTGCCAAAGTAAAATCGGACGGTGCCACCGAGTTGGGGCGTAGCGAATATCTTGATCTGGTAAAGCCAAGCACGGCTGTGCCGGTTGAGTATTTCAACGGTGTCGATCCCGAGCTTTATCATGCCATTCTGAACATGTGTGTGGAGCCGGGGACGATGTGCATGGATGAAATGATGATGATCGATCACATGCGCGACCAGAAAGGCGGAGAATCCCACGGCGATCACGCCGCTCTGTTTCCTTCCCTTGAAGGGGCGGAAGTTGGCATTTGTTCGGTAGATGGTTATTCGCCGGTCTCGGCATCCGACAAGGAAACACCGGCTGGCAAAGAGCCTGCCGGCTATGTTGCGCCTGCGGATGGTTCGTCGGCTGCAAAGCTCTGATCGAAACGTGATCCCGATTTTATCGGACCTTGGTGGCTGTGTTTGACACAGCCACACTGAAAAGAAGAGTAAACCGATGTCTTCAAACACGGATCTGTTAAAGTTGATCTTTGGTCGGCTTTCCCTTGATTCAATTCCGTATCATGAGCCCATCCTGGTTGTGACCTTTATTGGTGTTGCATTCGGTGGTCTCGTCGTTTTGGGTGGTATCACCTATTTCGGCAAATGGGGTTATATCTGGCGCGAATGGGCCACGTCCGTCGATCACAAGAAGATCGGCGTGATGTATATGATTCTCGGGACCGTCATGCTGTTGCGCGGCTTTGCCGATGCACTGATGATGCGTACCCAGCAGGCAATGGCCTTTGGCGGCAATGAAGGCTTTTTGCCGCCACACCATTATGACCAGATCTTTACCGCGCACGGCGTGATCATGATCTTCTTTGTCGCCATGCCGTTCGTCACGGGGTTGATGAACTTTGTGGTGCCCTTGCAGATCGGCGCGCGTGACGTTTCATTCCCGTATCTGAACAATTTCAGCTTCTGGATGACGACGGCCGGTGCCATTCTGATCATGCTGTCGCTGTTTATCGGCGAATTTGCCCGTACCGGCTGGCTGGCTTATCCGCCGGTTTCAGACATCATTCACAGTCCCGGCGTCGGTGTTGACTATTATATCTGGGGCTTGCAGATTGCCGGTCTGGGGACATTGTTATCCGGGGTCAACCTGATTGCGACCATCGTCAAGATGCGCGCACCGGGCATGTCGATGATGAAAATGCCGGTCTTTTCCTGGACCGCACTTTGCACCAACGTTCTGATCGTTGCCTCGTTCCCGGTTTTGACCGCTGTTCTGGCTCTTCTTACACTTGACCGTTATGTCGGCACCCATTTCTTTACCAATGATATGGGCGGCAACGTGATGATGTATGTGAACCTGATCTGGATCTGGGGTCACCCCGAGGTTTACATTCTGATCCTGCCCTGCTTTGGCGTTTTCTCCGAAATCGTGTCGACCTTCTGCCGCAAGCGACTGTTTGGTTACAGCTCGATGGTTTATGCAACCGTCGTGATCACCATTCTGTCCTATCTGGTCTGGCTGCATCACTTCTTCACGATGGGCTCGGGCGCAAGTGTGAACGCCTTCTTTGGTATCACCACCATGATCATTTCCATCCCGACAGGGGCGAAAATGTTCAACTGGCTGTTTACCATGTATAAGGGCCGTATCCGTTTTGAAGTTCCGATGCTCTGGACGCTCGGCTTCATGCTGACCTTCGTGATCGGCGGAATGACGGGCGTTCTTCTGGCCGTGCCGCCGGCAGACTTCGTGCTGCATAACAGCCTGTTCCTGATCGCGCACTTCCATAACGTGATCATCGGTGGTGTTGTGTTCGGCGTTTTTGCCGGGATCAATTTCTGGTTCCCTAAAGCGTTCGGCTTCCGGCTTGATCCGTTCTGGGGCAAGATGTCCTTCTGGTTCTGGTTCGTTGGCTTCTATTTCGCCTTCATGCCGCTTTATGTACTTGGCCTGATGGGTGTTACCCGCCGCCTGAACCATTTTGAAGATCCTTCACTGCACATCTGGTTCATCATTGCGGCCTTCGGTGCCGGTCTGATTGCCATCGGTATCGGTTCGTTCCTGATGCAGCTGTTTGTCAGCATCAAGAACCGCGAAAAACTGCGCGATGAAACCGGCGATCCGTGGGATGCACGTACCCTGGAATGGTCAACATCTTCGCCGCCGCCGGCATATAACTTTGCGCGGACGCCGATTGTCTATGACCACGATGCGTGGTGGGACATGAAGCAGCGCGGGTTTGTCCGTCCGACCGAAGGGTTCCAGTCCATTCACATGCCCAAAAGTACCGGTACCGGTGCGATCCTTGCTGGCCTGGCGATTGTCTTTGGCTTTGCGATGATCTGGTATATCTGGTGGCTTGCCATTGTCGCCTTTGTTGCGATGATCTCGGTCGCCATCGGGCATTCGTTCAACTATGACCGCGACTTCTATATTCCGGAAGAGCAGGTCGTGAAGACCGAAGACGCACGAACCCGGCTTCTGGCAAAAAAGGCGTGAGAACTCGATAATGGCTACGCAATCTGCCGTGAAAAATACGGAGACCCCGGTCTTCCTGGTTAAGGAAGAACCGCACGCACCAAGCAGCACCATGCTTGGCTTCTGGATCTATCTGATGAGCGACTGCCTCATCTTTGCGGTCCTGTTTGCAACGCATGGTGTTCTCGGCCGCAATTATGCGGGCGGGCCTGGCCCCCGGGAACTGTTTGATCTGCCCCTTGTGGCGGTCAACACCTCGATGCTGCTGTTTTCATCCATCACCTATGGCTTTGCCATGCTGGCGATGGAAAAGAACAAGCTGCAGGGAACGCTGCTTTGGCTGGCAATTACCGGTTTGTTCGGTGTCGCGTTCGTTGGCCTTGAGCTGTACGAATTCAGCCACATGATTGCCGAAGGTGCCGGTCCGGACCGCAGTGGCTTCCTGACCTCGTTCTTTGCCCTGGTCGGGACCCACGGTCTGCACGTGACTTGTGGTATCGTCTGGTTGATCACCTTGATGGTCCAGGTTGGCAAATATGGCCTGGGTGAAGCCAACAAGCGTCGCCTGATGTGCCTCAGCCTGTTCTGGCACTTCCTCGACGTGGTCTGGATTGGTGTGTTTTCCTTAGTTTATCTGATGGGAGTTCTGGGATGACCTCGCACGCGACTGACCATTCCCACGGGCATGATCATGGCCACGGTCATGGTGATGGGGCCGCCCACGGTTCTTTCAAAGGATACATGACCGGCTTTATCCTGTCGGTTATCCTGACCGCCATTCCGTTCTGGCTGGTGATGGCTGATGTGCTGTCAAGCACCACGGCGACCTCCATTGCCGTGATGGGCCTTGCCATCATTCAGATCGTGGTTCACATGATCTATTTCCTGCATATGAACACGAAATCGGAAGGCGGCTGGAACATGCTGGCGCTGATTTTTACCATCGTGGTTGTTGTGATCGCGGTCAGCGGTTCATTGTGGGTGATGTATCATCTTAATACCAACATGATGCCGCAGATGCCCGAAAGCATGATGAAACACATGCCGTAATTGGCAGGTATCAATGATTGAAGGGCGCGGCGGGGAAACCTGGCGCGCCCTTTTTTCTGTCTATGGTGAATTTTTGGTCCTTTCCTGAAAGCAAGTTCTATGACGCAGCCTGTTTCTTCTGATGCAAGCACCACCGACCAGCCACGGTCGATGGCAACACGGATTATTGTCGGCATCCTTGCGGCCATCCTGTTTTGTGGCTTTGTGGCCCTGGGGATTTGGCAGGTCGAACGGCGTGCCTGGAAACTTGCCCTGATTGAAAGGGTCACCACCCGCGTTGCCGCCCCGGTGCAACCCGCCCCGCGCCAGGCCGACTGGCCCAATATCAATCGCAAGGATGACGAATACCGCCATGTCAGTGTGCGGGGCACGTTTTTAAATGACAAGGAAACCCAGGTTTATACCTCGACCGATTATGGGGCGGGCTATTGGGTGATGACGCCGATGGTCCGGGCGGATTCGGGCGAGATCATTATGATCAATCGCGGGTTTGTGCCGACCGATCACAGGGACCCGTCAACCCGTGCCGAAGGCCAGCCCGAAGGGATTGTGACCGTTAATGGCCTGCTGCGCATGGACGAGCCGGGCGGCACCTTTTTGCGCGATAATGTGCCAGCCGAAAACCGCTGGTATTCACGCGATGTCAAGGCAATGGCCAGACAATATGGCCTGGATGAAAACCAGGTTGCGCCCTTTTTTGTTGATGCCGATGCGCAGAAAAACCCCGGTGGATTGCCAATTGGCGGGCTAACCCAGATCCGTTTTCATAACAGCCACCTGATTTATGCGATTACCTGGTTCTCGCTGGCCTTAATGGTTGCGGTGGGCGCGTGGTATGCGCTGCGCCGTCGGAAATAGTCCGGGTTTGGTCAGGCTTTGATTGCCGCGTCGGTTTTGTTGTCGGATGATGGGCATCATGATCATGATGGCATTTGGCATTTTTGTTGCCGACATTGCGTAACGGGACGGAGGGAATGTTGCCGCACGATAGTAGGGATATGACACCGCTTTATATGGATGACCTGCGCGTGGGGCAGCGTTTTGAAAGCGGCACCTACCAGCTTGATGCCGCGCAGATAACCGCCTTTGCCGGTGAGTTTGATCCGCAGCCTTTTCATCTTGATGATGCGGCTGCACAGCAAAGCCTGTTTGGCGGGCTGGCGGCCAGTGGCTGGCACACAGCGGCGATTACCATGCGCTTGATTGTGGCTTCAACCCCGTTTCCGGCCGGCTTGATTGGGACGAACGCCCATCTTACCTGGCCGATGCCAACACGACCGGGCGATATTTTGCATGTTGAAAGCGAAATCATGTCCATCACGCCGTCATCATCCCGCCCGGATCGCGGGCGTGTGGTGATGAAAAGCCTGACCCTTAATGACCGGGGTGATGTGGTGCAGACCCTTGAAGCGACCATTCTGGTATCGGCAAGACCCGCCGTAACGCCGGAATAAAGCAGCTTAAGGTGGCGACTGTAATAAGATTCTGATTTAATTGATGTTATTGTGCCATCTGGGTTGTTGGAAACGGGCTGGTGCGATTGGTTGCGAATGGCTAAGGTGGCGCTGTTTTCACACATGTCATGCTGCGGAGAATATCCGCGCGGGCATGGTTTGTACGCCGCACGACATGCCAAGGTTTTCCCACATGCTATTGTCCCTTTCCGATGCCCGCCAACTGTTGATTGATGTTTTTTTGCGTAACAATGTCTCTGCTGAAAATGCCGCATCGGTGGCAACAGCCCTGATTGCGGCCGAGGCATCGGGGCAGGGCGGGCACGGATTTCGCCGGGTTGAGGCCTATGCCACACAGGCGCGAAGTGGCAAAGTGGATGGTCAGGTAACACCCACCTTTACCCGCCCGGCACCGGGGATTTTGGCGATTGATGCCGCCTTTGGCTATTCCTATCCCGCGATTGACCTTGCCGTGGCTGAATTGCCCGATATCGTCCGTTCGCAAGGGATTGCCATGGCAACCATTCGCCGGTCGCACCATGCCGGGGTCATGGGGCTGACGGTGGAACGGTTCGCCCAGCAGGGATTGCTTGCCATCATGGTGGCAAATGTTCCGGCGGCGATGGCGCCCTGGGGCGGGCTGCGGCCAATGTATGGCACAAACCCGATGGCCTTTGCTTCCCCGGTGCAGGGCAAGGACCCGATTGTGGTGGATATGGCCCTTTCCAAGGTGGCACGCGGTAAAATCATGGCGGCGCGCCAAAAAGGAGAGGATATTCCCGAAGGTTGGGCGCTGGACCGTGATGGCAACCCGACGACCAATGCCAATGCGGCCATTGAAGGTACGATGATCCCGACGGGCGATGCCAAGGGGGCAGCCCTGGCCCTGATGGTGGAAATTCTGGCCGCCGGGTTAAGTGCTGCGCATTTCTCACACGAAGCCACATCCCTGTTTGATGACAAGGGCGCGCCGCCCGCCCTTGGCCATACCCTTATTGTGATTGACCCGAAAAATACCGCCCCTGGCTTTGATCCGCTGGAACGTATTCGTTATCTGGCCGATGAAATTGCCCTGGATTCCGGCGTTCGTCTGCCGGGGCGGCGGGGGCAGGCCCTGCGAGAAAAGGCCGCGACAGAGGGGATCGAGGTTGCGGATGATCTGATTGCGCTGATCAAAAGCCTGTAACGGATTTTGAATGCGCAAAGGATGTTAGGTAAAATCCGGGATGTACAAGTGCGGCAATCGGGTTTAATCGTATGAGGAAATAAACAGCACCATCAAATATTTAGGGCAGGTACAGGTGGCTTTGTCGCAAACGGAAATGGCTTCGCGCCTTGACTGGGTCGCAGTCGACTGGGGGACATCCAATCTTCGCCTGTGGGCGATGGATGCACATGGCGGCATTTTGGCCCGTGCCGAGTCTGACCTTGGCCTGAACAAAATTGAGGATGGTGGCTTTGAGGCAATCTTGCGCGGCCTGATTGCTGGCTGGTTGCCCGAAACCCTGCCGCAGGATCGTGAAATTCGCGTTATTGTATGTGGCATGGCCGGGGCGCGACAGGGCTGGTGTGAGGCCCCTTACGCCAATGTGCCGGCGCGCCCGGAAACACTGGCGGCAGGTGCGGTAAAACCGACGCTAAAGCAGGCGGGGCTGGATGTGCATATTTTGCCTGGTTTGTGCCAGCTAGATGACCCGGATGTGATGCGCGGTGAGGAAACCCAGCTTGTTGGTTTTATGGCCGATCACCCGGATTTTGCCGGTTGGGTGTGCTTGCCGGGCACGCACAGCAAATGGGCCCGGATTGCGCAGGGCACCATTACCGCGTTTCGCACTTATATGAGCGGCGAGGTTTTTGCGTTGCTGTCGCAGCAATCAATTTTGCGCCATTCAATGCAAGGGGCAGAAGACGCAGCGGCATTTGATGCCGCCATTCGCCATGTTGCGCAAAATCAGACTGCGTTTTTACATTGCCTGTTTGGCATTCGCGCGGGCGGGCTGGTGGCCCCGGACGGCGGCGGCAAGGCCGCAACCGGCGCAGCGACGCTGTCGGGTTATGTGATTGGCAGTGAAATTGCCGATATTATTGCCCGGCTTGATCAAAGTGACAGCATTGCCCTGATCGGGGATGGTAAACTTGCCTCACGTTACGGTCGGGCCTTGCAGGTTCATGGTTTTAATGCTGAAATTATTGATGCTGAAGCGGCGACCTTGGGCGGGTTGCAGCGGGCCCATACTGTTTTGACCAATTCATAATTCGGCCCACTAGGAAACGTTGAGAACGGAAAGGATCATGTGATGTCACATCGTAATCTGATCGCCATTCTGCGGGGTGTGCAGTCTTCCGAGGCAGCGGATATTGCGCGGGCATTGGTGGATGCCGGCATTACCCTGATGGAAGTTCCGCTAAATTCGCCCGATCCGTTCGAGGCGATTCCGGTGATGAAAAAAGCGGTTGGCGATAAAGCCAAAGTTGGCGCCGGAACGGTTTTGACGGTCGAGGATGTAGACCGCCTCAAAGAGATCGGCTCGGAATTTGTGGTATCGCCCAATTGCGATATCGAGGTGATTGCCCATACCAAAAAATGTGGCATGGGGTCATGGCCCGGCGTTATGACGCCCACCGAATGCTTTGCCGCGATTAAGGCAGGGGCCGATGGCCTGAAGATTTTCCCGGCCAGCCAGGTTGGCGCGCAAGGGATTGCCGCAATGCGTGCTGTCTTGCCTAAAAGCCTGGCGGTTTTTGCCGTTGGCGGTGTGGAACCGATCAGTTTTGAGGCCTTCGCCAAGGCGGGCTGCAACGGTTTTGGCCTGGGATCGGGTATTTACAAACCGGGCATGAGTGCCAAAGAGGTCGGCCAGCGGGCGAAGGATTATGTTTATACCTATGATGCGGTTTATCGCGCGAGTCATTGATCTTTGACGCAGGATTGGCCGACAGGCTATCTTGGCGCCATCGATAAACCGACCATTCATGGGAGGATCCATTGGATCTGGGAATTAAGGGCCGCAAGGCCATTGTTTGTGCGTCGTCCAAGGGACTTGGACGGGGCTGCGCCATTAAATTGGCCGAAGCCGGTGTTGATTTGACGTTGAATGCCCGTAGCGAAGGCCCGTTAGAAGAAACGGCAGGCTATATTCGCGATACATTTGGCGTGAATGTGCAAATCGTTGCGGCAGATATTACCACGGAAGAAGGCCGGAATGCGGTTTTGTCGGCTTGCCCGGAACCCGATGTTCTGGTCAATAATGCCGGTGGCCCGCCGCCCGGCCTGTGGTCGGATTGGGGGCAGGATGAATGGCAGGCCGCCATTCAGTCCAATATGCTCACACCCATTTTGCTGACCACGGCGGTATTGCCCGGCATGATCGCGCGTAAATGGGGCCGTATTGTTAATATCACATCCGGGTCGGTTAAATCGCCGATCCCGCAATTGGGCCTGTCCAACGCGGCCCGTGCTGGTTTAACCGGGTTTGTCGCCGGGACAGCACGCCAGGTTGCCAAGGATGGCGTTGTGATGAACAATCTGTTGCCCGGCCAGCATGATACCGACCGCATCAATGCCCTGATGGGCAACCGGGCCAAGGCGGAAAATATTTCGATGGATGAAGCCCGCAATCGGGCGCAGGCATCGCTTCCGACGGGTAAATTTGGTGACCCGCTTAATTTCGGGGCGACATGCGCCTTTATGTGCAGCGAATATGCCAGCTTCATGATCGGCCAGAACGTGCTGCTTGATGGTGGCGCGTTTAATTCGACAATGGGCTGACGGACGGGGTACCGTTATGGCCTGCTGGACCTTTGTTTATGTGTTGCGGGAAACCGGCACGGTTAAACCGCGCAGCTATGTTGGCTGGTCCACCGATGTTGAGGCCCGCCTTGCCGCGCATAATAGCGGCAAGGGGGCCAAATTTACCCGCGGGCGACAGTGGGAAGTGGTTTATATGGAACGCTTTCGCACCTTTGGGCAGGCCATGAGCCGCGAATGGCATTTAAAACGTGACCGCAAACTGCGCAAACAGTTGGTGGCGGGTTTTCAGCCGTAAAATCGCGCTTGATGTGGGGCTGCGTTTGCGGCTAAGTCAGGCGATAAAATCAACCTTTTGCCAAGGACACAGCAATGGCGATAAAAAAAGCCAACCCTAAAAAACTCAATGCCCTGCAAACGCGCACCCTGGCGTTAGCACAGATTTTGGCCAAAGACCCCAATTCCGGCAGCATCGATGCCGAAAGCGGCGATGCCACCATTCACCGGCTGCCGCACGGGCATGGCGACCATGTGCATGTTGGGGCCTTTGTGGTTGCGGCCCGCGATGCCAGTGGTTTTAACAATCCTTCAGTATGGGTCGCACTGGCCCGCAAGGGTTTGGCGCGCGAAGGTTATCCGACCTCCATCGTGTTGACGGCCGAGGGGCTGGAATACGATACCGGCCTGGCGGAACATTTTGTTGAGCCATCCGACCATTGATTGTTTGACGGATTAGCAAAGCCGGATAATGGCATATCGCCGACAAAACCCCGATTGCCTGTAAAGGGCGGTCGGGGTTTTGTGTTGTGATCAGTCGGATGTGTGTTCTGGGGCAACCAGCGGAACAATCACGCGAAATGTCGTGCCTTCGCCCGGTGTGCTGGTGGCGCTGATTGTACCACCTAATAATGAATTGACGGCATTGGCGGTAATTGACAGGCCCAGTCCGGTGCCACCATTGCCCATGCGTGTGGTAAAAAACGGGTCAAAGACATGATCAAGAACATCGTCGGTCATGCCCCGGCCATTATCGCGCACTTCGAGCAAAATAGCATCGTTTCGGCCCGGGGCCGCATCAAGATGAACGGTAATGGTGCCGTGCTGGTCCGCATCAAAGGCGTGGATAAGGGCATTATCAATCAGATTGGTGATGATCTGGCCGATTTCACCGGGAAAACTGTCGAGGGTAAAATCGGTTTCGATGTGCTTTTCAATCGTGACGGGTCTGTTTTTAAGCGATGGTGTCAGGGTCAGGACAATTTCGTCAATCACATCGGCAAGCGAGAATTTGCGCCGCAGGGAGGATGTCCGGTCCACGGCGACCTGTTTGAAACTGCTGACCAGATCGCTGGCACGGATGATGTTGCGGTCGATCATCGCCGTTAAATTCTCAATCTGTGCCATGTAGTCGTTTAAATCGGATTTGCGTATGCCCTGCTCCAACCGGCGGGAAAATTCGCTGTTGTGATCCGAAAGGGTGCTTACGGCCATGCGCCCATTGCCAAGCGGGGTGTTGAGCTCGTGGGCGATGCCCGCAACAAGGCGGCCCAGGGCGGCCATTTTTTCGGCCTGGACCAGTTCGTCCTGGGTCACGCTGAGGGCCTGAAGGGCGGTGGAAAGTTCGGCATTGCTGTGTTCAAGTTCGGCGGTACGTTCGCGCACGCGCTGTTCCAGGCCGTTATTGAGGCGGCCCAGTTCCTGCTGGCGAATGCGCACCGCGGTTGCCAGGCGGTCAAGGTCGGCCAGCAGGCGGTTGAATTCCTGTACGGCACCTTTTTTACGTCTGGGGACTTTTGCCCCACTTGCGGTGCGAGAGGCATGTTCAACAAGGCCATTAAGCGGTGAAACCATTGTGCGGGCCCAAAATGGCACAATGAGCAACCCGATCACAAGTGAGCCGCCAAAACAGAAAAGCATAATGTTGATCAGGTTGCTGATTTCGGGGTTATCAAGCCCGGTTGTGATCCGTGCTGTAAAATGCCAGCCCAGTGTTGGGGAATATTTCGAGACAATATCATACGCGACATCATTGATTGTAATGTGAAGGGGGGTGGAGCTGTCGCGATCATTTTGGATAAGGCTGGTGATTTTGGGCAAAAAGGTTTGACCGATATCGTTGGCTTCACTGTTGGCGATGATTTCACCATTGCTGTCGACAATGGTGAAGATCATTTTGTTATTGGTCGCAAAGTTGTGGTCAAGAAGCAGTTGTTGTCTTACTGACAGTTCGCCAATGATGACATCATCGGTTTCGGGAAGGCGCATTGCCACGGCTTCGGTTGTATGGCCGCTTACGACCGAAAGGTAACGGTTGCTCCAGATGGCATCATCGGATGTTGCCGC
>JBNKVZ010000018.1:21718-44182 GCA_050299455.1 Thalassospira sp.
GCGTTGAAACGGCTTTTTTCCGGATCAATGTCGGTGTGATACAAGTCGTTTTCAGGCAGATGGGCCAGCATATTGCCAACGACATACAGGTCGGCTTCCAGAAAAGTGAGGTTGGTTTCACTGCGCTCGGTCAGTTTGGTAACGGCTTGCATAAGGGCCGCATCACGCGCGTTGCGAATTTGAGGGATTTTGACCAGCAAAATCAGGCTGCCAACAACAATGAAGGTAAAGAGCGATGTCGTAAACAGCAACAGGATCAACCATGTGCGAAAACGATAGGGTTTGATGATTTTCATTGCCGTACAAACTGCCCGTCGCGGATAACCAGATAATAGCTTTGCCGCCCGGAATCGCCATAGCTGTTAAAACTCAGTTGTTGTTGCAGTCCCTTGACGGGGGGAAGTTGCAACAGGGCATTTTTTAACGGGATTTTGGATTCGGACTGTAGTTTTAACCCGGCGACAAGCAGTGTGGCGGCATCGTGCGTGGCGACACTGGTATAGCCCGGCATGGCATTAAACCGGGCTTTGTAGGTGGTCACAAAACCCAGATAATGTGGGTCCGTGCTGTGGCGGTCATAGGTTTGCAGAACTTCCAGGCCTTCCACAGCGGACCCGCCCATGACAATCAGTTCTTCCGAGGCGGCCCATTCGGCGGCGGCAATGGGGCGCTTTTCCCCGCGTTTGCGCAGCTGAAGCGACAATTGTGCGCTGTCAAACCCGTTAGCCACCAGAAGAAACGCATCTGCATTTGTTGCAATAAGCTGTTCGGCTGGTTGTGAAAATCCCTTTTCTTTTTCATGGTTAAAGGGTATGCGGGCAATGACTTCGCCGCCCAGCTCGGTAAAGGCGCGCTCGAATTCACCAGCCCAGCTTTCGGTGAAGATGGCATTGGCGCGGTCTAATGCCAGCGAGACTTTTTTACGCCCCAGTTCGGCTTGCTTGCGGGCATAGACAGCCGCATTTTGTCCGGTAGAAGAGTTCATCCGGAAAAGATGGTCATCCCTGTTGACCAGTTCGAGGGCCGAAACGGTTGGCGAAATGGTGACGATTTGATGTTTGTCGATGCCCGGCAGCATTGCCGACCCGACAGAACTTATGATTGGTCCGATAATTGCGGTAACGTCCAACTGGTGGAATTCATCGATCAGATCCTGGGCAAGATCGGTGTTTTTCTGGTCGTCACGAATGATCAGTTCAAGCGGTCGTCCATCAATGCCGCCATTTTTGTTGGTTTCATCGACCACCATCATCAGGGCGTTGCGTGCGGCCAGGCCGGTATCGGCACCAGCGCCGGTTAATCCGGCCACAAAGCCGATTTTGATCGGCGGCGGCGCATCGCAGCCCGCAATGATCAGAAAGGCGGGAAAAGCCAGCGTTGCAAGGCGGAACAGTTTTGTCATGCGAGAATTGTCCCCCTATGCTGACGTGAAATTTTCAAGCCAGACCAGCATTTCGTTTCCGGGCATCGGATGGCCGTATAAGAAGCCCTGGGCAATATCGCAGGACATATCGCGCAACTTGCGGGCCTGTTTTTCGGTCTCGATACCTTCGGCGACAATATCCAGGCCCAGGCGATGCCCCAATGGAATGATCAGTTCGGCAATGCGGCTGCCATTTTCGGTGTCGTCATCTAGCCCGGTGACAAAACAGCGGTCGATTTTCAGTTTGTCGACGGGAAGGCGGTCGAGATAGGACAAAGACGAAAAGCCGGTGCCAAAATCGTCAATGGCAATTGAAAATCCCAGATCGCGAATACGTCTTAGCAATATTTCAAGATCATCGATGCCAAGGTCACAGGCGCTTTCGGTGATTTCAAGTTCAACAAAACGCGGCGAAATACCGGCATGTTCAACCAGATATGCCAGCCGGTCGATGAAGGTCTCCGCGATTAATTGCACCTTGGAAACATTGATTGAAACACGCATGTCGGAAAAACCGGCGGCATGTATTTTGCCCAGCATTTTCAGGGAATCGCGTAATACCCGGTCGCCAATCGGGCGGATCAGCCCGGAATATTCGGCCAGCGGGATGAAATCGGAGGGCGGAATAAAACGGCCATCGGGAAGGCGCCATCGCAGAAGGGCCTCCATGCCGCAGGGGCGGCCGGTTCTGAAATCAATCAAGGGCTGGAAATGGCATTCAAACTGGTTATGTTCGACAGCCATTTGCAAGTCATTTAAGCGTTGAGCCCGGTCACGGGTGATGGCCGCCTGTTGCGGGTCATATTTTGTGACCTGGCCGAACCCGGCTGATTTTGCGCGTTTCAGCGCAATATAGGCCTGCTTCATAAAGTCCAATGCGGTTTGCCCGTCGGCAAACAGGTCGGTCGCGCCCGCAGCGATGCGGACGGGCAGTTCAAAATGATCAATTTTGAAGGGGGCCTTGAAAATGGCGTTCATTGCCATTTGTGACAGTTCTTCGCTGCGCCCGATAACGGCAAACAGGTCCGCTGCGATCCGGCCGACAATGCAGTCGGGCAGCACAGTGGAAAGGCGGTCGCCAACGGCGCATAAAAGCTGGTCGCCATAGGCATGGCCCAGCACATCATTGATTTCGGAAAACAGTTGCAGATCCACCAGCATCAGCGAGTGAGGCTGCGGGGCTGGGTTTTTGAGAAAGGTCGTGATCGTTTCGAGAATGGCCGTGCGACTGGCAAGCCCGGTTAATTCATCGACATAGGCACGGCGTTTGAGTTTCTCTACCAGCTGGATGTTTTCGGCGCACAGGGCCAGGTTGCTGCAAAAGATTTCCAGCAAATGCTGGTCAAGCTCGCTGACCGGGTTGGGCGCACCTATATAGACGGTCAGGGCGTATCCCTCGCGGACATAAAGATAAAGAACCACGCAGTCTTGCAACAGGATGGTTTCCTTGCGCAACATACAGGTTTGCAGCGCATCCCGGATGTCGCTGGCCTGCAGTTCCTCAAGATCAAGGCCGATCAGCTCGCTGTAACGTCCTGCCGCGGCGATGATTTGCATATGCCCGGTCGGTAGTGGTTGATGGCTGTCGATCAGATCAAGATGTTCGTGTTCACCAATCGCGCAAACCAGCCCTTCGGGGCGCACGTCTATCAGGCTGGAAAGCTGGGTAATGACACCTTCGGCAAAGTTGCGCAAACCCCGGCGGGACAGAAATTCGTTGCTCGATGCGATGATCTTTTCAAGGCCCGCACGGCTTGCATCAAGTTTTTGCATCCGTTCGTAGGACCGCAGCGCCGTGGTGATGGTGGTAAACAGCTTGTTGCGGGTCAGTTCGGTTTTGGTTTTGTAATCGTCGATATCGTATTTGGTGATGGCATCCATTTCCGGGGCCTGGCCGGGCTGCCCCGTTCGCAGGATGATGCGCACATTGCGCATGCCAAGGGTTTCGCGAATATGCCCCACCAGGTTAAGGCCGGCATCGCTGGTTTCCATCACCACATCAAGCAGGATGACGGCAATGTCTGCTTCGTGCACAAGCATATCGCCAGATTCTTTGGCGCTATAGGCATGAAGCAGTTCAGCCGGAGACCCCATAAAGGCAACATTACCAAGTGCCATGCGTGTGATTTCGTGCACATCGGGATCATCATCGACGACCAGAATACGCCATGCCGTGCCGCCATGCGCCACTTTGGGGGGCGGTGCTGCTGACGTGCCTTCGTCATCTTCGAGAAAAACAAATTCGTCGTTCGTCAAGGCCGGGCGCCCTTCTGCTCGATACCAGCGATTGGAAGTAATTAATCTCGTGGAGAATAAGTTACTATACCAATGTATTAGGTGTCGAGGATGTATTGCGTCAAGGGCTGTTAAAAGTATTTCGTCAAAGGTGGAGGTACGGGCAAATGCCTGCCGGTGCCTTAGCCAAAATCGCGTCTTGCCTGTAGCACACGGCCAAAGGTTGTAATCAGGCACAGTGCCCCGAAAATGGCGGCAATGGGCTGGAAATAGTGCGGAAAGAGGCAAAAGGCCAACAGGACGGCAATGGTTTCACTGCCTTCGGTAATGCCGGTCAGGTAATAGAAGCTTTTTTTGCCCTGCTTTTCATGGTTATCACCCCGTTTGGCAGCGATAATGGCATAGGCCAGAAAACTGCTGCCGGTCCCGACAAAGCAGAAAATCAGGAACGCGGCCATTAATGCATCCTGCGGCCGCCCAATGGCAAAGGCCAGGACCATGCCCGAATAAAACAGAAAATCGGCAACGATATCGTAATAGCCGCCAATGTCGCTTTCCTGTGTTTTGGCATTGGGGTGGCGGCTGCGCGGGGCTGCATGGCGGGCAATGGCACCATCCATGCCATCGGCCAGGCGGCTGAGGATGATCAGGGTGGCAGCCACGTAATACAGATTAATCGCCAGGGAAAAGGCGGCCATGAGCCCCAGAAGAAACCCCAGGGCCGTGACCATATTGGGGGTAATGCCGCTGCCCGAAAGCCGCCGTGCCACTGCGTTCAAAGGCGGATCAATCAGCGGGCGCAGGCGGGCATCAAACATTCGGGGCTCCGGGGTTAGGGCTTTGGGCTGTTATAACGTGACTTTACCCAAATTCATAATCACCAGACTGTCAGCGCGTTAAAACGCCCGCTTAAACGGCATGCTGCCCCACAAAAAAAACGCCGCCCGCAAAGGCGACGTTTGATCGATCGGAAGGTTGGGCCATGTGCCAGGCCTCATGGCAAAAGAGCTTAACCTGCCGCCAATTCCGCACGCAGGGCCTGCAGGCTTTTAACCTGTTTGCCAGTGGCATCGAAGTTTTCCGGGGCAAGCCAGGCTTCAAAAGCCGCGCGAACCAACGGCCATTCCTGGTCGGTAATTGAAAACCATGCCGTGTCGCGATTGCGGCCCTTATAGACCATATGCTGGCGAAACGTGCCTTCATAAACAAAGCCATATCGCGCAGCGGCGGCACGGGAGGGGGCGTTTTGATCGTCGCATTTCCATTCATAGCGGCGATAACCCAGCTCATCAAAGGCGCGCTTCATCATCAGATACATGGCTTCGGTGCCGGCAATGGTTTGTGACAGGGCCGGGCAATAATTGATATTGCCAATTTCGACAACGCCATTTGCGGCATCAATGCGCATATAGGCGGCCACACCAACTGCTTTTTCGCGGGCCAGGTCGATAATGGCATGCAGCATCGGGTCCGGGCCGCGTAAGGTTTCAAGCCAGGCTTGATAACCCTCCAGCGTGTCAAAGGCATCGATAGAAAGATAGGTGAAACGCTCGCCTTTATGCGCGACACGGTTGCCTTCAAACAGGTCGGCGGCGTGCTTGGCCGGGTCAATTGGTTCAACCCGGCAATGTTGCCCGGTTAGCGGTGTTGCCGGTGGAAGCGCACAGGCCTGCCAGTTTTCAACGGGGGCGCCAATGGGCTGGCCAAATGCGTTTTGGTGTGGGGCGTTTGTCATGGCGCAAATCCTGTTGTGACGGTATCTCTGCCCACATTGCGGTAGATATGACGCAGTGCGAAGGGCCAGTTCCGAAATTTATAGGAGGCCAATTTTTGGCAGGCGACTGTTTGGGGGCGTATGGACCAGTTTTTAGGCTGGTCCATGACAAGGTAGGGGGCAGTGCAGGTCGTCTTGCCGCTGATTGCACGGGTGTGATGTTAAGCCTGCGTGACTTCCACCGCGCGGGCCGACCAGTTGCCCGGCCAGACTTCGGCGTCGCCTTCGCGCAATTGGCGGATTTTGCCCACCGGAACGTTATGTGCCAGCAATATGGGGCCGTCGCCGCCGTCATCGCCATCGGGTGGGGTCATGGCGAAAATGCCGTTATGGCCCAAATCCGGTTCGCACGGGATGTAAACGGCACACCCGCTGTAATTGGTGGGGTTTTGCGTGGTGTTAATCGCCGTGCCGGTGGTGCCACAGGCGGCAATGGTGCACATTAATTCGACCGCGCGCGCCTTGGCACAGCCAAAGACCCGATGATAACCCGATGGCTTGGCTGTCATGGAGGGCACGAGAACAAGGTCCAGATTCTGCCGGGCCAGCAGGCAGGAAAGGGCCGGCATTTCAATATCCAGGCAGATCAGAACGGCAATGCGCAAACCGCGCCATTCAATGATGGATAGCTTCTTGCCTGGCGTCAGGTTCCAGTTATCGGCTTCCTGTTCGCCCGGGGTGAGGCTGAGTTTGTCCTGGGCAATCATTTTGCCATCGGGCAGAAAGACCAGCGCACGGTTGGTTTGACCGCGGCGTGGATCATCGCCGATATGCCAGGGCATTGATCCGGCAACCAGCATCATATTATGGCGGATCGCCAGGTTGGTTGCGCCATCAATGATGGCGGTTGCCTGGTCGGCCATCCAGGCAATTTCTTCCTGGGGTTGCAGGCCGTGGGGCTTGAAGGCCAACCATTGTTCGCTGGCATATTCGGGCATGACAAAAATATCCGCCCCGTCGGCACGGGCCTTTTGCATTTTTGCGTCGATATGGGTAATCCAGTCCTGGATGCCGGAAACGGCAACGCCCAGATTGGTGGCCCACAGGGCGATATTGACGTTATCTGTCAGGTCTTGGTTTTGGGTCATGGTGACGTCCCCAATTTACAGGCGGGGGAAAAGGGCAGCCGGAAACCTGAATAGATTATCAGATCCCGGCTGCCGGTGATGTTTATGTTATGTCCGCCACGTTTGTGGGGCAAAAATGCGGATCAATCAGCTTTTCAGCTTGGTCCAGACGCGGTTGCGCAAATCACGCGCCTTTTCCGAGCAGTTTTTGCCGGGCACCAGGCGGTCGGCATATTTTTCGGGCATGTTCACGGCCGGGTCATTCTTGAGGGATTCGTCAAGATAGGCACCTGACCCCTTAATGCCATTCATATAGCCGGTATAGTTGGATGCGGCTGCGGCATTTTCAGGTTCCATCATCCAGTTAATAAAGATTTTGGCATTGTCAAAATGTGGGGCGCCGCTCGGAATGACAAAGTGATCGGACCAGAAGCTCAGCCCTTCCTTGGGATAGACAAAAACGGCACTGGGCAGGCTTTCCTTGGTGCGGTGGGATGCGCCATTCCATTGCATGTGCATGGCAACTTCCTTGGCGGCCATCCGGTCAATCGTGCCTTCGGAGCTGTAAACCGCGACATAGGGTTTTTGCTTTTGCAAAATATCGAGGATCTTTTGTGCCTCTTTGGGGTCTTCGGTGCATTTATCGACCCCGGCATAATAGGATGCTGCCGCATACATTTCGACTTCGTCATTCAGCGCGCCGATTTTGCCGCGAAATTCCTCGCGCGGTTCAAAAAATTCTTTCCAGCTGTCATCAAGTTTTTCTTTGGCAACGTCGGAATCATAGGTAAAGCCGGTCGTGCCCCACAAATAGGTCGCGGAATATTTGCGATCCGGGTCGTATTTCATGGTGTCGTGCGGCTTGGCGACGTTCTTGAAATTCTCAAGGCTTTTGGCATCAAATTCGGTTGCCAGTTTTTCCTTGATCATGACATCGACCATATAGTCCGACGCCACAACAATGTCATAGCCCGATGCCCCGGCCTGCAGTTTTGCCAGCATGGTTTCGTTGGAATCATAAACATCCAGCGTGACCTTGATGCCGGTTTCCTTTTCAAATTTTTCAAACAGCTCGGGCGGGAAGTAGTTTGACCAGTTATAGAAAAACAGCTCGCCGTCGGCTTTGGCCGCACCCGCACCCAGGCTTAAAAGGGCAAAGGCGGACGCGCCAAGAAGGATAGAACGTAGTTTCATCTTAAAACTCCCTGATTGGACGGTCTGATTGATTGTCTGGCGTGCGGCCCGTCCCCCAAACCGCACGCGTTTCACTTCGGATGATATGACAGGCCGAAATCAATACCGGACCCGGTCAATCAAAAACGAGATGCTGACAAAAATGATCGAGATGATCAGCATCAATGCCGAGATGGCATTGACCTCGGGCGTGATACCGCTGCGGATCATACCGAAAATATAGATCGGCAAGGTCGTGGACCCGGCACCGCCGACGAAATAGGAAATCACGAAATCATCCAGCGAGATGATAAAGGACAGCATCGCCCCTGACAAAATGCCGGGCCATAACAGCGGAAAGGTGATGCGCTTGAAGGCCTGCCATTCATTGGCATAAAGGTCGTTGGCCGCCTCGATCAAGGCGGGGTCCATGCCATCGAGCCGCGCGCGAATGGGCAAATAGGCGAAGGGGATGCAAAAGACCGTATGGGCAACGATGATGCTGATCAGCCCCAGTTTGACACCAACCACGATGAAAAACAGCAAGGTGGCAATGGCGGTGACAATTTCGGGTACAAGCAAGGGCAGTGTCAGCATGGCGGCAACACCGCTTTCACCGCGAAACCGCCCGCGGGCCATGCCCATTGCCGCAAGGGTTGCGGCAATGGTGGCAATAACGGTGGCCGACAGGCCAATGATAAGCGAGTTTTTCGCTGCGCGCAGCATGTCGGAATTATCCATGACCACACTGTACCAGTGGGTGGAAAAGCCGGTCCAGATGGTGGCAAGGCGGTTTTCGTTAAACGATAAAGCCAGCAGCACAATGATGGGCAAATACAGATAGGCGAAAAAGAAAATCGCCATGGGCGTAATGCCGTGAAACCGCCATAGCGGGTTGGCGCGATCCACTTTCATGATGCGTCCTCCGGCATTTTTTTGAATTTAATCGAATAAATCATCATCGCGATCAGCACCAATGCCAGCAGCACAAAGCCCAGGGCCGCGCCAAAGGGCCAGTTACGGGCCGCGCCAAACTGGCTGCCAATCAGATTGGCGATCATCATGAATTTGCCCCCACCCAGAAGTTCCGGTGTGACATAGGCCCCCAGGCTGGGAATAAAGACCAGAATGGACCCGGCAATAATGCCCGGTGTTGCCAGCGGCAGAATGATGCGGGTCATAGCCTTGCGTTTGTTTGCGCCCAGGTCAAAGGCCGCCTCGATCAAACGGTGGTCGAGTTTTTCAAGGCTTGCATAAATGGGCAGCACCATGAAGGGCAGGTAGGTGTAAGTCAGGCCGATGGAGACGGCATAGGGCGTATAAAGAAGATCCAGCCCGCCGGTATGCAGGCCAAGGCTATTGAGCAGATTGTCAATCAACCCGCCATTGCGCAACAGCAACATCCAGGCATAGTTGCGCACCAGGATATTGGTCCAGAACGGGATTGTGACCAGAAAGATGAACATGTTGCGCCGGCTTTGCGGCTGCATGGCGATGTAAAAGGCGGTGGGAAACCCCAGGATCAGTGCCAGAACGGTGGTCAGGGCCGAAAGCTCGAATGACCGCAGGAAAATTTGCAGATAGTCGGTATTGACCATCAAATTATCCATCAGGTCGCGTTCAAAAATAAACGAGACATAGGATTCAAAAGACAGGCTGCCCCATTCAACCCCGCCATTTACCCCGCGTTCCAGAATGGAAACATAGGCCATCTGCAACAGCGGCAGGCCCATGAAAACGCCAATATAGATTACCGCCGGGGCGATAAGCCAAAACCGTTTGTGTCGGGTGAAAATTTCCATTGGCTTAGTCCACCAACACACGAATGGCCGCGGCGGGCAGGGTGATGTCAACATCATCGCCCTTTGCAAAGGACATGGTTGCCCCATCGCGGTTTTGCACACGGGTTAACAGGCGCGTCTGATTATCGAGATGGACGTGATAGGTGGTGTCGGTGCCAAAATAAACCACGTCATCAACGATACCATGCAGCGCGTTTTCGTGGCTGCCATGTGGGGCGAGGATGATGCGTTCCGGGCGAATGGCAATGGTTGCGCTTGATTTTTGGGTAGAACGGGCCGGGTTTTCAGCCACCCCGGCCAGGCTGATGGTTTGCCCGCCCGGGAGAGCCAGGATGGCATTGCCGGCATCGGCCCCATTTTGGTGAATGTCGCCTTGCAGGAAGTTACTATCGCCAATGAAATCGGCAACAAAGCGGTGGGTGGGGCTTTCGTAAATATCGCGCGGTGTGCCGATTTGCAGGATCTTGCCCGATTTCATCACCGCAATGCGGTCCGACATTGCCAGGGCTTCTTCCTGGTCGTGGGTGACAAAGATAAAGGTAATGCCGGTTTCGGTTTGCAGCCGTTTGAGCTCGATCTGCATTTCCTTGCGCAGTTTCAGGTCAAGTGCGGATAACGGTTCATCAAGCAATAAAACCTTGGGGGCCGGGGCCAGGGCACGGGCCAGTGCAATGCGCTGTTGCTGCCCACCGGAAAGCTGGCTGGGCTGGCGGTCGCCAAATTGTGCCAGGCGCACCAGTTCAAGCATTTCATTGGCGCGGCGTTCGGCGTCGCGCTTGGGCATATTTTGCATTTCCAGGCCGAATGTCACGTTTTCGCGCACGGTTAAATGCGGAAACAGCGCATAGGACTGAAAAACCGTATTAATGGGCCGCTTGAACGGTGGCAGATCGTTTAAGGCTTTGCCTTCCAGGGCAATTTCACCGTCGCTTGCCTGTTCAAACCCGCCAATTAGCCGCAGCAGGGTGGTTTTGCCGCAACCCGACGGGCCCAGCATGGTGAAAAATTCGTTCTGAAAAATATCAACGGATACGTCATCAAGTGCGAGGACAGCATTGGGGCCGTTCCCGAATCGTTTGCTGACCGCACGCGCGGAGATCACAATGTCCTTGTTTGACATAAAACTTCCCTGAATATTGTCAATTTCTGACGGCATTGTGCGCCAGCCTTTTAACAATTGTCTATTGTTGTTCACGCGAATGACAGCAATAGATAATCGCTTGGGTTTTTGACGTGTCTTTATGGAGTGTATTCAGGGTTAACGTTGCAGGCGACGAATAGTTTCCCAAAAAGGGCGTCATCGCAGTAATTTAATCGTTAATCGCCTATGGGATGCGTGCCTGATTTGATTGCGCGCCAGCAGGAAGATGGCAGGCAAGGCAGGCGTCAGGGAAGCCTGCCTTGCCTTGGAGTGTTTTAGTTTGATGGGCTAATTTTTAGCAGGGCACCGGCAATGTCGTCTTCGACCTGAAGTGCCGTTTGATCCAGGATGCCCATGCCCGCCAGCACCTTGTGCGGTTGGGATTGCAGCCCGACCAGAAACAGCCTTGTGCCATGCCGATGACAGGTTGAAATGAAATGCTCAATGCGGGAAGCACCACTGGCATCGATCATGGGGACATCATCCATGCACAGGATAAAATCGCGCGGATAGCCTGCAACACTGTCGATAACATCGGTCAGGCGGTTGGCAACGCCAAAAAATAATGGCCCCGACAGGCGATAGATTTCAAGATTATCGGGGATGCCATCACGTATGATCGGGTTATCGGGCAGGGAATCGGCCTGGTCCTGGCGGATCAGCGGGGCGGTGCCGGACGGGCGATTTTGACCCGTCAGTTTGGTGTTGCCGGTTGCCGTTTCGCCGTCATTGTTATTGCCCGTGGGGGCCTGGGCAATGGTGACGCTTTCCGACATGCGGTGCATGAACAGGATGGCAGCCAGCACCACACCGGCCTGAATGGCAACCGTCAAATCGACCATCACGGTTAGGCCAAAGGTGACAATCAACACCAGCCGGTCGCCCAGCGGGCCGCGCAACAGGCGGGCGAAACGGTCAATCTCGCTCATATTCCAGGCGACCACCATCAGCACGGCGGCCAGGGCCGCCAGCGGGATGTAATTTGCCAGCGGGGCCAGCAACAGCATGAAAATCAGCAGGAAAAGCGCATGCAACATGCCTGAAATCGGCGATTTTGCACCCGAACGAATATTGGTTGCGGTACGGGCAATTGCCCCGGTTGCCGGCAGCCCGCCAAACAGACCGGATGCCAGATTGGCCACACCCTGTGCCACCAATTCGCAGTTGGAGCGATGACGCCGCCCGGTCATGCCATCGGCCACCATTGCCGAGAGCAGGCTTTCGATGCCGGCAAGGAAGGCAATGGTAAAGGCGCTGGGCATCAGCTGCATGATGCGCGCGGTTGAAATATCGGGCAGGGAGGGCATGCCGATTTCTGCCGAAATACCGCCAAAGCGCGAACCGATGGTCTCGATGGGTAAATGGCCAATAACGACAACCACGGATGCCAGGGCAACCGCAATCAGGAAACTGGGTAATTTGGGCGCGGTACGCCGGGCAATGATGATAACGGCCAGCGCGCCGAGGGCAACGGCCAGATTAACCGGGTCCAGTGTTGCGCGGGCCTGCCACAGCGCCTCGATCTTGGCGATGAATTCGGCGGGCATTTCCGTCATTTTAAGGCCGAACAGATCCTTGATCTGACTGGTAAAAATGATCACGGCAATGCCGGAGGTAAAGCCCGTTACCACCGGTTCGGGGATATATTTGATCCAGGTGCCAAAACGCGCCAGCCCGGCAATGATCAGCATGATGCCGGCCATAAGCGTCGCAATGATCAGCCCGTCATAACCATATTGGGCGATGACATTAAACACCACGACAACAAAGGCACCGGTTGGCCCGCCAATTTGAAAGCGGCTACCGCCCAGGGCAGATATGAAAAAACCGGCAATAATGGCCGTCACCAGCCCTTTGTCCGGTGTGGCCCCGCTGGCAATCGCCAGGGCCATTGACAGGGGCAGGGCAACGACGGCAACGGTTATGCCCGAAATGGCATCCTGTCGCAGATTTGCCAGTGAATAACCTTCGCGAAAGACTGTCACCAGTTTGGGCAGAAACAGGGTCCAGCCAGATGTTTTGCGCGTCGAGATGTCATTCATGAAGGCAGATCCGATCGTATGAGGTGGTTTATCCACTAAAAATAGTGTGGTTGATTATTCATTTACCGAAAATAAAATGTCAATCATGGCATGCACAAGCGCGCTATGTGCAAAACGAATAGGTGCCCTTAAATCGGCAGGTTGCGCGGTTTGTTTTTGGGTCAAATTTCATCATTTTGTAATCTTGTTTGGCACTTGTTTAACTTGGCGGCCGGCAGGGCTTGACGTTTTTGGGGATTGCTTTCACGCTTTTAAGTTGAAAATCATCGACTAAAAGCGGGGTTAACGTCATGCCTGATGCCGATTTTACTGCCAGCAGTCCCTTTGTGTTGGAGGGCATTCGTCCTGTGGTGCGCGATATTGCGCCCTCGCAAATTCGCGAAGTGGCGCATTTGGGCATGGGGCGGGATGATGTCGTACCGCTTTGGTTTGGGGAACCGGACCAGCCAACACCGGAATTCATTTGTCGTGCCGCGATGGCGGCTTTGTCGTTGGGCGATACTTTTTATCAACCCAATGCCGGTATCGCCCCGCTGCGGGCGGCGTTGACGGATTATATGAATGGTTTGTATGGCACCGCACTTGCGCCTGATAATGTGATTGTCACGGTTTCCGGGCTGAATGCGATTATGGTGGCGTTACAGGCCGTGTTGGGGGCGGGAGACCATTTGGTGACAACCGCGCCCATCTGGCCCAATCTTGTGGCCATTCCACGGGTTTTGGGGGCCACGGTTACAACGGTGCCATTGCAGGCTGATCAAAATACAGGCTGGCAGCTTGACCTTGAAACGCTGTTTGCAGCCTGCACCCCGGCCACGCGGGTTATTTTGATCAATAGCCCCAATAACCCGACCGGCTGGATGATGTCGGCCGCCGATCAGGCGAAACTGGTGGAGTTTGCCCATCAACGCGGGATCTGGATCATTGCTGACGAGGTTTATGCCCGCCTTGTCTATGACGGGCAAAATGCCGCCCCGTCCTTTGTGCCCCTGATGCAGGAAGACCGCCGCATCATGGTGATTAACAGCTTTTCCAAGGCCTGGGCGATGACAGGCTGGCGTTTGGGATGGATCACCGCACCCAAGGCGGCATGTGTCGAGCTTGAAAAATTGATGGAATTTAACGTTTCCTGCCCGGCGGGATTTATTCAGCAGGCTGGCATTGTCGCCCTGCGCGATGGCGAGGAATTTGTTGCCTCCGCCCGCGCGCGCTATGCCCGGTCACGCACGGTCTTGGTCGCGCGTTTATCCGCTATGCCGCGTGTGATGTTACCCGCCGCCGATGCCGCCTTTTACGGCTTTTTCCATATTGATGGCGTTACCAATACTTTGGGGTTTGCCAAACAGTTATTAAACGAGCAGGGGATTGGACTGGCACCGGGCGAGGCCTTTGGCCCCGAGGGGGCCGGGTTTATCCGAGCCTGTTATGGGGTATCGGAAGACAATATTCATCAGGCAATGGATGGGCTGGAACGGTTTTTGGTTAAGGCCTGAAGAGCGCAGCCATAAAAAACAAAACACCCCCGGCAGGCTGTGCCTTCGGGGGTGTTTGCTTAAGTGTTCTGAAAGCGGAGCTTAGCCTGCCGTCGCCGGTGCGGGGGTTAACCTGTTGCCTACAGCGGCCAGGAAATAATCATAGGCGCGGTCGATAATGTCATCGAGCGAGCGGGTCTTAGCAAACATCTGCCGGGCGGTTGCCATAAATTCGTCGCGGCTGGGCAGGTGCGGCAAATGAAACGCCGTCAGGGCATCGCCGGTGCGATGGCGGGCATTGGTTAAAACCTCCTGCAAATGTTGCAGGTCCGGGCCATGCAAGGTGGTGCTAAGCGTTTTGGCAATGCGGTCCGGGTCAAAGCGGGCGGCAAGCTGTTCGGCCGCACGGTTGATGACCTTGGTGCCCAGGCGCTGTTCATTGCGCAAAACCTGCTTGGGCGGCTGTTTCAAATCACGGACCAGTCCAACCCACGACATCACGCACAGGATGTAATAGGTCAGGTCATATTCCCACCAGCGGAAGCCCTGGCGGGCGCTGCTTTGATAGGCATGGTGGTTGTTGTGCCAGCCTTCGCCCATTGTCACAATGGCCAGCAACCAGTTATTGCGCGAATCATCGCCGGTCACATACCGTTTGCGTCCGCTGACATGGGCCAGCGAATTAATGCCAAAGGTGCCATGATAACAGGCCACCGTGCTCCAGAAAAAGCCAACCACAAGGCCCGACCAGCCCGCAATCAGGAAACAGGCCACAGCCAGAACAATCGCCGGGGCGGTTTCAAATTTATGCAGCCACATCAATTCGCGATAACGGGTTAAGTCACCCACGGTGGAAAGGTCGGCCTGATCATGCTGGCGGGCAAAGATCCAGCCGACATGGCTATAAAGAAAGCCGCGATGGCGCGGGGAATGCACATCGTTTTCGGTATCGGAATATTTGTGATGATGGCGATGCTTGGCCGCCCACCAGATCACGCTTTTTTGTGCACTGCTTTGCGCCAGACAGGCCAGAACAAACTGGAAAACCCGGCTGGTGGCAAAGGCACGATGCGAAAAATAGCGATGATACCCGGCTGTCACCCCGAACATGCGTGCGACATACAAAACTGCGCCCAAAACGGCCGCCTGCCAGGTGATCCCGGTCCAGATTGCGGCAAAACAGGCCAAATGCACCAGTGAAAACGGGATTAAAGCCGGATAGATGATATCATCATGGTGCCGGTTTGGCTCGGGTGCCGGGGTGGCGGTCGTCACAGGCATTATATGAAGTTCCAGTTCTGTCGTTCGGAGGAGATATAGGGCCGGTTTTTCCGGGGCGGTTAAGGATCGCGTCGTAAGGCGTGTCGCCTGAAGGCTTTTTGTGTTTTCAAATCCCGGTTTCATTTTACCGGTAAGCACAAAGGGGCCGGGTTAACTGTGTTTCGTGCGCGATCCTGACATGTCGATCTTGGACCCTGTCCAAAAGGTTTATCTGAAAGATGGGGATTACCGCCTAAGGATGCAATAAAAACCTTGCCTTGCTGAAGACCCCAGGGCCCGCTTTGTGACGTGTATCACGCGGAAATTCAGGGATTGTGTGGCATGTGAAATTTTTGCGTCGAACGATGTGTTAACAATGCACCGAACAATGCGCCGGACGATATGTTGGATATGGCAAAAGGTGCGATGCCATATGTGGCGTTTTTTATCGATGAAGCCGTGGCCCGCGCAATGTATGCTGCGTGCCGGGGCACATCACATAAAAAGGTTTTTGAATGGTGGGAACACTTACGCTTGCGCATCTGTCAGAGAATGCGAACGAAGAAACGCCGGTTGAGATCACGTCGCGTCAGATTAAACTGACCAAAACCTGGCTTTTGCCAAATCTGGATGCCCTTCATGCCGATTTGCAGCAATTGCGCACGGCCTTTGACAAGATCTATCGCCAGTCCCCCGAAGTGACCGGCAATTTGCGCCGAACCTATCCCAAGGGATATTGCCTGGAAATCAGCAAGGGGGTGCAAAACCTTTTGCAACAGCAGATCAATCATCCGACCACTCCGGCCATGCGGGCGCTGCGCGAATTTTGCGCCAATGGCGGTGTGGCAAAACGGGTGTGGGGCAATTTGCGTAACAGCTATTTCCAGAATGCCTTTCAGTTTGGCAGTCTGTATGTGGATGTGGCCAATGATACGGTCAATCCCGACAAGCCGCAGGTGGAAATTCTGCCCTGGGTGAAATCGGGTTTTTACGCGATCCGTGAATATGGAAAATACGCCAAACTGGCTGAAACCTATTGGGGTGGAAAGGTTTATCCAAACCGGTATCTGCCCGACCTTGCGGTGATGTTCCCTATCATTTTTGTTAATCGCTATGGCGAGGTGGAACTGCACGCGAATTACCAGACCATCCTGTATCGCAATATGGAACAGAATTTCAAATTATCGGAAAGCTACCTGTTTAACCGCAAAAATTATGGCGATCTGCTGCCAGAACAGCATCATGCCTTTTTGCAAAACGAATTTGGTGCCTTGGCATCACCGGTGGAAGATGACGTGCTGCGCGCCCTGTTCGCCGATGCCCGCAAGACCGAGCTCAGATTTGATATTTCCCGCTGCCAGCCAATGCTGGACCGTGCGCTTGAGGTAGGAAAACGATCCAAGTTGTGAGGGGCAAGTTTAGCGCAGGATAATCATTCCTCTGCATCATCTGTGTCAGGGGTAATTATTTGTGCATTTTGCCAATCCGCATAACTTTCGCCGGTTGAGGCCAAACGCCATGATAAGCGACCGTTATCTGCACGGCCAAGGATCACTGCTGATGCCGCACTTGGGCTGTTGAAACTATAGTCTTCTGCAAATTTTCGGTGATTTTTACCGTCTGCAATCAGAATGTTATCTGCAATCAATTGCGCATGAAGGGAATCATAACTGGCTTTGGCACCCTCCCAGCAAAATCGCGCTTGTGACCCTGCCAAAACAACAAAGTCGCCGTCAATTTGTTTGGCAGAGGCAGAAATGTTGTGCTTGCGACTGTGAAGAACAAAAGTTGGAGCAGTATCGTCAATTTGTGTCGATGATAGATCTGATTTTTGTTCGAGTTCTTTGTAGGGATTTTGGGGCTTGTCTCTGAGGATATCCAAGCCGAGAACGGGCAATATTATTTTAATTTGCGCGATAAAGAAATCCATGTCGGCCAGATCAGCTTCTGGCAGATAGCCGTATTCAGGTGCCGTGTTGTTTTCGATGATCGAGCGTTGCGCCGTTTGTGCGATATTGATGAGCTTACTCTCAATATAGCGTACATGGGCTTTGGTTAGATTTTGGTCTTTACTGGTGACAATATAGGCTTTGTCCCAGAAGGTTTTCCGTTCATCGGAATTGTGTTGTGCCAATCGCTTGGCAACATTGTCGCTTTCGCCAATATAAACTCTGATTTTATTGGGTGATGTTTCGTCGGGGCCGGTCAGGACATAAATGCCGGTACGCCCGGCTTCCGACCGTTTCACCAGATCGGGCAGGCGCGTTCTTGGGGCGGACAATATATGTCCTGTCCAGTTCATGATTTCGGCGGTCAGAATACCGTTCGGCGTACCGTCAACAAGAAATAATCTGATGCTTCGACCTGTTGTCAACGTATATCCCCTTGTGCCGACAGTCTGTATTTGTCGCACCATATCGTGCAACCTTAAATATTACAATTGCGGTGGCCCAATATAAAACACCCGGCAAAATCGATTGCCGGGTGTTTGGGGGATCGGTATTAGGCCGTGGTCAGATTTCCGGGAACCAGGCAGCAAGGATGCCGAATTGTTCGAGCTTGCTGACCACCATTTCCGCGGCTTCCTCGGCAGTTTGATCCGAGGTGTTAACCGTGATTTCCGGGTTTTCCGGGGCTTCATAGGGACTATCAATCCCGGTGAAATTGGCGATTTTGCCTTCGCGTGCCTTTTTATAAAGGCCCTTTACATCGCGTTCTTCACAAACCTCGATCGGGGTATTGATGAAGACTTCGATGAATTCACCCTCTTCCAGCAGGCTGCGGGCCATTTGCCGTTCGCTTTTGAAGGGTGAAATGAAGGAGACCAGCGTGATCAACCCGGCATCGACAAACAGCTTGGCGGTTTCGCCGACACGGCGGATATTTTCCACCCGGTCGGCATCGGTAAAGCCAAGGTCCTTGTTTAAGCCATGGCGGACATTGTCGCCATCGAGGCTGTAGGTATGTTTGCCAAGGGCGTTAAGCTTTTTTTCCACCAGGTTGGCAATGGTCGATTTGCCGGCCCCGGACAGGCCGGTAAACCACAGAACAGCCGATTTCTGGCCTTTCTGGGTGGCGCGGGCCTGCTTGTTGACGTCCATTTCCTGCCATTTGATATTGGTCGCACGGCGCAGGGAATGGTTGACCATGCCCGCCCCAACGGTGGCGTTGGTATAGCGGTCAATGATGATGAAGCGCCCGGTATGGCGGTTATCGTCATAGGGGTCAAAGGCAAGGGCGCGGTCTGCGGCGATATTGGCAATGCCAACTTCGTTTAATTCCAGCGTTTTGCCCGCCATATGTTCCAGCGTGTTGACATTAACCTTGTATTTCAGGGTGCTGATTTGTGCGCCCGAAATCTGCCCGCCCATTTTAATCAGATAGGGGCGGCCCGGTAACATTTCGTCTTCGTGCATCCAGATGATGCGGGCTTCAAACTGATCGGCATAATCGGTGCGGGCCTCGGCGGACGCCAATACATCGCCCCGGGAAATGTCGATTTCATCTTCCAGTGTCAGGGTAATGGCCTGCCCGGCAATGGCTTGGTCAAGATTGCCATCATAGGTAACGATTTCCTTGACCTTGCTGGTCTGCCCTGACGACGACACGATAATCGCATCACCCGGCTTGACCACACCTGAAGATACTGTGCCGGAAAAACCACGGAAATCCAGATTAGGGCGGTTGACCCATTGAACAGGCAGACGGAAGGGCTTTTCAATCGCTTCCTGTTCAACTTCAACCGTTTCAAGATGGGCCAGCAGGGTGGGGCCATCATACCAGGCGGTGTTGGGACTGGATTCAATGATGTTGTCGCCGCGCAGGGCGGAAATCGGGATCGCCTGAATGGAATGATAATTCAGCTGTTTGGCGAATTCCTGATAATCGGCCACGATACGGTCAAACGTGGCCTGATCATACTTGACCAGATCCATCTTGTTCACTGCCAGCACCACATTGCGAATCCCCAGCAGGGACGTAATGAAGCTGTGACGGCGGGTTTGTGTCAGGATGCCTTTGCGTGCATCAATCAGGATGATGGCGACATCGGCGGTCGAGGCGCCGGTTGCCATATTGCGGGTATATTGTTCGTGGCCGGGGGTATCGGCAACGATGAATTTGCGCTTGTCGGTCGAAAAGAAACGATAGGCGACATCGATGGTGATGCCCTGTTCGCGTTCGGCCTGCAAACCATCTAGCAGCAGGGCGAAATCAATTTCGCCATTCTGGGTGCCCACCTTGCGGGAATCGACCTCAAGGGCGGCAAGCTGGTCTTCAAAAATCAGCTTGGAATCCCACAACAGGCGGCCAATCAGGGTGCTTTTGCCATCATCAACGCTGCCGCAGGTAATGAAACGCAGCAGGCTTTTTTCTTCCTGGGCCTTGAGGTAACCAAGAATGTCATCGGCGATCAGGTCGGATTTATGTGCCATTAGAAATATCCTTCCTGCTTTTTCTTTTCCATTGAACCGGCTTCATCATGGTCAATCATGCGGCCCTGCCGTTCGCTGGATCGGGTCAGCAGCATTTCCTGAATGATCTCGGGCAGGGTTTCGGCCTCGGATTCAACAGCACCGGTCAGTGGGTAACAGCCCAGGGTACGGAAACGGACCGATTTCATTTCCGGCACTTCACCATCGCGCAGCGGCATGCGGTCATCATCAACCATGATCAGGGTGCCATCGCGTTCAACAACCGGGCGTTTGGCCGCGTAATACAGCGGCACAATCGGAATCTGTTCGAGATAGATATATTGCCAGATATCGAGCTCCGTCCAATTTGAGATTGGGAAGGCACGGATGCTTTCGCCCTTATTGATGCGGGAATTGTAAATATCCCACAATTCCGGGCGCTGGTTTTTCGGGTCCCAGCGGTGGGTTTCGGTGCGGAAGGAAAAAACACGTTCCTTGGCGCGGGCCTTTTCCTCGTCACGCCGTGCGCCGCCAAAGGCCGCATCAAACTTGTATTTGTTGAGCGCCTGTTTTAACGACTGGGTTTTCATGACGTCCGTATGGACGCTAGAGCCATGCGTGAAGGGGCCAATGCCTTGCTTCACACCGTCTTCATTGATGTGAACGATCAGTTCGAAGCCATATTCCTTTGCAACCCGGTCGCGAAATTCGATCATTTCGCGGAATTTCCAGGTGGTATCGACATGCATCAGGGGAAAAGGCGGCGGGGCCGGATAGAATGCCTTGCGGGCCAGATGCAGCAGAACCGATGAATCCTTGCCGATGGAATAAAGCATCACCGGGCGTTCAAAGGACGCGGCCACCTCGCGGATGATATGAATGCTCTCGGCCTCTAGCTGGCGGAGATGGGTCAGATTAGGCTGCATGGTCTTTCCTGACGATAAATAACACAATTATTGTGTTATTGAATTAATTTCACTTATGCAATCCGGGTAATACGGAATGCGCTCCGATGCAAGCGCGATTTGAGAATTCACAGTAAATTTGTTGTCTCTGTGGCGAATTCCAGTTTTTATTTGTTCAATTACGCGGCTTGAATGCGGTAGGTGATTGTCATTTCTGGAAATTAAACCGGAAAACCCTTGAAGGCTTTGGTTTGGGCAAGGGCAACGTGACCAATAAATTTGGTGATGCCGAGATTGCCGTAAATCATTTCTTCGGACAGGGAATGGTAGTGCTGCACATCGCGGCAGACCAGGCACAGCATGTAATCATACGGTCCTGAAATGCGGTATCCGGCGACCACTTCGGGAATGTCATGGATGGCATCGGCGAATTTTTTATAATCATCGTCGCCTTTGCCTTCCAGGGTGACTTCGGCAAAGACGCGCACATGCGGGCACAGCTTTTCAATATTGATTACTGCGCGATAGCGTTTGATCACCTTTTCCTTTTCCAGCTTCTTGACCCGGTCCAGGCAGGGGCTGGGGCTTAACCCGATAAGTTTCGACAGGGCAAGATTGGTCAGCTTGGCATTGGTTTGCAATGCACGCAGAATTTTAAGGTTGATCGCGTCGATTTTTATCATTGTGCCCAATCTCGTAAGGTGGGGCGCATTGTAGCCAGTATTGATGCGGAAAAAAAGAACCCCGCTGGTAAATACAAATCGAGATGGGCTGTTGATCGACGGAGCATGATGGAAACCGTCCGGCGACCATGCCTTTGCGGGTTTTTGTCGCTGGTTGCTGATGGCCTCGATGTGGCTGGAGTGATGTGCGTCGGCCATTTGACGCGCCTGTACAAGTGGGACTGTTTTCGGCTCTGAGGAGCTATTTTAAGTAATTTTATTTCAAAAAATTATCTTTCAGAAAAATAATGTTGATTTAGGTCAGTATTCCTTGCTTTATAAGGACAGGAAAACTGACCTAAAGAGAAGTGCCATGACCATCGAGTGGAATGATTTGATCGTGCGTGATGCCCGCGCCCTGACGGCATCGGAAATCCGGGATTTGTTAAAGGTCGCCGAACGGCCGGAAATCACCTCCTTTGCCGGTGGGGTGCCGGACCCGTCCCTGTTTCCGCTTGATGATTTTAACGGTGTGTATCAGGAACTGATGGCCGATGACGCCGCCGGACGCCGCAGCCTGCAATATTCGATTAGCGAAGGCCTGCCCGCCTTGCGCCAATGGATTGCCGACGATTTGGCCGCCAGTGGGGCAAATCGCGATATTAACAATATCCTGATCACCTGTGGGGCGCAGCAGGGCCTTGATATGTTGGGGCGGTTGTTATTGGAGGATGGCCGCCAGATTGTGGTGGAAAAACCGACCTATCTGGGGGCGATGCAGGCCTTTACCATGCGCCGCCCGCAATATGTGGGGGTGGATATGGATGATGATGGCCCCGTCATCAGCCAACTGGAAGCCGCCTTTGCCAACGGTGCACGTATTGCCTATCTGGCGCCGGATTTTCAAAATCCGACCGGGCGGTCCTATTCATTGGAGCGCCGTTTGGCCGTGCTGGAAGTGGCGCGCAGCTATGGCGCGGTTATTTTGGAAGATGCCGCTTATTGCAAACTTTCTTACGGTGGCAAGCAGGTGCCGTCCTTGCTTGCCCTCGATGATACCAAGGGCAATGAAAATGCCGGCACGGTTATTCAATTG
>JBNKVZ010000019.1:0-44082 GCA_050299455.1 Thalassospira sp.
GCTAACAGCCGACGGCGCCGTCGCCGACTACATCCTGAATCGCCACCTCGTCAGCTTGAAACCGGACGAACTGGCCCGCATCCCGTTCTCTTTCAGCGTCGCTACCGGACCGGACAAAACCGACGCCATCGCCAGCATCCTGCGCGGCGACTACCTCACCGCGCTGGTCACCGACGAGGCCACAGCCGGTCGTGTCCTCCAGTGTCTGGACCGCACCAGCCCGCCCCCTAAAACTTCGGAACTCTCATGACTGCATTCACAGCAATCGGCGCCGCTGGACGGCGCGAGCGGTTGACCCGACTGGCCGCACAGCCAGACCTCGACGTTCTCGTCATCGGTGGCGGGATCAACGGCATCTCCGCTTTCCGCGAACTCGCCCTTCAGGGACTGAAGGTCGCCCTCGTCGAAAAGAACGATTACTGCCACGGCGCCAGTGGCGCCCTGTCCCGCATGGTCCATGGCGGCCTCCGCTACATGGAAACCGGCGAGTTCAAGCTGGTCCGCGAAGCCCTGGCTGAGCGCAATCGCCTGCTGCGGAACGCCCCCCATTACGTCGGTCCACTGGCAACGACGGTGCCTCTGTTCGATTATGCGTCCGGCCTGACCAGTGCCCTGCAACGCTTCCTGCGACTGACGGAAAAGCCGTCGCGCCGAGGGGCGGCGCTGGTGAAGGTGGGACTGACGCTCTACGATTGGTTCACGCGCGGGACTTCGGGCATGCCAGGGCATGGGTTCGCCGGCCGCACCGCAACCTTCCGCCGCTGGCCCAACCTCAATCCGGATGTCCGCTGCACCGCGACGTATTACGATGCCCAGATCACCTACCCCGAGCGCCTCGGCCTCGAAATGATACAGGATACCGTGACCTCTTGCCGTAGCGCCACAGCCCTCAATTACGTTGCGTTCAACCGTCTTGACGCCAATGGCGCGGTTATCCTGCATGATTGCGTGACCGGTGACGACATCACTGTCCGGCCGAAGCTGGTCATCAACGCCGGTGGCGCCTGGACCGACATGGCCAATGAAAGCCTGGCCGAGGGGGCCCCACGGCTGATCGGCGGTACCAAAGGCTCTCACCTCATCGTCGACAACCCCAAGCTCTACGATGAGTTGGGAGACCACATGATCTATTACGAGAACCAGGAGGGACGCGTCTGCATCCTGTTCCGGTACTTCGACCGCGTGCTGATCGGCTCCACCGATATTCGGGTCGACACACCGGACACGGTGCGCTGCGAGGACGAGGAACGCGACTATATCCTCGAATCCGTCCGTTTTGTCTTCCCCTCAATCGAGATCACGCCAGAGCAAATCGTCTATACCTTTTCCGGCGTTCGGCCTTTGCCCTATAGCGATGACGGCCCCACCGGCCGCATTTCCCGCGACCATTCGGTCCAAGCCCTGGAGCCAACGGCAACGCGCCCTTTTCCCGTGCTCTGTCTGATCGGTGGGAAATGGACCACCTTCCGGGGCTTCGGCGAACTGGTAGCCGACGACGTGCTGGCGCGCCTCGGCCGTGATCGCACCGTCGATACCAAGGAAATGCCCATCGGCGGCGGCCGCGACTTTCCCGCCTCTACCGCGCGGTCTGACGCAATCGCCGAACTGGCACGCACCCACGGTCTGTCCGAGGCTCGCGCCCAGACGCTGTTCGCCCGTTACGGCACCAGTGCCCGCCGGGTCGCCAAGACCCTGGCAACCGAAGGCGACACGCCGCTGAAGTCCCTGCCCGAGTACAGCTGCGGGGAACTCATTCATCTGATCCGTCAAGAGGATGTGGTGACGTCGGCGGACCTGTTGATCCGCCGGACCGCCATCGCCATTACCGGTCGCCTGTCCACCACGACGGTGCGCGAGGTGCTCGCGGTCATGGCGGACACCTGCGGCTGGTCTGCGGAACATGTCCGCGCGGAGTATGAAACGCTCCGCGATCTGCTCGCCACACGCCATCGCGTCACCCTGGCGCCTCTGCCCGAAGCCGCAGAAACCCTGCAATCCTAAAGGAGCCCTTCATGCCGTCCACCTGGAAAGCCCGCCTCAACCGCATGTTCCGCAACGGCAAGTGCCTGGATGTTGCCATCGACCACGGCATCTTCAACGAACCGACCTTCATCCCCGGCTTGGAGGATATTGACGGTGTGGTCGGGCAACTCGTCAAAGCCATGCCGGACGCCATCCAGACCAATTACGGCCAGGCGGACACCCTTCAACGGGTCGAAACACCTGAGAAACCGGCGCTGGTCCTGCGGATCGACGTCGGTAACGCCTACAACACCATCCGTCACCGTGAAATGTGGAGCATCCTGCAAAACCCGGAGGAGCCGCTTGTCGGCGCCATCCAGATGGACGCCGTCGCCGTGGTCGTAAACATGTATCTCATCCCGAACGAACCGGGCCTGTTGCGCCAATCCATCGAGAACGTTTCCAAGGTGCGGCGCGAGTGCGAAAAGTACGGCATGCCGCTGATGCTAGAACCGCTGGTCATGCAGACGCCCAGCGAGAAGGGCGGCTATCTGGTTGACGGCGACACCGACAAGATCGTCGCAATGGTTCGCACCGCCCGGGAACTTGGGGCCGATGTCATAAAGGCCGACCCGACCGACAACGTCGAAGACTTCCACAAGGTCGTCGAGGCCGCACGGTGCCCGGTGCTGGTGCGTGGCGGAGGCAAAGGCGAGATCGGCAAGGTCTTCGAGAAGTCGGTCGCCCTGATGGGCCAAGGCGCAAACGGTATGGTCTATGGCCGCAACGTCTACCAGCATGACAATCCCGCACGCGTCGCTGCGGCCCTCAAGGCAATCATTCATGACGGTGCCGATGCGACACGCGCATTGGAGATCTATAACAGCAAATAATACCGCCGCGCGCCGCCGACAAAAAAAGCAAGACAGCATGGTGGTGCGCGCTCTGACGCAGGATGCGTCTGCATGGGAGGACGTCATGTCTCAATACCTGCTCGGCATTGATGCCGGCAACACCATGGTGAAGGCCGTTTTATTCACCGTAGATGGTCGCCAAGTCGCAGTAAGTTCATCGCCGGGTCGCACCTATCGACCGCACCCGGGACACGTCGAACGCGACATTTCGGAACTGACGGCCGGCCTCCGTCACGCCATTGCCGAGTGCCTCGACATGGCCGGGATCGACGCAAAGGACATTTGCGGCGTCGGCGCGGCGGGGCACGGAAACGGTCTATACATGCTCGACCGCGATGGCCGACCGCTCAAAGGGATCCAGTCCATCGACACCCGCGGAACCACCATTGTCGATGGCATGAACAGGGCGCGGCAAACGGCGCACGAGATGTCATTGCAGAAGGTGTGGGCGGCGCAGACGCCGGTGCTTCTCCGCTGGATGAAGGAGCACGAACCCGACCTGCTGGCCCAGGCCGGTGCCTTGCTCTTGTGCAAGGATGTCATCGTCCATTATCTGACGGGCGTGATATGTACCGATATCTCCGATGCCTCCATCGCCGGACTGATTCGCTTTCCCGAACGGCGATACGACGCCGATCTGCTGGCGCTCTACGGCATCGGCGACCTGTTGGAGAAATTACCGCCGGTACGCGAAACCTGCGACATCGTCGGCCATGTCACGGAGGCGGCAGCGCGGGAAACCGGCCTCGCCGCCGGGACACCGGTCGTGGCGGGTATGATCGACATTGTGGCGAGCGCGCTTGGCTCTGGTGTGTCCCGGGTGGGCGAGGCCTCGGTCGTGGCGGGCACGTGGAGCATTAACCAGATCATCGTCGACCGGCCTAAGCTCGACGACCTGGTGTTTATGACCACACCTTTCGGCCGCGACCGATACATGGTGGTCGAAGCCAGCCCCACGTCGGCGGCGAATCTGGAGTGGTTCTTGCGCACCTTTGGGGTGTATGACGACGAACCGGGCGATCCGGCGGCAGCGTGCAGCAAGGCCGTGGCCAGCGTGACCCCGACGACGGGGCTTCCTCTGTATCATCCTTACCTCTACGGTAGCGCCTTCGACGGCAACGCGCGCGGAGGTTTTTACAATCTTACGGAATGGCACACCCGAGCAGACGTTCTCTATGCGCTGTTCGAGGGCGTGGCCTTTGGGCACCGCCATCACCTCGACACCCTACGCGCCGCCGGTGCCCAGGTGGACGAGGCGGTACTCTCCGGCGGCGGCGCTCGCAGCGAGATCTGGCCGCAAATGTTCGCCGATATTCTGGGCATTCCGATCACGACCAGCCATTGCGTCGAGACGGGCGCCTTGGGAGCCTGCGTCGCCGCCGCCGTCGGGCTGGAACTGTTTCACTCCCTGCGCGCCGCGACGGACGCCATGGCGACACGGGCCCATCATTTCGAGCCAGGCCGCTTCGATGCCACGGTCCTGAACGCACGCTATGCGGCCTTCCGAAACTTGGCTGAAACCATGGCCCCCGCTTGGGCTGCCTCGGCGAGGTCTTAGACAGAGATCAGTCACCGCGCCATCGGTATGGAGAACCGGAGCAAGGATTGCCAGCTCAATCTGTTCAGTCAACAAACCTCGGCACACGGTTTCAAACCCAACTAATTGCGACGGATCTTCGTCGGGTTTGACTATGTGCTAATAACACAACTGCGCCTGCGCACCCTAAAAGGCACCGACCTAGCCAAGGCCCTCGGATTTCCGGAGGTATCTATCGCTGCCTACCGAACAGACATCTTGCTGATCGGTACCAGCAAGCCCGGCATGGCGATATAGATCGTATCGCCATCATAGGCATAGGCACCGCGCTGTTCTCGCAACGGCCTCGAATAACAGTCTGCCTGGACAAGCGCCGCGAACAGCATCAGGACAAACAAGGCAGCAACCGGCAGGATCCTGCCGGTCCTTATCAGCCGATTGCTCCAATGTGCAATCTCGGCATCAACAAAAGCCAACCTCTGGCTCATCCCGGACCGGCGAGCATTCTGATATTCCCGTTCGTAAAGGGCTTCTATGACACTTGGTCGTTGTGCCGGTTCCAAACATACAAGGGCGTCACTGCCACAGAGCAAGACATCCGGTTGCCTGGCTTGCATCCAGTCCAGGTCAACAAGCTGCGCTTGCAACACCTTTCTCTCAGCTTCGAGGGTTTCAATTGCTTCTCTTGCATAGGCTGTTACGTCATCATCCAACATTACAACCTCCCAATGCTGGCAGCAGACGCCGTGCCCGATCCATAAAAACCCGTTCAGCCTTGATCGCACTCCAGGGCAGCATTTATTCGTCAAGCGGTTCCGCCAGATCGCCCGTATTCAACCGTACCAGAGACAAATCTACACAATCACGATATTCTGTTGCTTTCAAACGCCGGTCAATCTCATGGACTTCATGCAGCACGGCTTGAGGCCACGGCCAGTCAAGGCCCGCCACAAGGGTAAAATGCCGCCGGATCGGTAGGACAATTTCGGTTCCAAAATGCTGCCATACGCCGAGCCGACGCTCAAAGCCTGGAAAGAGGCCGGGCGCTGGGCCAAAGCCCAATCCCTGTCCTGACTGTCAGAGACCCACTAGACCGGTCTCGGTTGTCGCCTGGATGATGATGGCAACCTTCTGGTCCCGTTCAGGGACCGCAATGGCCATTTGCAGGCCGTGCGGCTCTATTCGCCAGAGGCAAAAGCCTCGATATTGGCAATGAACGCGCACGCGGGCTGATGCATACCGTTGATCCCCGAAAGCAGATCAACCAAGGCCCGGTAATCTTTACCGCCGATTATGCCGATGCCGTTAAAATCCACGATGCCACACGGCGACCGGTAATGGTTCTGGCCGATCCCAATGACATGCGCCAGGTCCTGAAAGAGCATCAACGACGATACCCGGACAGCAACGCAATCATTGCCGATCCCGCCATCCCGCGCCAACCCAATGTACCGATTGTGTCCCTGCCCGATCAGGATGATGCAACTGACATTCGCCGTGCTTTTGCCCCAGTCACCGATGATCAGGCTTTTCTGGTGTGGGATGCCTGCTCCGACTGGGCCAAACCCAAAAATTCAGCCTGGCTCAAAGCCACCGGCCTGCGCGGCTATGGCGTCAAGCTGACAGACAAAGGCAACATTGCTGTACCACTGCGCGACCGCTCCGGCCGGATTGAAAATGTCATGCTGATCGACAAACAGGGCCGCCAAAGCCTGGTGCATGAAGGTCCGTCAGATCAGGTGCTCATGCACAGGATTGATCCACAAAGACGCGGGGATCAGGACACCCTGATCATCGCCCGGGATTACGCCGATGCTGCTGCCCTGCATCGGGCGACAAACTGCCCAGTCATCGTGCCTGGCAGACCGGAAGACTGGGCGGACCTGGCCCGCAACATGCGCGAAAAAAACAACGACACTGAAATCATCGTGGCACTCGGCGCAACAGAGCAGCCAGGCGACACAGAAAAAGCGGCAAAGCTGGGCATGGAGATTGTGCGCCCGAAAATGGCAACTTCGTTCAAAGATTATGCCGCGCCCCATGCCGGCAACAAGGCGTCACGTCTGATCGCCAGTGGTGCAGCACCTTACAAATTTGATCCCGAAAAGTCGGAATCCAGTTTTGTCACCCTTCAGGATGCCAACGGCATCGAGCGTACCCTATGGGGCATTGATATCGCACAAAGCGTTGACCAGGCTGACGCCAGACTTGGCGACTGGATCACGCTGGAAGTTGCTGAAACCAAAGAAGTGGAGGTCGAGGAAGAATATCGCGATGAAACCGGCCAGATCCAAACCCGAACCATCAAAACACATCGCAATGTCTGGAAAACCCAGATAAAGGATGACCCGGCCAAGACGCCAACCATGACAGCCCTGCGTAGCGAACTGGCGCAAAAGGTGGGCGATGACGCCTGGCAAGCCTGGCTATCTGCGAAACCTGCGGACAAAGAGACCATCAAAGCCAGAGCAGAACTGGGCACGGCCAAAGTCTGGGCGCAGTATCGTATCGATCAAAACGGCAAGGTACTGATCCCGCTACGCGATGGTGGTAATCGTCTGGCTGCTCTCTATCAGGTTGATGCGGATGGATCAGACGAGATGATCACGGGGCCTGGCAGCGACAAAGGGCTACATCACGTCGTTAGCGGCAAGCTCTCAAAAAGCCCCAAAGAGCCGATCATGATTGCCGATGATCTGGTTAGCGCCATCGAACTTAACAGACAGACCGGAAAACCGGTGGTGTGGACAGTAACGACCGAGAACCTGAAGGCTGTGGCTGAAACCATACGTCGACTTAATCCCAAGCATGAAATCGTTGTCGTGGCGGCGGATGCGCATATGACCGAAAGACCAGTACGCGCTGCGAACAATAAATTGGTTTCTCCTCTTTTCTAGGATCTGTGGATATTTACTGCAATGCTATGAATATCGCTGCGATAACTCATAAAGCTCCGTAGATTATGTTAGTCTTGTCGCAGCGTGTATTCTCGCCACAGAATTCTTTGATTTTTCTGAAGTCATTTTCTATGAGGGGCGCCACTTGCAAACCCTTCGTCATGGGGAATATGGAGAATCCGATTTGCTTTTGCTGAAATTACAGCTGCGACAAGCATAACAGAAAACGTCAAGCTCACCTGCAGAGCCGTCTGAATATACCGTTCCATTCATCAAAGCGTCTGCCAAATAACACCAAAAGGCTCGGACGTGAACTTTCTAAAAAACTGCCTCCTTAAAAGGAAGCTTGAATCACATTATGAGCTATTTGAGAATTCTATATATCCATAGATTCCAGCCTAAAACTCAGCGTCAAATACACTATCATCCAGAAACTGGTCCCGACCGACAAGAGATCGATCTGGCGCATTTACAGCACCTTCAGTGCGCCAGTCATCTTGCGGCACCAAAACGTCCAATCCGGCAACTGCTATTCGATAAAGACCGGGACGGAAGACATTGGGGATGATGGTCTTAAGGTCTGTATCTTTGGGAATTTGATGCCAACGCTTCATTTGTTCACCAAGCCAGCGCCCCTGCGACAACCAAGGGAACGTTGCCGTATAACGATAAAAGACGTGACGGTCTGGCAGATCGACGGGAAGGTCGCCCGGGCGCAGTACCGGCTTGCCACTAAGTGACGCCTTAAGCACCTCGAATGGTGCGCCAACATTAGCCTCCTCGGACAGTATATGGGCCAACTCGACGCGGTTCCCAGGTTGATCCGCCCATTCAGCAGACCGCACAAGCGCTCTCACCAATGCAGAAACAAGTTCCGGATTATTTTGCGCCCAGTCTTCGCGCAGCCCCAAAACCTTCTCAGGACTTCGTGACCAGATGTCGTCCTTTAGAGCAACGATCACACCATCCCCGCGAAAAACTGCGCGCTGATTCCAAGGTTCCCCGACGCAATAGCCGTCAACCCAGCCATTACGCAAACTATCAAACATGCGCGGCGGTGCAATCACCCCGATATTCACGTCCATATCCGGATCAATACCGGCTGCGGCCATCCAATATCGGAGTTCATAGTTATGACTTGAGAACGGAAAAACGGTTGCAAAGGAAAGAACAGGGCGTCCTTCAGCTTTGTCTTCGTCAATGACCTTTTTGAGTGCCCTCGCCGAGCGCCCGCGCGGTCCAAACATCGCGTCGGGGTCGGCTTCCAACATCCGCTGATACAGCTTGGTTGAAACCGTGATCGCGTTACCACCACGCCCCAAGGCCATCGGCACGACGATATTTTGAACCGGCAGCCCCCCAAGCCCAAGGCGCGCTGCAATCGGAATACCCGCCAAAAGATGGGCGGCATCAAACATCCCAAAGGACAGCTTGTCACGTATGGCCGCCCATGACATTTCACGAACCAATTCCAGTTCGATGTTTTCCTGCGCGGCAAACCCCAAGGCACGGGCCACCACCGGAATGGCACAATCGACCAGCGGAACAAAACCAAGACGCACCCTGTTAACCATCCGTCAAAACTCCAACTGAAACGCCGTAATAACGCTTTGCGCGATTTCGTAGATCTTGCGATTTTGCTTCATGGCGTTTTTACGCAGCAGCGCATAAGAATCTTCTTCGGACAGACCTTTTTCCTTCATCAGGATACCCTTGGCCCGTTCGATCAGTTTGCGTTCGCTAAGCTTCGCCTGTGCTTCATCACGTTCACGCCGCAATTGGTCAAACACGTTAAAGCGCGAGATCGCCATTTCAACAATTGGTCGAATGCGATCCTGTCGCAGGCCGTCAACGACATAAGCACTGACACCCGCCGACACCGCCTCATGGATCATGGACGCGTCGCTTTGATCAACAAACATCGCGATCGGGCGCGCAATGGCGCGCGACACCTGAAACATCTGCTCAAGCGTATCGCGGTCGGGGTTTTCAAGATCAATGATGATGATATCAGGGGCCAACGCCTGAATACGTTCGACCAGATTGTGAGAAGTTCCAATACGGGACACCCGGGTATAGCCGCTTTCAACCAGACCACGTTCGACTATCGCGGCACGATCCGGATTTTCATCAATAACCAGGATATTGAATTCTTCCAGCTTCACCAACTAACCCTGACTCCCTGACAGCCGGAAATGACTGCTCTTCTCTGGCTTGTTTTTACATGCTCCGCCCCCTTTCCAGGTGCGGACTAGGTACTTCGGGAAGCGACCATCGCCGCATCCCGAAAAGATCACATCAAAATGCCTCTTATTCAGCCGGAACGGGCTGCGAAGTCCCTGGCATCCCAAGACGTTCTGAGCGTGCCGCATCGAAACGCGCTTTTTCCTCGGCCTGGGTTTCTGCCGAGAAACGAACAGCCAGCGCTGCGAACGAACAAATTATAACCGCAACACCCAGATACATAAGACCTTCCTGGTAAGTAAGTGCTTCGGACTTGAACAGAAAGCCCGCTGCAACCGCTCCGGCATTACCACCAGCACCAACGATACCTGCAACCGAGCCAAGCGCTTTACGGTTTACAAAAGGTACAATCCCGAAAGTGGCACCCTCTGACATCTGAACGAACAGAGAGAAGATGATCATGACAGAAACGGCAACAACCAGTGCTTCCATCTGCGAGAAAGCAACAAGCGCGATACCTTCAATGAAAAGCGCGAAGAACAGGAATTTCACGCGTCCCGAAAGACCGCCATTGGCCGCAAATTTGTCAGAAAACATCCCCCCCAACGTACGGGCAAATATATTCATCAAACCAAACAGACCAGCAATCATACCAGCCGTTGCCAAAGACAGGTCAAACTTGTCGAAGAAATAAATCGCCGCAATGTTGTTGATCGTCAATTCGACACCAAAACAGGCGGCATAAACCACGAACAGCGCCCAGACACGGTAATCGGAAATGGCCGCCACCATGCCCTTGGCAGCACCGGCGGTGTCATCTTCCGGCTTAAGCGCGCCGCTTTTACGCATATCGGCGTAGTTTCCGTCCGGGCAGTCAGTGGTAAAGACCCAGTAAAGCACGGCAACAACCAGCATGATCGCACCTGGGAAAACCATCGCCAGACGCCAACCCATGGTTTCAGCCGCACCGAACCCAAGCACCATGGCAAGGATTAGCGGCATCACCATCTGCGTGACACCTCCACCAAGGTTACCCCAGCCCGCAGTCGTGGCATTTGCCGTACCAACCACATTTGGCGCAAACATCATCGAAGTATGATACTGCGTAATGACAAAGGATGCACCGATTGAACCAATGGCCAAACGCGCAAGCAAGAAGGTTTCATAACTGTCAGCCAGACCGATCAACATGACCGGAAGCGACCCAAGCACCAAAAGACCAGTATAGGTCTTACGCGGGCCGACCTTGTCACAGAGCGGGCCGATCAAAAGTCGAACAAGGACCGTAATCGCGACTGAAGCAATGATCGTACTGCCGATTTCGCTTTTGCTCAATCCTAGGTCATCGCGCACCAGCGGCATCAGCGGTGCAATCCCGAACCAGCCAAAAAAACACAGGAAAAATGACAGCCAGGTAAGGTGGAAAGTACGCATCTGAACAGTCTTGAGACTGAAGAGATTTATGCGTGTGGCTTTGTTCTTGATTTCCATAACAGTGAAGCCCTTCGTTTAGGTCGCGCAGAGCTTGATGTTTGCTTTGTACGACCGACGGTTTTCCCCATGGGCCTCGTGCTTCATCTGGAAGATATCCGCAGGCGGCCCGTCATTCGTATCGGAAAAGCAGTGCGCACTTCGTGCTGCCGTTCCAAACGTCTGATCGTCCGCCGTTGGACGAAGAACTGTGAACCACCCGTCATTGGGCATGCTTTCGTCAAAGCTGCTCACACGAAACCGTGACTGCAAACATCGCGCCAGTTCTTTTGCGATGCAGGAGAGTTTTGACAATATATTGAAAATAATGGATTTTATTCGACCGCATCTGCACAGACAAATTTCAACCAATAGGCAGCACGCGCCGTTCTGCACAAAATTAAACCATATGCCGCTTTATGTGTTTATTTTTTAATCATTTTTGACGAGACCTTCAATTTAATCGCGTCAGAAACAACCGATTTAACCCAATATTTCCAGATACTTGGAAGACAATTCGCGATAAGGACATTTCTGGCACGACACTTGAATATAGAAAATAACAAGCACAGGCAGTGTCGCCTGCGGCTCCGGCGAAAAGCCGATTGTATATATTAAAGAATCCAACGACGGGTTCACCGGATAACGACGTCCGCTGCAAAATGCCTTTTTTGAAGGCAGGCCGCATCGGGCGTTTTTTTTGTGCCAACTTCGCATCCCGCGACGAGGAGCCAGAGACAAATGAACCACGTCACTGCTGCATTAAGAACCACAAAGGCCCGTCTGGTTGTCATCGGCAACGGTATGGCCGGCATGCGCACCGTTGAAGAAATCCTGAACCGCACGCCGGACAAATATGACATCACGGTTTTCGGTGCCGAACCGCGCGTGAACTATAACCGCATCATGCTTTCGCCGTTGTTATCTGGCGAAAAAGGTTTCGACGAAATCGTGATCAACACCCCGGAATGGTATACGGCAAACAACATCCATCTTTATTCCGGCGACCCGGTGATCAAGATTGACCGTGCCCGAAAAGTGGTGATCTCCAAAAGCGGGACCAAAACCGAATATGACCAATTGTTGCTGGCAACAGGTTCTGATCCGATCATCATCCCGGTTCCCGGTCACAAACTTGATGGTGTTGTCACCTTCCGCGATGTCGATGATGTCGACACCATGCTCGGTGTGGCCGCCAAAGGTGGCCCGGCGGTTGTAATCGGCGGCGGCTTGCTTGGACTTGAGGCGGCTGTTGGTCTGCAATCACGGGGCATGGATGTCTCGGTTTTACATCTGGCAGGCCATGTCATGGAACGTCAGCTTGATCCGTCAGCCGGGTATTTGCTGGCACAGGAACTAGAAAGCCGTGGCATCACGGTGATTACCCAGGCTGATACCGCAGAAATCGTTGGCAATGAGAATGTTACCGGTGTTCGCCTTAAGGACGGACGCATGATCCCGGCTGATCTGGTTGTTATGGCTGTTGGCATTCGTCCGAACGGGCGCCTTGCGGCAGACGCGGGTATTGCCGTCGAACGCGGCATCGTGGTCGACGATGTCATGACCACCAGTGACCCAGCGATCTTTGCCGTTGGCGAATGCGTTCAGCATCGCGGTCAATGTTATGGCCTGGTCGCCCCGCTTTTCGAAATGGCCAAATCGCTGGCCGATCACATGGCTGAAATCAGCACAGAAGGCTATACCGGTTCGGTTACCTCGACCAAACTGAAAGTCACCGGCGTTGATGTCTTTTCCGCTGGTGATTTTTCCGGCAGCGGCGAGACCGAGGAAATCATTTTCCGTGATGCTGGTCGCGGCGTTTACAAGCGCATTGTGCTTCAAGCTGGTAAGATCAAGGGTGCCGTTCTGTATGGCGATACGTCCGATGGTGGCTGGTATTTCCAATTGATGAAGGATGGCAAGGATGTCACGGAACTACGTGATACACTTGCCTTTGGTCAGGCATTTGCGAGGGGATCAGCCGGAAACCCTCTTGATGCCGTTGCAGCCCTGCCAGACGATGCAGAAATCTGTGGCTGTAACGGCGTTTGCAAAGGATCAATCGTCTCTGCCATCTCTGAAAAGAACCTTACAACCCTTGATGAGGTCAAAGGCCACACAAAGGCATCCGCATCCTGTGGATCCTGTTCTGGCCTTGTCGAAAACCTGTTGGCCGCGACCCTTGGCGGAGATTATCAGGCCGCAACAGTCAAGCCGATCTGCCCGTGCACAGAGCATGATCATGACAGTGTGCGCCGCCTGATCATTGCCAAAAACCTCAAATCCATGCCAGCCGTCATGCAGGAACTGGAATGGAAATCATCCGATGGTTGTCATGTTTGCCGTCCGGCATTGAACTATTATCTGCTGGCTGCGTGGCCGGGGGAATATATCGATCACGGCGCATCTCGTTTCATTAACGAACGCGTTCACGCCAATATTCAGAAAGATGGCACCTATTCGGTTATTCCGCGTATGTGGGGTGGCTTGACCAACCCGCGCGAGCTGCGCGCCATCGCCGACGTCGCCGACAAGTTTGAGATCCCGACAGTCAAGGTTACCGGCGGTCAACGCATAGACCTTCTCGGAGTTAAAAAAGAAGACCTTCCGGCTGTCTGGGCCGATCTAAATGCGGCAGGCATGGTATCGGGCCATGCCTATGGCAAGTCACTTCGCACAGTCAAAAGTTGTGTCGGACAGGAATGGTGTCGCTTTGGCACCCAAATGTCGATGAGTATGGCTGTCGAACTTGAAAAAATGACCTGGGGGTCATGGATGCCCCACAAGTTCAAAATGGCGGTATCTGGTTGCCCTCGGAATTGCGCCGAAGCCACGATCAAGGATTTCGGTGTTGTTGCGACCGATGGTGGCTGGGACCTGCATGTTGGCGGCAATGGTGGCATTCATGTCCGCGCGACCGAACTTCTATGCAAAGTCACCACCGATGACGAGGTCAGGGAATATTGCGGTGCTTTCATCCAGCTTTACCGCGAAGAGGCCCGTTACCTTGAACGCACTGCCCCCTGGATCGAGCGGGTAGGCCTGAACCATGTTCAAGAACGGGTGGTCGAAGATGAGGCCAACCGCAAGGAACTTTTTGAACGCTTCATGATCAGCCAGCAAACAGCGCAGATTGATCCATGGGCAGAACGCGCATCCGAAGGTGTCGATGCGCACGAATTCACCCCCCTTTCGATGGTCGCAGCGGAGTAAGACAAATGAGCAACAATCTGACGTGGGTAGAAGTCGGCCCCGCTGTCAACATCCCGCAGCAAGGGGCACGTACCCTGCAAACCCAAACCGATCGCATTGCGATTTTCAGAACACTTGATGATCAGGTCTTTGCATTACTGGACCGCTGCCCACACAAACAGGGACCGCTGGCACAGGGCATCGTGCATGGTCATTTTGTCACCTGCCCGCTGCATAACATGGTTTTTTCGCTTGAAACCGGCGAGGCACAGGGCCCGGATGACGGCTGTGCGGCCAAGGTGGAATGCAATGTCATCGACGGGATTGTGCGTGTCGGCCTGACCGAACTGCAAGCTGGATTGCGCCATGCAGGATGAGGTCAAAACCACCTGCCCCTATTGCGGAGTCGGCTGTGGCCTGATCATTTCGCCAACCCGCGATGGATGGGCTGTCGGCGGCGATCCCAACCACCCGGCCAACTTTGGGCGCATATGCTCCAAGGGGGCCGCGCTGATCGACACCGTCATGGCCGAGGAAACGCGCGACATTCGCCTGCTCGAACCCGAAGTTGATGGCAAACAGGTGACGTGGACAGATGCAATTTCCCAAACCGCATCGCGCCTGAGCGAAACCATTGAAAAACATGGTCCGAAATCGGTAGCCTTTTATGTTTCCGGGCAGCTTCTGACCGAGGATTACTATGTTGCCAACAAGCTTATCAAAGGCTTCATAGGATCGCCGCATATCGATACCAATTCTCGATTGTGCATGGCATCAACCGTGGTTGGTCATAAACGAGCATTTGGCGCGGACGTGGTGCCGGGCTGCTATGAGGATCTTGAAATCGCCGATCTGGTTATTCTGACCGGATCAAATCTGGCATGGTGTCACCCGGTGCTTAATCAGCGCCTGCGTGCGGCCAAGGAAAAACACGGCACGAAGGTCGTCGTAATTGATCCAAGACGGACGGCAAGTTGCGACATTGCCGACCTCCACCTGCCAATTAAACCGGGCAGCGACGTTGCCCTGTTTAACGGCTTGCTGGCTTGGCTTGATCGAACCCACAATACGGATCTTCGTTACATAGCGCGTCATGTGACCGGCTATGAACACGCTGTTGCAGACGCACGTGCGGACTGCCCAAACATCAAAACAACGGCAAAAAAATGCGGGCTTGAGCCCGATGAAAACGCTGATGAACTCGGCTCGGGTCTGGGAAAACTGGAAACATTCTTTAACTGGTTTGCCACCTTTGAACGCACTGTTACCGTATTTTCACAGGGGGTAAACCAGTCCTCAAGCGGATCAGACAAAGTTAACTCGATCCTCAATTGCCATCTGGCAACTGGACGGGTCGGAAAACCTGGTTCAAGCCCGTTTTCCGTCACCGGCCAACCAAATGCCATGGGGGGACGCGAAGTTGGTGGCCTTGCCAATCAGTTGGCCGCCCATATGAACCCAAATGACCAGATTGATGTGGACCGCGTGCGCCGGTTTTGGAAATCCGATGTTTTGGAACAGGGTGAAGGATACAAGGCCGTTGATATGTTCCGCGCCATTGAACGCGGTGAAATCAAGGCTGTCTGGATCATGGCAACCAATCCGGCAGTCAGCCTGCCAGATGCGGATCGCGTCCGGCTTGCGCTGTCGCGCTGCCCGCTGGTGATTGTTTCGGACGTGGTGAAGGACACCGACACATTGCGCCATGCCGACATCAAGCTCCCCGCCGCTGGCTGGGCAGAAAAATCAGGTACGGTCACCAATTCCGAACGCCGCATTTCGCGCCAACGCCCGTTCCGTGAACCACTTGGCAGTGCAAAGCCGGATTGGTGGATCATGTCCGAAGTTGCCAAGGAAATGGGTTATGCCAAGGCGTTCAAATACAAGGACCCCAGCGATATCTTTGCCGAGCACGCCGCCCTGTCGGAATTTGAAAATGACGGCACACGCGCCTTTGATATCGGCGTTTGGCACAAGGCCAGGAAATCTGCCTATGACAGCATGGAGCCGTTTCAATGGCCGACATCGCGCAAATCTCAGCCCGTCAATGGCGCAACCCGTCTTTACAGCGATGGCATCTTCACCACATCAAGTGGACGGGCGAAAATGCTTGGCCTTACCCATAGCAGCCCGCAATCACAAACCAGCCGGACATATCCTCTGATTGCCAATTCTGGTCGTTACCGCGATCAATGGCACACCATGACACGAACAGGCACCGCCGCGCGACTTAGCGCCCATCGACCCGAACCGTTACTTGAAATTCACCCAACAGATGCCACGCTTTACGGCCTTGTGGATGGCGGGGTGGCCCGGATCAAAAGCCCAAGTAGCGTTGCTTTGATGCGAGTGGCGATCACGGATGCACAAACCCCAGGACAGGTTTTCGTTCCAATGCACTGGAACGATGTCTTCTCGGCCGCGGGTGGGATTGGTCGATTACTGCCCCCCAATGTTGACCCCCACTCCGGCCAACCCGAAAGCAAACACTTTCCGGTTGCCCTCGAGCCGTTTGCCACCAAATGGCAGGGATTGCTGTTTTCAAGCACGCCTGTCGACCTTTCCAAACTGCCCTACTGGGTCGGTGCGACCGGACCGGGCAGCATAGTTTACGAAATCGCCGGTAATGCCCCAATCCTGTTTCAATCCCTTTTGCCGATTGCCGCAAACAGGGACACTGAACAGATCATTGAATATTCCGATGCCAACAAGGGTGTTCATCGTTTTGCCAGGCTTGAAGGTAAGCGGATCACCGGGGCGCTGTTTGTCGGTCCGGATCGCCCTGCACTTGGTCGTGACTGGGTTTCAAATCTATTCGGTGCGGATGCGATTGCACCGGTTGAACGGAGCGCTCTTCTCGCCGGACGGATGCCCGATGCCGGAGCGATCAATGATCGTCTGATTTGCTCATGCTTCTCGGTCGGTTTGGCCGCGATCAGCAATGCCATCTCTGAACAGAATGCCGTGACAGCGACCGACATAGGCCGCTTGCTTCAGGCCGGGACAGGATGCGGATCCTGTTTATCGGAGATAAAGGAGATTCTTCATGACGTACTACCGCGCGCCGCAGAATAATGCTCCGCACTCCCCAACCTCTCAGGCGACTACCGATAAAACAGACGAAAAATTCGCCTATTTCCCGGCATTCGTTAATGTGCACGGAAAGAAGATCGTCGTACTTGGCGGCGGCGACATCGCCGCAGGCAAGCTCCGTCTTCTGCTGCGTAGCCATGCTGATGTCACGGTGATAGCCCCCGAACTTTGCGATGATATCGCCCAGATGTACCATGCTGGCGATATCACATGGGAACCCACCCCGTTTGTCGACACCATGATCAATGGCGCGACGATGGTGTTTGATGCGACTGACAATCCACATCTGACCAAACGGGTCGAGGCCGCGACCAAACGGCGCAACATTCTACTGAACGTTGTCGACAGAACCGCACACTGCGATTTCATTGTGCCTGCCATTCTGGATCGGGCGCCAATCATGATCACGATCTCCACCGGCGCCTGCGCTCCGGCACTGGCACGCATCCTGCGCCAGCGACTTGAAACCGTATTTCCGATGAACTTAGCAAACATCGCCAAAATCGCCCGTGATGCCCGCAAAACTGTTGCTGCGCATTTGACTGACAGCCTGGCACGACAACGCTTCTGGACCCAATTTTTTCAGAATGCCCTGCGTACGAACAACACAGAGGACGTCACCCGAAAAAACCTCGCAAACGAACTGCGCACCTTTATACCCCAAGGCAGCAGCGCAACCGTACCGTCCGGCCAATTCTTAAGGGTTATGATGAGCGCCAATAACGCTTATGACATCCCACACGGTATTGCTGGCAACATCGAAACAGCCGATATCATTTTCCACGACAGAGATGTAGCGCCTGATATCCTTGCCCTGGCTCGCCGCGATGCAACACTTATCAGCCTAGAAACTTCTGGGAGCCAAGAATCCGAGAAGCCTGATACCGCATTGGCGATCAGCAAACAAATCCAGCTCTTCACCCAGCAGGGCATGAACGTCTTGCGGCTATGCCAAAACTGATCGGCACAGCAACCAACCTAATGCACAACAATTTTGCAGGATCGGACGTTGCCGCCCCGCATGTCGGACTCAAGGATTCCTAGTATTGACAAAGCTAGCCTTACAGCAGCCCTATTTCGTTAACGGCACGTCAGATTCATCAATCAAAGGACTGGGTTTCGCCAAGTTTTGAAGCGCATCAAAGTCGGCAATTTTCACATGCTGGGCATCAATCTCAACACCATATGGCCGTAAACCACGAATAGCCCGCGACAGATTTTCAGGGGTCATCCCTAAAAAAGAGGCGATCTTGCGTTTCTCTATCAGCAAATCAAACTCAGCATTGCCTCCTTCAACCTCATATTGATGCAGCAAATAATTTGCCAACCGCTCCAAAGAACTACGTAATTTCAAATTTTTGGTATTTTTAATTACCGTGCGATACCGTGCTGAAAGTTCCCGGACCACACTGCGTGCAAAAGCGCCATCAGCATCAAACACCTTCCGGACGTCCGATGATGGCAACAGAATCAACCGCGATTTTTCCAGAGTTCGCGCAGACATAAGATAAGGGGCATCGTTAATAGTCGCCGCTAGAATGAAAGTCGCAATCGGCTCTACTGTGGCAATCGTGGTCTCATGACCGTTCCATGATGCAAATAATTCCACTCTGCCCTCCAAAACGACATGCAAAAAATCGCTCATATCGCCCTCGGTGATCAGATCAATCATCGGAGGGAAAGTCTGCACATAGGCACCATGCATCAGTTCACCGAATCGTTCTTCCGACATTTCTCGGAATAACTCAAGATCACGCAGATCAGGCACATCCGACGGGCGCATGATGTTCATCCTTCCTTTCACTTGATAATTATCAAGCATAAACAAAAAATTACTCAATCAAGTAAGAAATAAATATTTACTTCATGAGCTAACAATAAATATTTATAATTGTCACTTTTTGTGTCCACGATTATTTCACACAACTAAGGATATTTATTGATTCTGATCAAGTTTTTAACCTCTCCCTGACGCATTACTGCATTCCGAAAGGCGCACGGATATCGCGCTAACGGAAAAGAGAGGGACGAAAATGTATGCTCTCAGCAAAGTAACCCGAGCAGATCAGGCGCGAGCCCTGGGATTAAGCACCTTTGCATTCACCACGTGTTTTGCTGTCTGGACTATTTTCTCCATTATTGGTGTCAAGATCAAAGGCGAACTTGGGCTTACAGATACCCAATTTGGCCTGCTCGTCGCAACACCTGTGCTGACTGGCTCGATCAGCCGGATTTTTCTCGGCATCTGGACTGAACAGTTCGGCGGGCGAATTATTTTTCCGCTGCAGATGCTGATAACCGCAATTGCGGTGTGGTTGCTTACCTCGGTTCACAGCTATTCGATATTCCTGCTCGCAGCCCTTGGACTGGGTCTGGCGGGCGGGTCTTTTATTGTTGGCGTGGCCTATGTATCACGCTGGTTTGAAAAGGACCGCCAGGGAACGGCGCTTGGCATTTTTGGGGCTGGCAATGTCGGTGCCGCCGTTACCAACTTCGCCGCACCTTTTCTTGTCGTTGCCTTGGGTTGGCAGGGTACGGCCAAGGTATATGCCATCGTACTGGCAATCATCGCGGTGCTTTTTTTCGTGTTTGCCAAAACAGACCCGGTACATCTGGAACGCAAACGCTCCGGTGAAGGTCCAGTATCGACCAGTGCCCAACTCACCCCTCTCAAAAACATGCAGGTGTGGCGTTTTTCAATCTATTACTTCTTCGTTTTCGGCGGCTTTGTGGCGCTGGCGTCGTTTCTGCCACGCTATTATGTCGGCGCATATGGCCTTGAGCTGACAACAGCGGGTGTATTTGCCGGTCTTTATTCCTTGCCGGGGTCAATCTTCCGGGCATTAGGCGGCTGGATGTCAGACAAATGGGGCGCACGCGCCGTGATGTATCTGACCTTCATCGTCTCGTTAATCTGCCTGTTTTTCCTAAGTTACCCGACGACAGCCTATACCATTTCAGGCATTCACGGACCGATCTCGTTTAACTTCGGGGTATCGCTGCACGTTTTTGTCGCCCTTACCATTGCCCTTGGTTTTGTCATGAGTTTGGGTAAGGCTGCGGTTTACAAACATATTCCGGTTTATTACCCGCACCATGTCGGCGCTGTAGGTGGCCTGGTTGGCATGATTGGCGGATTGGGTGGCTTTTTCCTGCCCGTCGCCTTTGGGATGCTGCTGGATGCAACCGGGGTCTGGACCGCACCCTTCATGCTGTTATTTGCCATCGTCGCAATTTCAACGGTGTGGATGCACATCGTGATCCGCAAAATGGAACACCGCCGTCATCCAGCCCTTGCCGACGAAAAATATCTTTCCGATTTGCCCGACCATCCCGTGGGCGCCCCAACATCGCGTGCCAAAACGATGCCCGACGCCACTGGTGCTAACACCGCCGGTCGGCCAACTGCGCGCTAAAGGAAACTTGTCATGAATGTTCAAACTCGCCAAAATCGCTACATCCTGACTGATTGGCGGCCAGAAGATAAAGGGTTTTGGGACACAACCGGAGCCTCTGTTGCCTCCCGAAACCTTTGGATTTCCATTCCGTGCCTGCTGTTGGCCTTTTCTGTCTGGATGGTGTGGTCGGTGGTGGTGGCAAAATTACCTGCCATCGGATTTAACTACACTACAGGCGAATTATTCTGGCTGGCGGCTCTGCCTGGTTTGTCTGGCGCAACCCTGCGCATTTTTTACAGCTTCATGGTGCCAATCTTCGGCGGCCGTTTGTGGACAACCCTGTCAACCGCATCACTGTTGCTTCCTGCGATTGGCATCGGCTTTGCCGTACAAACCCCGGATACGCCCTATTATGTCTTTTTGATATTGGCCCTGCTTTGCGGGCTAGGGGGCGGTAATTTTGCTTCTTCTATGGCCAATATTGCCTTTTTCTACCCTAAAAAAAGCAAAGGGAATGCCCTGGCCTTAAATGCCGGGCTGGGCAATCTGGGCGTATCAGTCATGCAATTTGCCGTGCCAATGGCAATCACCACCAGTGTGTTTGGTGTGCTGGGCGGCGACGGACAAACGCTTTCTGATGGCGGGCAGTTATGGGTCCAAAACGCCGGCTTTATCTGGGTACCATTTTTGATCATCGGTTCTATCGCCGCCTGGTTTGGCATGAATGATATTGCCGACGCCAAAGCCAGCTTCAAGGAACAGTCGGTTATCCTCAAACGCCGTCATAACTGGATCATGTGCATCCTTTATACGGGTACTTTTGGCTCGTTCATCGGGTATTCTGCCGGTTTCCCGCTCCTGATGAAAACCCAGTTCCCCAGTGTTGATGTTTTGGCATTTGCCTTTCTGGGCCCGCTTGTCGGGGCTCTGTCACGCGCGGCCACCGGCTGGATCTCGGATCGCTTTGGCGGCGGGCGTGTCACCTTGTGGACGTTTATCGCCATGATCATCGCTGTCATTGGTGTTTTGCATTACCTGCCTTCGGGGAATGTACCGGGTCATTTCTGGGGCTTCTTCACATGCTTCATGGCGCTGTTTTTCCTAACCGGCGTTGGCAATGCGTCCACCTTTCAAATGATCCCGTCAATTATGCGCCAGGAAATTCCGCGTTTGATGCCCGGACTTGACGGTGCGGCAACCCTGAAACAAGCCGAACGCGAAAGTGCTGCGATTATCGCCTTCACCTCGGCGATTGCCGCCTACGGCGCATTCTTCATTCCCAAAGCCTATGGCAGCTCAATCGGGCTTACCGGTGGCCCCGAAGCCGCCCTTTGGTTGTTTGCCGTCTTTTATGCGGTTTGCGTGGTCATTACCTGGGCTTGCTATGCCCGCAAAGGGGCAAAGGTTCCCTGCTGATATCCCGCTGGCAAGTCCCGCCTTGCTACGCCCCTGCCTTCAGGAGAGAGAGAAAGAAAAATGAGCCATCTGCTCGACAGACTGAACTTTTTTCAGTCCAAAGAACTGGAAACATTTGCCAATGGTCACGGCCAGGTCACACGTGAAAACCGTGACTGGGAAGATACCTATCGCAATCGCTGGCGCCACGATAAAATTGTTCGTTCGACACACGGAGTAAATTGTACCGGGTCGTGTTCCTGGAAAATCTATGTCAAATCCGGCATTGTTACCTGGGAAACCCAGCAAACCGATTATCCCCGCACACGCCCCGACCTTCCCAATCATGAACCAAGGGGCTGTGCGCGCGGTGCCAGCTATAGCTGGTATCTGTATTCGGCAAACCGGGTGAAACATCCGCTTATTCGCAGCAGGCTTTTGCGGGCCTGGCGCAAAATGCGTCAGTCCATGAATGCCACCGACGCATGGACGGCCTTACAGAACGACCCAATCTTGCGCGCATCCTATGTTAAAATGCGCGGCAAAGGCGGGTTGGTGCGTGCTACATGGGATGAAGCCACCGAAATCATCGCCGCCGCCAACGCTTATACCACCAAAAAATATGGCCCGGACCGCGTATTTGGCTTTTCGCCCATTCCGGCGATGTCGATGGTTTCCTATGCTGCGGGTTCGCGCTATCTGTCGCTGCTTGGCGGCGTGTGCATGAGCTTTTATGACTGGTATTGCGACCTGCCGCCTGCCAGCCCGATGACTTGGGGCGAACAAACCGACGTTCCTGAAAGTGCTGACTGGTATAATGCCGGCTTTTTATTGCTGTGGGGTTCAAACGTTCCACAAACCCGAACACCCGATGCCCATTTTTATACCGAAGCCCGCTATCGTGGTGCAAAATCAGCCGTCATTTGCCCGGATTATTCCGAAGCGGCCAAATTTGGCGATATATGGCTGGCCCCTAAACAGGGGACCGACAGTGCCCTGTCGATGGCAATGGGACATGTCATTCTGCGCGAATTTCATCTGAACCGGCAGGCCGACTATTTTGAGGATTATTGCCGACGCTATAGCGACATGCCAATGCTGGTCCGCCTGGAAGAAAAAGACGGTAAACTAATCGCCGGGCGATTTTTGCGCGCCGATGACCTGGCAGACAAGGCCGGCGCCACCAATAACCCGGAATGGAAAACACTGGCCCTTGACCAGATTTCGGGCAACATCGTCGTCCCCAATGGTTCCATTGGCTTTCGCTGGGGCGAAGACGGCAACTGGAACCTGGAAGACCGGGCTGGCACAAATAAGACCGAGCTAAAAATGTCTCTGATCCTCGAACAGGATCATGATGAGGTTGTTGCGGTTGATTTCCCCTATTTCGGCGGGGCCGCCAGCGACAGCTTTGTTAAATGTGACCATCCCGATATACTTACCCGTAATATCCCGGTCAAAAACATTGAGCTTGCCGATGGCACGGCAAAAGTCACTACAGTGTTTGATCTGTTTTGCGCCAATTATGGCCTTGATCGTGGCTTCGGCGGGGAATGGGTTGCCAAAAGCTATGATGACGATGTGCCCTATACCCCGGCATGGGCTGAAAAAATCACCGGCGTTCCAGCCGCGAAAATCACCATGGTCGCTCGCGAATTTGCCCTGAATGCGGAAAAAACCCGGGGCAAATCGATGGTCATTCTGGGGGCCGGACTGAACCACTGGTACCACATGGACATGAACTATCGTGGCATTATCAACATGCTGGTGATGTGCGGCTGCGTCGGGCAGTCTGGCGGCGGCTGGAGCCACTATGTCGGCCAGGAAAAACTTCGCCCGCAAACAGGCTGGCAACCGCTGGCCTTTGGCCTGGACTGGTCCCGCCCACCGCGTCATATGAATGCGACATCCGCGTGGTATGCCCATACCGACCAGTGGCGTTATGAAACCCTTAAGGCCGATAAAATCCTGTCCCCCACGGCCCCTGCGGGTGATTGGGATGTCAGCCTTATTGACTATAACATCCGGGCCGAACGCATGGGCTGGCTACCTTCAGCCCCGCAATTGCGCACCAATCCGCTTGATGTTGCAAAATCAGCAAAAGCCACAGGTTTGGACATTAAGGATTACATTGTCCAAAATCTGAAATCGGGTGATTTGCAAATGTCTTGCGAAGATCCTGACGCCCCTGAAAACTGGCCGCGCAACCTGTTTGTCTGGCGTTCGAACCTTTTGGGTTCTTCCGGCAAAGGGCACGAATATTTCCTTAAGCACCTTTTGGGCACCGATCATGGTGTTCTGGGCAAAGACCTGGGCCAGGAAGGCAGCGTCGAAACCAAAGAAGCCGTTTGGCACGACAAAGCCCCTGAAGGCAAACTTGACCTTCTGGTCTGCATTGATTTTCGCATGTCTACCACCGCGGTTTATTCCGATATCGTCCTGCCAACGGCGAGTTGGTACGAAAAGAATGACCTGAATACATCGGATATGCATCCGTTTATCCATCCGCTTCAGGCGGCAGTTGACCCTGCCTATGAGTCCAAATCCGACTGGGAAATTTTTAAATCCATTGCTAAAAAGTTTTCCGAAGTCTCCCCGGAAATTCTCGGTGTTGAAACCGATGTCGTTGCTTTGCCAATCCTGCATGATACCCCGGCAGAAATTGCACAAGACCAGGTGCGCGACTGGAAAAAGGACGAATGCGACCTTATTCCAGGCAAGACCGCGCCTAACTATATTACCGTGGAACGCAATTATCCTGCCCTTTACGACCAGTTTGTCGCTGTCGGCCCGTTACTTGACAAAATAGGTAACGGCGGCAAAGGCATTTCGTGGCCAACCAAACCCGAAATACAGCATCTACGGGACCTTAACGGCGAATGGACAGAAGGCCCGGCCAAAGGTTGCGCCAAAATCGTCACCGATATTGACGCCACCGAAGTCATCCTGATGCTGGCCCCTGAAACCAACGGCGAAGTTGCGATCAAGGCATGGGAAGCCCTAGGCAAGTTTACCGGGCGTGATCACACCCATCTGGCGCGGTCCAAGGAAGACGAAAAAATACGCTTCCGCGATATTGCTGCCCAGCCGCGCAAAATCATCTCGTCGCCAACATGGTCTGGCATCGAAAGCGAGGAAGTTTGCTATAATGCCGGATACACCAATGTTCATGAACTGATCCCGTGGCGGACCTTGACAGGTCGTCAGCAGCTTTATCAGGATCACTTGTGGATGCGGGCCTTTGGCGAGGGCTTGTGCTGTTATCGGCCTCCGGTCGATCTTAAAACCATAACGCAGGAAGTGAATTCCGACGCGCGTGATGGCCAACCCCATGTGGTGTTAAACTTTATTACCCCACACCAGAAATGGGGCATTCACTCCACCTATTCCGACAACCTTTTGATGCTGACCCTCAATCGCGGCGGTCCGGTCGTATGGATCAGTGAAACCGATGCAAAAAAAGCGGGGGTTGTCGATAACGACTGGGTGGAAGTTTACAATGTGAACGGCGCACTTACAGCGCGTGCCGTGGTGTCACAGCGCATCAAGGACGGCACGTTGTTCATGTATCACGCGCAAGAAAAAATTGTGAACACACCGGGTTCGGAAAAAACCGGCAAACGTGGCGGCATTCATAATTCAGTAACCCGCACAACCCTTAAACCCACCCATATGATCGGCGGCTATGCCCATCAAAGTTACGGTTTTAACTATTACGGCACCGTTGGTTCCAACCGCGACGAATTTGTCATCGTTCGCAAAATGAACCGTGTGGACTGGCTCGACCAGCCCGCCGCCATCGAGGAGGCAGCACAATGAGAATTCGCGCACAAATCGGCATGGTGCTGAACCTTGATAAATGTATCGGCTGCCACACTTGCTCGGTCACGTGTAAAAACGTATGGACCAGCCGTGACGGTGTTGAATACGCCTGGTTTAACAATGTCGAAACCAAACCTGGCATGGGCTACCCGCATGACTGGGAAAACCAGAAACGCTGGAAAGGGGGCTGGGAACGCACCAAATCGGGCAAACTTCAGCCCAAACAGGGGGCAAAATGGCGCATCCTTGCCAATATTTTCGCCAACCCGTCCCTGCCCGAAATTGACGATTATTACGAACCGTTTGATTTCGACTACGACCATTTAAAATCCGCTCCGGAAATGCAGGCATTTCCGACAGCACGCCCGCGGTCAAAGATCACCGGCGAACGGATGGAAAAAATTACAGCCGGCCCCAACTGGGAAGAAATCCTGGGCGGCGAGTTTTCCAAACGGTCACAGGATTACAATTTTGAAGGCATTCAAAAGGAAATCTACGGGCAATACGAAAATACCTTCATGATGTACTTGCCCCGATTGTGCGAACATTGCCTGAATCCGGCCTGTGCCGCGTCGTGCCCGTCTGGCGCGATTTATAAACGCGAAGAAGACGGCATTGTCCTGATTGATCAGGAAAAATGTCGGGGTTGGCGTATGTGCGTTTCGGGGTGCCCCTATAAAAAGGTCTATTATAACTGGTCGACCGGCAAATCGGAAAAATGCACCTTTTGCTATCCGCGCATTGAAAGCGGCAATCCAACTGTTTGCTCGGAAACCTGTGTCGGTCGTATCCGCTATCTCGGGGTCATGCTTTATGACGCTGATGCCATTGAAACCGCGGCAAACATGGAAGACGAAAAAGATCTGTATCAGGCCCAGCTTGATATTTTTCTCGATCCGAATGACCCCGAAATACAAAAACAGGCTATTGCCGATGGCATTCCGCCTGCATGGGTAGAATCAGCCAAAAACTCGCCTGTCTGGAAGATGGCGATGGACTGGAAAGTTGCTTTTCCACTTCACCCCGAATACCGGACCTTGCCGATGGTTTGGTATATTCCGCCACTATCGCCCATTCAAAATGCCGCCGAAGCAGGCCAAATTGGCCATGACGGCGAAATGCCCGACGTTCGCAGCCTGCGCATTCCGGTGCGCTATCTTGCCAACATGCTCACTGCTGGTGACGAAGCACCGGTTATTTCCGCCCTTGAACGTATGCTGGCAATGCGAACCTATATGCGGTCCAAAACCATTGATGGCGTTATTAATACCGGCATTGCTGACCGTGTTGGCCTTAGCCCGGCCATGATCGAAGACATGTACAAAATCATGGCTTTGGCAAACTACGAAGACAGGTTTGTCATTCCCACGACACATCGGGAAGTCGTTGAAGAAGCCTACGACCTGCGTGGTGGCTGCGGCTTTACCGATGGCAATGGCTGCTCGGGTGGTATCAGCCAGGTGTCGCTGTTTGGTGGCGGCAAAAAGAAAACAATGACCCTTCCCTCGGAGGCATTCTGATGATCATGACATTCAAAGCCCTTTCGGCATTGTTAACCTATCCTGGTCAGGAACTGCAGGAAGCGTGCGCGGAAATTCCAACTGTTTTGCACAACGAGGCACTGCTGTCGTCTGCGACAATCGCACAGATCACCCCTTTATTAACCGAACTGGCGACAAACGACATTTATGATCTGCAAGAACGTTTCGTAACATTGTTTGATCGTTCCCGTACCCTGTCGCTTAACCTGTTCGAGCATGTTCACGGCGAAAGCCGTGATCGTGGGGGGGCAATGGTCGATTTGTTAGAAACCTACCGCGCGGGCGGGTTTGAACCTGCCACCTCCGAACTACCCGATCATTTACCGGTATTGCTGGAATTTCTGGCAACCCGCCCCCTGACCGAGGGTCGCGAAACCCTTGCCGACGCTGCCCATATTATTGATGCCCTGCTGTCGCGGCTTTCTCGCCGCGACAGCAGCTATGCCGCGGTTTTTGCGGCCCTTAACGAATTGGCACTAGGCGACACCGACAAAACCGCGCTTGCCGAACTTTTGTCGATGCCCGAAGACGACCCCGACGATCTCGCCGCCCTGGATGCCGTTTGGGAAGAAAGCGAAATCGTTTTTGGACCCGACCCAAACGGAGATTGTCCCCAGGTTCGCGACATATTGAACCGCATGGATGATCGCACTTCGTCACAGGCCGCAACAGCCGGTTTTAAATAAAGGAAAACACAATGCATAATTTTCTTTTTGGTGTTTATCCCTACATCGCCTTAACCGTGCTGATTGTGGGTTCCATTGCGCGTTATGAACGTGATCCTTTCACATGGAAGTCGTCCTCCAGCCAGTTATTGCGCCGCAAACAACTTATTGCCGGATCGATCTTGTTTCACGTCGGTGTTCTAACCATTTTTGCTGGCCATTTTGTTGGTTTACTCACCCCAATTACTGTGTTTGACGCCTTGGGGATCAGCCATGGTGCCAAACAGACCCTGGCCGTTGTCGCAGGCGGCATTGCCGGAATTATGGCGCTAACGGGCGGAGCGATGCTGCTTCATCGTCGCTTGACTGACCCGCGCATTCGGGCAACGTCCAGTTTTGCCGATACCGGTATTCTGGTTGTGTTACTGGTGCAACTTGTGTTGGGTATCAGCACTATTTTTGTATCGATACAACATCTTGATGGTCATGAGATGACCAAGTTCATGGCGTGGGCACAGGGTATTTTCACCCTTCAATCAAACGCAGCCAGCCATATCAGCAATGTCGCATGGATCTTTAAAATTCATCTGGTGCTGGGGCTTACAATATTTGTTTTGTTCCCCTTTACCCGACTGGTCCACATGTTGTCGGTCCCAATCAGGTTCTTCTTCCGACCCGGATATCAAGTGGTACGGTCGCGTCGACAATCACCGCTGCCCCCACGTAAAGCAAACGCAACTGCACATTCCAGCCTCACCAAACCGGCGGAGTAATATCATGAGCGACGCATTTTTACCTGATATCGTTGTTAATGGCGACACGATACCGGCAAACGAAGTATCGGCAGAACTGCAAAATCACGACGTCCCGCAGGGACAACAAGCCATGGCATGGCGCCGGGCGGCCCGGGCGCTAACCATTCGCACCCTATTATTGCAGGAAGCAAAGAAACGGGACCTTGTCGCGACGGCCCAAAATGTTGCCCCAGGCAAAAACGAAACTGAAACCGAGGCGTTGATCCGGGCCTTGCTTGAACAGGCACTCCCTGAAACCAAACCCGATGATACCACCTTGCGCGCCTATTACGACGCCAATCCCGAACGTTTCCGCGCCCCGTCGTTATACGAAGCATCACATATCCTTTTTTCGGCCGACGAAACCGAACCTTCGCGTCAAAAAGCACGAGCCAAAGCAATAGCCGCGTTGCAGGTTCTTTCGCAGGACCCGGAACAGTTTCGCAAGCTCGCCCGCAACGAAAGCGATTGTTCCTCACGCCAATCCGATGGGCGTTTAGGGCAACTAAGTCGCGGTGAAACCGTGGAAGCATTTGACAGAATGCTTGATCAGTTAGAGCCAGGTACAATTGCCCCGGAACCCATTGAAACCCGTTTTGGCTTTCACATCCTGCGTCTTGATGCTCGGGCCGAAGGTGCAATATTGCCATTTGAAAATGCCCGGCCCCGAATTGCTGAAGCAACTGAAAAAGCCGCATGGACACGCGCAGCCAATGATTTTGTCACCAAACTTGTAGAACATGCCGACATCTCCGGCATCGACATGCGCCCCGAATAACGGCCACAGGTACAGGAGCACGCACGTTATGGAAATAGCATTCATAAGTTCGAACGAACGCGGCGGTACAGACCGAGTATTGGCCAGGGTTGCATCCCGGCTTGAAAAACAGGGTTTTCGACTGGCTGGTGTTGTGCAAACCAATTTCGATCGCCCAGGAACTCATCATTGCGATATGGATGTCCGCGTATTACCCCACGGGCCCGTTGTGCGGATTTCTCAAAATCTTGGTGCTGAATCACATGGGTGCCGCTTGGATCCGAATGCACTTGAAACCGCAGTTGCTTCTGTTGAAACAATGTTTAATGACGGATCGCCAATTGATTTTCTGATCCTAAACAAATTTGGTAAACACGAGGCAGAAGGACGTGGATTCCGAGCCTTGATAGGTGAAGCCATAATGCGGAATATTCCGGTCTTGACGGGCGTCAATACCCTTAACCGCGAAGCATTTGATACATTCACCGATGGACTTGCCCAGCCACTGGAGAACGATGAAAACACCATATTAGACTGGTGCCTGAAGCAAAAATCGCTAACAGCCGCTTGATATAAAATACTGCCGAGATTAATGCGAACCGGGGCTTACATCTGTATGATGCAAGCTCCGGTTGTTTGTATTGCACCAGCCTTTTGGCTCGTAAATAAAGTCTTTCAACATCCCGGCTGGATCAATTTTTCAACTTGCATTCAGGGCTGATTGTTCCAGAATTTTACGGTCAAGGATTTTCAGATGCGTTCCTTTGGCAATGGCGCCCGCCGCCTCAAGTTTACGTAAAGACCGGGAAAACGTTTCCGGCGTCACACCAATCAGGCTGGCGATTTGACGTTTTTCGGGATAGGCAACATGGCTGCTACCATTTGGCTGAGCTGCGCTGCTCCTACCCTCAAAATCAATCAGAAACGATGCTATTCGTTGCAAGGGTGTGGTGTGGCGAAGCTGGTATAATTCGCCCAGAAAAAACCGTTCCCATTCAATCAGGCGAACAAGAACGTCAGTTGATGCCCGGGGTGTTTCATGCAAAAGCGCAATGCACGCCTCCCGGGGAATAAGGACAACTTCACATTCTTCCATAACCTGGCAATTAACTGGATACACCGCACCTGTTAGTGAAACCGCCTCGGCAAAAGGCCCTGGCCGGGTTAGAAAATGCATGACGGTTTCATCGCCATGCGCCGAGATTTTAACAAGCCGTAATTTGCCAGACAGCAAAAAATATAAATGTTCGGCAACATCACCCACCACAAACAGAGACTCGCCCGCAGCGCGGCGTTCAACCCGGCACTTAACGATCAGACTGCGAAAAATCTGCTTCCTCAATGCTGAAAACAAAGGGGCCGTTGCGACAAGATCACATTCTGTTTCAGATAGCGGTCTTGAATGCATTTTCATCCCCTTCATTGCCCGCAAGGCCACACCATTCTGCAAGGGCCTGAACGTTGGCAATGCGAATAATATGCCCTTTGGAATGTTGGGAAACCCCTACCTCGGCTAGTTTTTTAAAGGCTCGCGATATGGTTTCGCTGGTCATGCCAAGCTTCCGCGCCAATGCCGATTTTTCAATGGTCAGTGGTATTTCATACACCCCGTCAACCAACACAGCATCGGCCAGAAAATAAATTCCCAAACGCTGTGCCGCCGACCGACATTTAAGTTCTTCGGCCTGTCGCAACATCTGACACAGGCGTTCCGTCATCGCAGACATCATGGTAAGAGCCCGGTCAAAATGATCCGCCAGAAAATTGGAAAATCCCGGCCCGTCAATACGAATAGCCGTTGTTGCTTCAAGTGTACGCACCGAAATGGCATAGGCCCCTTCGGGGACAAGCGCACACTCACCGACCAGTTGGCCGTTACCCAACAGATCAATCAGCCCGCTTTTACCATTCAGGCTTTCAAATGATAGCTCGACATGCCCGTTCACAATCAAATAAAGGGCCAAAGCCGGTTCACCGGACGAAATCATCTCTGTATTCGCATCCAGACGGACCCATTCGCACAGGTTAGCCAGTTCCAGAATATCTTCCTGGGGCCATGTTCGGAAATAGGTCGCAAAGCGAAGAACACCAGCGATACGTTCTAAATCGGTTATCATGACATAATCCGTGACACGTATACGGTTGTAAACTGCATTCATTCTAACATCGCAGGTGTGCGCGGGCCTTGTGCCATATCAACCCGGCAAAACCACCATGTGATATTACTGCGCAAACCGGGTCAGACCTTCCCGGTCCAGAATGGTCATGTCGGCATCGCGTTCAATAAATCCATCATCCTCAAGCCTGCGCAAGGCACGTGAAAACGTTTCCGGCGTCACACCAATTCGATTGGCAATAATATGTTTGGGAACCGACAATTTGTCGTCATCCTCGTGCGCCAGTAAAAAGCCCGCCAGCCTTTGAGAAGGACTGCGTTCCCGCAAATCATGTAATTCCTGATAAAAGAAACGTTCGCGTTCGATCAGTGACTGGATCATACGTCCAATCATCGCGCGATCTGCCTTCAAGTGCGCGACAAACTGGCTTTTACTAATCGCCACAACCTCGCTTCCCGGGGCACATTCAGCTGAAACCGGGTAATTTTGCCCGGCCAGCACCACTGCCTCGGCAAGGGGTTCCCCGGCCGCTACCAAATGGAAAAGCGTTACCCGGCCATCGCCAAGAACGCGAAACAACCGTACCTGGCCTTTAACCACGATGAAAAATTTGTCCGCCGCCTCACCTTCACTAAACAACAGCTGACGTGCAGGATAAATATTTACCGCCGTGCCACTAATCATGTCTGCAACTTCAGGCCTGGAAAAAGTCGCCATAACCGCGACATTGGAAATCAGATCATAATCGGCAGCAACCAGGTTTCGGCGTGACATTATCCATATTCCCCAACAAGCACGACTGAAAACAGGCACAGCACGGCAGTCCAAAATACATCGGAACAAAACACCGTCACTTGCCGATTTTCAAACTGTAAATGTTATAAAATTTCAAAAAGAAGAAGGTTACAATGCGCAACCGCAATTTATGCCGCCATTTAAAACGTCTTCTCCGGAAGTCGCGTACTTCCGGCCAGGGAGACATCTGCTCATCGCATTAATTTTCAACTATCTATAGGCACAGGGGCTTATTGCCGCCAAAAGGCAACTTGCCTTTAGTAATCAGTATGATGGTATTCCTTTCAAATCCCCAAAGCCCTATATTTATGCCATCACCGGCTGATCATTATGATCGCCGCCTGGGCCGCAAGAACACCCGCAACAATCACACTCAAAAATGCGGCAAATAGCCCGGTCCAACTGCCCTGAGCATTTCGCAAACCCAGATAAAACCGCAAAATCAGCCATGCCTTGCAACTCGCGACTGCCATAACAACAGCAACAGGCAAAAACCGGGACGAAAATGCCCCGCCGGGTAGATGTTCCAATGTAGCGGTCAAAGCAAGGATCGTTGCCCCGCTGGCAACAGCCCAAACCATTGTTGCAGTTCGCGCAGAAACGGCTTTATGTTCCATCATCGCACCAGATAAATTACCGGAAAAACCAGCACCCAAATCAGATCGACCATATGCCAGAACGCCGTGCCTGTTTCGATATTGACCCGGCTGGGCCACATGCCAACCACACATAAAATGCCCAGTCCCATCACCACATGCAGGGCGTGAAAGCCCGTGATCAGAAAATAAAGGGTGAAAAACGTGCTGGTATCGATGGTGATGCCCGCATTAATTTTCGCGCCATATTCAATCAGCTTGACAACCAAAAAAACCAGCCCAAGCAATGCCGTGCCGCCCAGCCATATTCGACAGGACAGAATTTTCTTCCGTTCCATCGCACGCATGGCAAAAACCGCAGATAAGCCGCTGCTGAGCAAAATAATGGTATTGATCCCCCCGGCTAACGGACTTAAATGCAACTGGTCGGCTGCAAACCTGGCGGGGTCCGTAATCCGCACTGCGGAAAAAACCAGCAAGAACGCCCCAAACACCACAAGTTCAGATAAAATCAGTACCCACATCAACGGATGACCGGGTAAAAATTCCAGCCCGCCCCACCCGCTTGTATCTTCGTTTCCTTCGGGCGATGCTATCCCGGCGGCATCATCACAAACCGGGCAATCAGAGGTGTTTTTATCACTCATCATTGCACAAGCTGCCTGTAGATGCGTGGCAGGGCCGCTGGCAAATTTTCAAGCGTGCCGACAATGGCATGGCCCGCTGCGCCAAAAATATAGGGGAAGTAATCCTGTGCCTTGCGATCCACCGTAACCCCGAACAAAGCCAGCCCGTTACGGCGACATTCCCGAACCGCCCGGCGGCTGTCTTCAATGCCATAACGACCTTCATAGTGGTCAACATCGTTAGGTTTGCCATCGGTAATCACCAGCATCAGACGGTTTTGATGCGGGCGGTCGGCCAGCAATTTTCCGGTATGGCGAATAGCCGCACCCAACCGGGTATAATAGCCTGGCCGCAATGCCTGAATGCGCTTTTGGCACAAAGGCGACCAATCTTCGGCAAATTCCTTAATAGCATTGATCCGCACCCAGTCGCGGCGGCGCGAGGTAAAACTGAAAATACCAAATTCATCACCACACACATCCAGCCCGCTCGCCAGAACCGACAATGCCTGTTTTTCAACGTCCAGCACCCGATGATCCTTGACCCAGGCATCGGTCGACAGGGATACATCAATTAAAACCGCAACTGACAGATCACGCGCCCGGCGCACATGATCCAGATAAACACGGCTGTTTAACTCGCCCGTCGCACTTTGGTCACATTGCGCCCGCACCAGGGCTTCCAAATCAAGTTCCGCCCCTTCAAGTTGCCCGCGCAAAACCTCGTTACGGGGTCGAAAGGCTTCGAACTGGCGGCGCACGCGACCAATTTGCCCTTGTTCGGTCTCATCGGGGTGCCACATGCTGGCGTCATCTTGCGCATCACTGGCAGCCTGCATGATAACTTTGCAATAATCAGGACGATACGCCTGCTGGCGGTAATCCCATTCGGGGTAAACCCATTGGCCGGTTACGCGTCCGTCGTCGGCCCCGGCAGGCGGTAAATCCAGATCAAACCGCAGTTTGGCTGCCGCCTTGCGCTTGCAGTCGGAAATTTCCATTTCCTCAAGCTCGTCAGCGGCCTTTTTGGCGTCCTCGGCATCTTCATCGTCCATCGGGCGGTTAACATTAACCATTTCAGCAATCGACAGAATTTTTTCAAACCGGTTTAACGCCAGCGGGTCGTCCCGCCCTGCCTGGTCATTTTTACGTCGTCGAGCACTTTTTTTCCGATCCCGGTCCCCATCGGCGGATTCCGCCTCCGCGTCGTCCTCATCCCCATGCTTTCGCATCGTTGTACCGGTAAAATAAACCTCTCCCCACAAGGGTACCGGCAAAAACGGCGCATATCGCCCTGGCTGCCGCACATCTGCTTTTGGTAACAATTCGGACATTGCAGTATCTGACGGATGCCGCGTAATCAACTGCCATAAATCGGACTGTTGCCCCTTCTGGTTGCGCTGTAAAATTGCCAAAACGCAGGTTTCAACCTGCTGTTCCACTTTTGGCAACACACGCTGTGGCCTTAAATCGACAAAGGCATCATACAACCGCCTGCGCATTGCCATAATGCCGGGAAACAACCGGCATAGCGCAACATCGGTGCAATAAGCCCGACGCAACCGGGCGATATCGACATCAAACGGACTGGCGGATGGCGCCGTTATTACAGATTGCCGTGCGGAGGCCGCAAACCATGCCATCAACCATATATAAAGATCACGATTTAGCGCACGCGACGGAAACAGCGACAGTGTTGGTGGCAGTTTAACCGCCATTTCCGTCATTTCTGCCACGGCGATTTGTTCATCAACCAAACCAATCTTTTGGCGCCAACCTAAACGATGACCCGATACCCGCTTGTCGATCTGGGCAAATTCAAGGGCCGGGTCCCCGCCAAGGGCGCGAAATATGACCGGCAAATGTCCCCGTACGTCGGCAAAGGCAACCGCACTGGATTTATGGTCAACATAACTTTCCTGATTGTGCGAAGCCAGCCGGTGCCATAGCATCCCGATTTGTTCTTCAAATTCCAGAAAATCAAAAGCCATTTAAGCCTCCTGGCCTAACCACGGATAATGGCAATGGCTTCGCGCAGCCCGGCCTTGATGTCAGCGTCATCTGACAGTGGCTCGATAATGGCTGCGGCCACAGCATTGTCAAAATCGACCCCCGCCATCAACAGGGTTGCACAATAAACCAGTAAACGGGTGGAAGCGGCTTCTTCCAGATCAATACCCGAAAGTTTGCGAATATTGCCTGCAATACGCACCAGTACTGCCGCACGATCACGGTCAATGCCGGTTTCACGCATGATGACGACTGTTTCGCTTTCGGGATCGGGGAAATCAAATTCCATCGCCAGAAAGCGCTGCCGCGTGGAAGGTTTGAGCTGTTTTAACAGATTCTGATAGCCGGGGTTATACGACACCACCAGCATAAAGCCGGGCGGAGCTTGCAAAACTTCACCGGTACGATCAAGCGGCAAAATACGCCGGTCATCGGTTAACGGGTGCAACACCACGGTGACATCCTTGCGCGCCTCAACCACTTCATCGAGGTAACAAATGCCACCAGTTCTCACCGCACGGGTTAAGGGGCCATCGGCCCAAACCGTTTCCCCACCTTTGATTAAAAACCGACCGGTCAAGTCGGCCGCAGTTAAATCGTCGTGGCAGGACACAGTATAAAGCGGCACGCCCAGCCGGGCGGCCATGTGGCTAACAAAGCGGGTTTTGCCACACCCGGTTGGCCCTTTAAGCAACAGCGGAAGATGCTGGGCAAAAGCGGTTTCAAACAAGCGTTCTTCATGACCGGTGGCATGATAAAACGGCACATCATCCGCAACAGGACTTTGTTTATAAATAACAGCCATTTGCATGTATCCAAGAAAACAGGATGATCAAAAGATAATGGCCGGTTCCACACGTGAACCGGCCATTACGCGCGACGTGTCTATAACCCAGGGGAACATGGACGGCGACACGTTGCCTTGACTTTGGTCACATTCCAGATTGGCGCGCTGTCACAGTTGCCAACCGATGGCGCGGGGCCACCACCAGCGACCATATGATCAGGATAACTCCGAACAACACCACCAGCCCGGCCCCAAGTCGCATCCAGTAGAACAACTGGATTTGGTCCTGCACCTCCATATAGGCCATGCCCAGAACACGTTGAAGATGCACCTGCACAATGCCGGCGAAGGTCAGGGTAAAGGTCATGAAAGCCATGCCACTGGTCGTAATCCAGAAACCCCACATGTTAAGTTGCTGGTTATAGGGTTCGCGCCCGCGCAAATAAGGCAAGGCATAGGTGAATATCGCCAAATTGAGCATCACATAGGCCCCGTAAAATGCCAGATGCCCATGTGCAGCCGTAATCTGGGTGCCGTGACTGTAATAGTTGATCGAAGAAATGGTATGCATAAAGCCCCACACCCCTGCTCCGAAAAATGCCATGACCGAACATCCCAGCGCCCACAGCAGAGCTGCCTTGTTGGGATGTTCTCGCCCCCCTTTCCACACCATGTAAAAACAGAACACGACCATGGCGAAGAACGGGACGATTTCCAATGTGGAAAACACATTGCCAATCCATTGCCAATACCCCGGTGTCCCGATCCATAAATAATGGTGACCAGTCCCAAGGATGCCGGTAAACAGACTAAGCGACACCATGACATACAGCCATTTTTCGATCACCTCGCGGTCAACCCCGGTCATCTTGATCATCAGGAAGGCCAGAATAGAGGCCATGATCAGTTCCCAAACACCCTCGACCCACAGATGGACAACATACCACCAGTACATTTTATCGACGGCAAGGTTACCCGGATTGTAAAAGGCAAACAAAAACAGCAAAGCAACAAACCACAACCCCACAATCAGTACATTTGAAATCGCGGTTTTGCGGCCCTTAAGCAAAGTAAGCGTTGAATTGTACAGAAAGATCAGGGCAACAACGACAATCGCAACCTTGATCGGCAAGGGTTGTTCAAGAAATTCCCTGCCTTCGTGAATGCCCAGAATATAACAAACAACCGCTGCCAAAGCCGCCGCCATGAACAACCAGAACTGAATGATCGCCAGCCTGGGGCTGTGAATTTCCGTCTCGCATTCTTCAGGCAGCAAATAATATGCCGCGCCAAAATACCCCATCAACAACCACACGATCAGCGCGTTGGTATGAATCATGCGGATAACGTTAAACGGCAAAAGTTCCGACAAGAAGTTTGGAAAAACATAGACTGTGCCCGCGACAACACCGAACAGGATCTGGGCTGCGAACAATGTCAGGGCACCATATATGTAATACAGTGCGACCTTTTGGGATTGATATTTCATTGTGGCCTCGTTTCCATCAGCATCACGTTATCCCGCCTCGTTTGGCGGCCAGCCTTGGGTGTTGATTTCGCTTGTCCATTTCAAAAAATCGACAAGTTCATCCAGTTCCTGATCTGACAGATTAAATTGTGGCATCTGGCGTCGGCCTTCGACGCCGCTAGGCTGGGATTGCATCCAGGCTTTTAACGAATCACGCGCGCCTTCCGGGTCTTCCTTGCCGCCATACCGCACCCAAACATTGCCAAGTTCCGGGGCGAAGTAAGCCCCCTCGCCCAAAAGGGTATGGCAATTAATGCAGGCATGACGTTCCCAGATATGCTTGCCTGCCACAACAGACGGCGTCAGTTCATCCTCGTTGGTCGAGGTGGTGACGATGTAATTGTGACTTTGGAAAGTCAGCCCAAGAAAGATGACCAGGAAGAAGATCGTGCCGCCGTAGAAAATATTCCGCGCGGCGGATTTTGTCAGACGTTCCGACATGTGAACGGATCCTCACTCCGATTGAAATCTCGAAACCGTTCTGTCGCCAAAACGGTACCGTGAAATCATTTATCGGATAAAGACCTGGCACCTTGACGATGGTCAAATGGCCAATCGCAGCAGTCTGCTTTGCCATTTATTAGGCATTGTCCTACGATCTAATGTCCGTGCGGCGACATAGAAAACCGGATCAAGGAGTGCCAATTGGATCTGTTTAGCCGTCGAGCCTCGGGACATGCCTTCAGCACCAATCAAACCCGGCTAATCCGGGCGGGCATCGCCTATGTTCTGATGCCCCAGTTACGCCTGCGCGCTCTCCAGGGCATGGATCTGGCCAAGGCCATGCCGAGCACCATTCGGGAAAAATTGCTAAAGATCGGCGCCCGGGTGATTACATCGGTCCGCCGGATCAAGATCGCCATGCCCGACGCCTGCCCGCCCCGGGGCATCTTCTTCACGGCTTGGAAGCGCATGGCGCATCCGTAAGCCTCCCTTCCCCCGCCGACATCGCGACAAGACGGGCTCCTTCCGAAAGGCGGACAGAGACCACATGCCTTGTTTATTCATTATTTCCCACAATAGGTTGCTTTCGTGGGCATGCATATCGACTTCGCCCCCTGCCCTTTCCGGGCGGGAAGCAAAGTGGCGGAAAATCCACTGCGAGAAGAGGACAATCAGGCCGATCCGAACCAAAAAAAACTGCCGTGATAGATCCGGGTTCGGACGACTCTCGGTGCCAATCGGCAATGAACGAAGGATGTCGACCGAATCCTACCCACGCAAAGTCCCTGGCCTGCATCTTCCTCGTCGTGAAGGGAGAGTGAGCTTGCCGACCTGAGTCCACTGGTCGGCGCCGACATCCGGACGATTTCCTCCCCGTCAGACAAAGCCGTTGACAACCGCTTGCATCCTGTTAACCTTCGCGTTGAAAAAATTCATAATAATAATAAAAATTCAATCAAGCTTAGACCGGATCCCATAAGGGCCGGTCCAACGTCAAAAAATGAATACCCCGGCCAATACCGGGGTTTGGGAGGAAAAATGAAAAAGGCTCTCTCCATCGCCACGGCGCTGGTCGTTCTCGGCGTAGCCGGATCCGCCAGCGCGCAGGACACCCCCGCGTTCCACTGTGAACCGGGTGAAACCTATTACATGAACGTCATGATGAGCGGCATCGAGTACTGGAAGCCGGTCTACGAAATGTTCGAGCAGGCCGCGCATCAACTTGGCTGCGAGGCCGAATTCACCGGGACGCCCGAATACGACGTGAACAAGCAGCTCACGTCGTTCGAGCAGGTCCTGGTCCGCTCCCCGGCCGGCATCCTGCTGCATCCAATGAACCCCGACCCCTTCGTCGAGCCGATCAACCGCGCCACAGCCAACGGCACACCTGTCGTGACCTTCGCCGCAGATTCGCCGAACAGCAACCGTGTCGCCTACGTAACCTCCGATAACAACCGTGAAGGCCGTGCTGCAGCTGATGCCATTGCCGAGGCAATGGGCGGTAAGGGTACTTACGCTGTTCTCGAAAACCCCGGCCAAGACAATCACGACCGCCGTGTAAAAGCCTTCATCCAGCGCATGAAGGACAAGTGGCCCGATATGACCCTGGCGGGACGGGCGATCACCAACCAGGATCCCAACAAAGCCTATCAGGCGGTCAGCAGCCTGGCACAGGCCCACCCGGACCTCGGTGCCGTCTTCATGCCCGAGGCAACCTCAGCCATCGGCGCGTCCCAAGCCGCTTTAGAAGCCGATCAAAACATCAAAGTGATGTGCGTCGATGTGAACGCCAAGGTCCTGGACCTCATCAAGGCAGGTGACATGTTCGGGGCCATCAACCCGAACCAGGGTATCCAGGGTTATATGGGGTTCATGGCCTTGTTCCTGGCCGCACATCCCGGCCTGATCGACCCCATGAACGACTATAAGCGGACGGGCAAGAACCCCTTCAGCTTCCCCTTGCTCGACAACGGCTTCTCGATGGTGACGCCCGAGAACGCGGACGACTTCCGTTGGGATGAGTACAAGGCCCGTCGCGACGGCTGACAGGTCCGTCCACACGCCTGACATCCAACGTCCGCAAAGGGGCCGACGCCGCCGCACCATATGTCGGCCCCATCAAAGGAGGTATATATGTACAGCACTCCTGCGCTTGAATTGCGTCAAATCTCCAAGTCGTTCGGCCCCGTGAAGGCCCTGCGAGGCGTGAATTTCTCGGTTCGGGCCGGTGAAATCCACGCCCTCGCCGGAGAGAACGGCGCCGGCAAGTCCACTCTCATGAACATCGCCGACGGCATTTTGCATCCGGATTCCGGAGAGATCCGCGTCGACGGGCAGCCGGTCTCGATCACCAGCCCCCTGGAAGCGCAACGCCTAGGAATCGGGCTCGTCCACCAGGAAATCGCCCTATGTCCGGATGTGACGGTGGCGGAAAACATCTTTATGGCCGCGACGGCGATGTCCCCGCGCCTCTTCACCGACCAGAGGACCTTGGCGGCCAAGGCGCAGCAGGTCATGGACCGGCTCTTGCCTATCCCGGTCGGTACGATGGTGCGCAGGTTGTCCATCGCCGAACAGCAACTGGTGGAAATCGCCAAGGCGCTCACCCTGGACTGCAAGGTCCTCATCCTGGACGAACCAACGGCGGCACTGACCGAGACCGAAGCGGAAACCCTGTTCGGCTTGATGAAGACGTTCCGCGACCAGGGCATGGCGCAGATCTACATCAGCCACCGTATGTCCGAGATTTTTGATTTGTGTGACCGGATCACGGTATTCCGCGACGGGCAGCACGTCAGCACCAACGCCATTGCTGACATGACGCCCCGCAAGGTGGTGGACAATCTGGTGGGACGCACGCTCGACCAGTTGTTTCCCGCCAAGGCAGAGCGCCTCGACGAGACGCCGGTCCTGTCGGTGCGTGGGTTGTCGGACAACGACGACCTCGACGCCATTTCCTTCGACCTCCGGGGCCGAGAGATCCTGGGCATCGCCGGATTGATCGGCGCCGGACGAACGGAAATCGCCGAAACCGTATGCGGCCTGCGCCCCAAGGCAAGCGGCGACATCGTATTGAACGGCAAAGCCGTGTCCATCCAGCACTTTGCTGACAGTATCGAGGCCGGCATCGTCTACCTGTCGGAGGACCGCAAGGGCGCGGGCCTGTTCCTTGATCTGCCCATCGCCCAGAACATCACGGCGCTCGACACGCGCATGGCATCGCGCGGCGGGTTTCTCAAGCCAGCCGAGGAAGAGCGCATGGCCATCGCATTGGGGAAACGTGTCGGCCTAAAGTGCGGATCGATCCAGGACCCGGTCTCAACCCTGTCGGGCGGCAACCAGCAAAAGGTCGCCATCGCCCGGATGCTGGCCGTCCGCCCACGCCTCGTCTTTCTGGACGAACCCACCCGCGGCGTTGACGTGGGCGCCAAGGCCGAAATCTACGACATCGTTCGTGACCTGGCCGAGCATGGAACGGGTGTCGTCGTCATCTCGTCGGAATTGCCGGAACTGATCGGCCTCTGTGACCGTATCCTGGTGATCCACGAAGGCCGGGTGGCCGGCGAGGTGTGGGGCGACGCCATGACCGAGGAAACCATTATGCACATAGCATCCGGCCTGGGCGCCACGTCGCCCCAGCCGCAACCAGCCACCGTCTGAAGCGGTCGGGAGGAAACAAAAACAATGCAAACCACAACGACCTCACCCATACCCCCGGCCGCTTCCGACCGGACCACTGCCAGCGGTCTGCTGCGCAAGATGTTCCACCAGCGCGAGGCAGGCCTTGTGGCCATCATCCTTGTGCTGTTCATCGCCATGAGCTTCGCATCGCCATACTTCCTGACATGGCCCAACATCAAGGCCATGCTCATGTCTTTTGCCGTCGAGGGCATCGTGGTCGTGGGCATGACCGTCTTGCTCATCGTCGGCGGTCTCGACCTGTCGGTCGGTGCCGTGGTGTGCCTGTCGATGGTGGTGGGCGGGCAGGTTTTCCTGGCCGGCTTCGACCCCTGGACCGCCAGCTTGGCCGGGCTTGCCGCCAGCGGTTTGGTGGGCGTGGGAATCGGCTTCTGCGTCACCCGGATCGGCTTGAGCCACTTCATCGCCTCGCTGGCCGCGATGGTCATCGTGCGTGGCCTGTGCATGGTCGTAACCGGCGGGACTCCGCTGTCGCTGTTCAGCTTGCCACCGGAGTTCAAGTTCATCGGCCAAGGCGACATTTTCGGCCTGCCGGTGGTCATCCTCATCTTCGCCGGAATCGTTATCCTGTTCGACGTGTTGCTGCGGCGGGCGACCTTCTTCCGCAAAATCGTCTATACCGGCAGCAATGAGAAGGCCGCAGCCTACGCTGGCATCCGCACGGACCGGGTGAAATTCATCGCCACCGTCTTCACGTCGCTCATGGCGGGGCTGGCGGGCGTCATCTACATGGCGCGCCTGAGCTCGGCAACCCCCTCCTTCGGTGTCGGCATGGAGCTGAACGTCATCGCCGCAGCCGTCATCGGTGGCGCCAGCCTGAAGGGCGGCACCGGCTCCATCATCGGGGCAGTGCTCGGAATCGCGCTGCTATCCATCGTGACCAGCTCGCTAATTCTGTTAAATGTTTCGGCCTATTGGCAGGAAATGACCAAAGGTATCATTCTGCTTGCAGCAGTGTCCTTCGACCATATCCTGAACCACTACAGGGCGCGCTGATACCAGCGCCTGCGAAAGGACCAGAAACGCCATGACCATGCCCGACCAGGACAAAAACGACGATCTGCACCGCATCTACCGGGTGCTGAACCTCTATTACGTCGAGAACCGCAAGCAGGCGGAGATCGCCCGAATCATCAACCAATCGGTGGGGACCGTGAACCGGCTCATCAAGTTGGGCCGGGACATAGGGATGGTGGAGATCACCATCCGCAGCCCTTTCGACACGGCGGCCGACCTCTCGCGGCGTCTGGTGGACCGGAGCACTCTGCACCGGGCGGAGATCGCCACCACCGTCTCGTCAACGGATGATGGTGCCAACCTGCGCAGCGCCGGTCGGGCCGCCGCCGCCATGCTGGCGGAACATCTGCGCGACGGCCTTGTCATCGCCATTACCGGCGGCAAGGGCGTCAGCTCCTTGATCGATGCCCTGGAGATAAGCCGCAAGTACGATGTGACGGTCGTACCCCTGACAGGGGGCGTGCAAGGTAAGCACTACACCGACGTGAACCACCTTTCGACCGTTCTGGCGGGTAAACTTGGCGGGACGGCGCATCTGGTTCATGTGCCCATGTTTGCCTCTTCCGAAGCAGAGAGGGAGGCCTTGATGGGCGTGCGCTCCTGCGTGGAGGCCTTCGATCTCGCGCGACGGGCCGACATTGCCATCGTCGGCATCGGCTCCATACACGCCGATGTCTCAAGTTATTTTGACCTGACGCCGCGCACCCGAGAGGACCGCGAGGGTATCCGGGCATCAGGTGCAGAGGCAGAACTCGTCGCGCACCTGCTAACAGCCGACGGCGCCGTCGCCGACTACATCCTGAATCGCCACCTCGTCAGCTTGAAACCGGACGAACTGGCCC
>JBNKVZ010000020.1:0-42425 GCA_050299455.1 Thalassospira sp.
ACACTTAGGCGAAATTTGCGAGCATTCCTTACAGGGCAACGGCCTCAACGGTCGATTTTAACAAGCTGGCACTGCGATGCAGGGCTTCACTTTCGGCATCATCCAGGGTTGGCATCATATCGGCACAGATGCCCGATGCCCCGACCACACGCGGGATCGACAGGGCCACATCCTCAACCCCCGCCACATTGCCGGTCACAACCGAAACGGACAATACATCCTGATGGTCCTGAGCAATAGATTTGACGATGCGTGCCAAGCCAGCCCCGATGCCGTAATAGGTCGCCCCCTTGCCATTAATGATTTTATAGGCGGCATTGCGCACGCCATCATCAATTTCCGCCTTTACCGCGTCACTCAGCGGTGCGCCAAGCTGGGTTGCGAAGGATAATAACGGTTCCGACCCTGCCCGGGCATTGGACCAGGCCAGAACCTCGCTATCGCCATGTTCGCCCAGCACATAGGCATGCACCGATTGCGGTGAAATCCCCAAATGCCGGCCCAAAAGGCTGCGAAACCGCGCACTATCCAGGATCGTCCCCGATCCGATCACCCGCTCTGCCGGCAAGCCCGAAAGACGGGCGGTAATTTGCGTCATAATGTCCACGGGGTTAGACGCAATCAGCAAAATCGCATCAGGCGTCACGCGCAAAACTTCGCCCACTACCTCGCGAAACACCGCTGCATTGCGGCCCAAAAGCTCCAGCCGTGTTTCACCGGGTTTTTGGCTGACTCCTGCAGCCAGAATAACCACCGACGCCCCCTTAAGGTCATCATAATCCCCGGCATGAACAAGACAGGAAGACATAAACGGCACGGCGTGGGAAATATCCTCGGCCTGGGCGCGGGCGAGGTCCGTGTTGCGATCCACAAATATTACCGAACTGGCAATGCCCATCAGGGCAATGGCATATCCGGCCGAACTGCCCACCATGCCTGCCCCGACAATCCCGATTTTCATAACCCTGCCTCCGCCGTGAATTTACATCTCGATACATCCTACCCCAAAACAGGGCCCGTTTCATGGTGCCGATGAAAAATCATTCATTTCTGTGGGGTTATAGCGGTGATGCCCCAAAAGCGGTTGTTTTGGGAGCGGGACGATCCTTAATCAAATCAGCCTCGCAACACTACGATCCCCGCAGAAAAATCCGGGCTTTGCCAAAAACAAAGAGGATAGCGCAAAATCAAAACGGCACCCGTCACTGGATGCCGCCCCTTTTACCAATGAAAGCGCGAAACGATCAGATCACGCCCCTGCCATCTGCACCTGGATCAGCCGTCCGCCCTCCTGCGAGGACAACAAGACCTGTAAGCCCTCTTCAAGCTTCACATGATCGCCAATGGCTATTTCCTGATTTGTTGAGATATTTTTCATGCTTGGCATGGCTTCATTGACCAAATACCAGTCGCCTTGATGCAGCTGGAAATAGCCCACCCGTTTTTTCAACGCGGCATTAAGGTGCTCGTTCGGGAAAATCGTGCGGTTAACGTGCCAAGGAAAAAGCGATTGCCCATCCCATACCATCACCCGGTGATTATCGGGGTGAAAGCTGCCTTTGCTTCGGCTTGAATACAGGTTCAGCACCGGCAACTTCCCGCGATAGGGCGTGCCACAATGCGGACAAACCGGCGCGCGTGTATTATCAAACACAAACCAGCCCATGTCACAGCCTGCCGAGCATGGCTGTATCATATCCATCGTGCGAATTAACGCACTTTCCCAATCGGCGGCAGACGGGCGTTTTTCCGGTGCATGCAAACCGGTGATAAAGGCCCGGTCAAACAATTCAGTTAAAAGCGGGCCGGCCATTGTGTAAGGCCGTTGCGCCGGGTCGCCCCAAGGCAGCGACTGGGGTCTTAAGTCATCGGGGCGAACCCGGTTGCTGTCATCGGTGGGATGCTCAACAAACAGGGCGCGCTCGCCCATGCTCAGTTCCTCGTCACGCGCGGCATCCGGGTCATTCACCTTTCGCCCGCGCAGCGGATGACGGAAAAACAGATACATATAAATCAAAACGGCCAAGGCATGACGGTCCGTCGTGCGAGACGGCAAAACCCGTTGCGGGTCATCTTTGGCGAGATCTTGGGTCGCGATCACCTCGGGCGCAATAAAGTCCGGCGTGCCAACCACATCGGGGGCGAACTTGCCCGGCACCACCAACCCGTCAATATCGATCAGGCAGGCCTTGCCGGTTGTTGGATCAACCAGAACGTTTTTATAGCTTAAATCGGAATGCGCGAGGCCCGCCATATGCAGTCGCCGCACCGCACGCGAGATCGACAAACAGATCTGAAGATGTGTAAGCCAGTTGCCCTTCTCACGCGGGTCGAGAAATTTCTCGCGGTTGGATGCAGAAGCAAACCATTTGCCTTCTTTGTCCTTGCCGCGAATTTTAAGCATATCGTCTTTTACACTGCCGAACTGAAAGAAGAAATTCGACGCATAAAACGGCACGACAACCCCGATCCGCCCGTTATATTCCACCGTGTCGGTCGGCCAGCAAAAGTAATCTTTCCAGAAATCACCACTGTCTTTGTCAAAAAGGTTGTTTCTGTAGCGCGTGGTAATTTCGCGCAGACGTTCCTTAAGGGTGGCGTCCTGCGCATCCCGAAAAAAGCCAACCACATAGGTTTTGTCGGGGCTGACATAAATGTCCTTCATGGCCCCAGAAGCAATGACCTCATCGACAAAAGAAACAGGCTTCCCGCCTTCCGATGTCAAATTTACAATGCTCATTGCCCGTCCGCCCGATTAGCATCTGTTTTATCCTGCGCTGCGGGCGTTCGGGGCGCACGTTCTTCCGGTTCAGGTTCAGCGACGGTTTCTGATGCGGCTTCCTCTGGCTTTCCCTCGGTTTCTGCCTGTTGTTGGCTTGGCTTTGGCATCATCAAGGCAATGGTTCGGTCATCGTGGTTGCCGCGTGACCAGAAATCAAGCCAGGCCATCATTTGGTCTTCAATGGCATCATTGTCCGCCTCAAGGTCAACCTGCGCACACAGGTCCGTCGTCCAGAAAGACGTCCAGTTCCCGGCATTGGCAAAGGCGGCATCGGTCGGAAATTTAGGGTCTGTGATACCGTCTGTCATCGCGGCAAGAACGGTGTAATCTTTGCCAAGGTTGACAAAAACACGGCCCATCACCGCCTGCGGATCGCGAAATTCTGACGAGGCAAGAAACCGCGTCTGACCGGCGAACTCGCCACTGTCGGGCCGGCACATAACCGTAACCGTTTCTGCCTTGGCATCGAACAGGGCAACACCCCCGTCACCAACCGTAAAACTTGCCGTGAACCACCGGCCAGATATCTTGCGCGACATCGCAATCACAAGGGTGGTTGAAAACTCTTGTGACTCTCGTTTTAATTCTGCGGCTGCATCCTCAATCGCGTGGGCGGCTCTGAGTGCGGCCTCTGGCAAAACGGGATAAAGCAAATCGCTGCGCACTTCGGTCGCCCAGGAGTCAGGATCCTCGTCATATCGTGCCAGGGTTTCCTCAAGATACGGATCTACCTTTTCGGCCAGAAGGCCGGGTAACGCCGCCATAACGGTTTCACAGGCAATCTTGCTGCCTTCCCGGCTAAGCTCGGCAGACCCGGCCCCATCGGCCACAATCAAAATGTGCCATCCGCTTTCGATATCGGCCCGGATGCGAAAATCGTCATCGCGATATTTGCCTTCCTGGGCATGGGAGCGCCCCCGCTTGCTCACGGCGACAATAAGTCCGTCCCCAATCTGGCAATCAAAATCCTGGTCCGGTTTGGCCATTGGCGCGTCCTGATCGGACGCAATGGTCTTCCAAAGGTCCCGGGGGTCGGGAATGATTGATAATCGCGCGCGGATAACAACCGGACGATCCTGCTTCATCGCTTTGAGAAACAGGGTATATTCACCCGCCTGAATATCCTGCCCCGAAACCTGCCCATCTGACGAAATCGACAAACCGGTACCGCCGTCATCTGTGATCTCAATATCAGAATAACCCTCGATGACCGCTTCATAGAGTTGACGAGAACGCCCGTTTTTCAGGTTAAGACGATCTGGCTCCGAATAGGATGGCTCCATACCGGTTTTGGGAATACCACCAGGCCCATTGATCAACGTGTCGTCCTCCCTTGATCGCGTGCTGTCCGACAGTTGGTCATCAGCGCTTTGATCGGTCGTCTCTTCGGCAGTTGACGCATCCCCTTCCGGTGCCGACAAACTCTGCTCCACGGGGGCTGTTTCGCCCTCGAGAAGCTGGTCGGTCACGGTCGCGGTCACTGTCTCTGTCACAGTGGCGTCGTCACCCTCAACATAATCTGCAGCTTCATCATCGGAGCTTTCGTCAACACCCGGCGCGGCATGATCCTCTATGCCTGCCTCCGGCTCCGGCTCAGGCTCCGCAGCATCGCATGGTGTCTGGTTTTCTTGCTCTGTTTCATCGGCAATTTGTTCTTCCGCAACAGGGCTTTCTGCTGCCGCTAACGGCTCCGTCACAGAAGATCGATCCTGGGAAACGTCTTCAAGATACGCCAGCACAGTCAGTTCCGCGTCGGTCAGGTTCTCCAACCCGGGCGGGATATGTGACGGCACCCGATAGCCATTACAGCACAAGGTTTCGACAAAAGCGCGAAAGGCAATGCCCTCATAGGTTTCTGGATCCCGGCTTTGGCTCATCCCCGGCCTCGCGCGATGTCAAAGCCGCCATCCGATCCGTCTGAAACACCATAATTACCGGTCTTCCCACATCACGGGCAGTGCGCGGGGCCATCCCCCTGCACGCAGTGAATACCGCCACAGGCACACACCGCCATGCCAAACGGCGCATGGCAATGCGGACAATCAGGCTGGCCAATCAGTTGAATGGAACTGACACTTGCATCCGTCCGCGAGCCATCGGATAGCTCGAAATAGTCCTCCTGCACCGGCACGGCGGCGGTTAACATATAGTCGCGCCGCTTAAAAAGCTCTGCCAAGCGGGGGTCCTGTGATCCGATCTGGTTTAGGTGACGTTCATATTTGACAATATAGGGCGCCCGGTTTTTGGCGCAGCGCCCCACAAACACCGCATAGCGATCATCAACGGCTTCAAACGGCAAACGCAGCGCCCGTGCCCCGGAAACATCGTCTCCGATCTTGGCCAGCGATATCCCGCCGCCTGCCGTCACACTGCGGGTCGAGCTTTTAACCGAATTGGTGATCCACATAATGAAACGTTTAAACGCGCCCTCTGCCGTATCGTCAAAGGGGATAATATCATCGGTCAATTGCGACAAAATCGCCGGGTCGCCGCCACCGCCAATAGAGACCGCAACAAGCGCCACGCGCTGGGCATAGTCCTGTTTCCACCGTCTTAGAGCCGGTTCGACATCATCTGTCGGGACACCATCGGTCATTAAAAACACCAACGGTTTCCAGTCCCCTTTTTGCCCGGGCGTGTTGACCGTTACATTGCGGTCAATTTCATCCATCAGATGAATAAGCGCGCCGCCCAACCCGGTGCCCCCGCCAACAGGAAGATGCGGCGGCACAAATTCGGGCAGTTCGGTCAGCGGGGTTAAGGTTCTGGCCCGGCCAGCAAAGGCAATAACCGACAGCCAGGCGGTTTCAAGCGCATAAGGATCGGTCATCAAATCTGAGGTGATTTGACGCATCCCGTTCTCAAGCTCGATCAGCGCATCACCGGCCATCGATTCTGAAACATCAATGACCAAAAAAACAGGAAATTTGCGCATTACAACACCACGTTAATTTCCGGTGGCGGGGGTGGCAAGCTGGCGGTTGCATTGCTGCCAAGGCTTTTGTTTCCCGAGGCAATCACTTCGGAAACCCATTTGAAAAGCTGGGCAAAGGCGCTGCCATCCATCGTATCAAGACGCAAAACATGATCGCATAATGGCTTCAGGTCTTCTTCGCGCGCTTTCGGCCCAGCAGCACAGCCAATGATATTGGCAAATCCCAATTTCCGCATTGCGGCACATTGTTCTTGATAAAGCTGGGTATCGGAAGGTTTACCATCTGTCATCACAAACAGATACGGTGCCCAATCGCCCTTGGCTTCATCCGTGCTTTTGATGATGTCATTACGAACCTGCTTACCCAGGGTCTCCAGTGCAAGGCCCAAATGGGTGGGGCCAGAACGCGGCGTGGTGATCTGGGGCAGCACCACATCTTCAAGCGCGGTCAAGGGAACAACCGTTTTGGCGTCTGCATCAAAGGTAATGATGGTCATGTAAACGGTTTCAAGGGCATAGGGGTCCTGGCGCAACGCGCCGATCAGGGTCTCCATGCCGGAATTAACAGCCTCAATCGGCTCGCCCTGCATACTGCCAGACGTATCAAGGAGAATATAAACGGGAAGTCTTCTCATGTTGGTCCTTTCAAATATGCCCTTTGGTTCCGCTCATGGCGAAATCAGGATTTTGTCAGGTTGACCCCCGCTGGCGTCGGTGGAAGTTCATCAACACCCCCAACATCATCTTTTTTCAGATCGACCTTACGCGAAGAGGTCGTGATGGATGCCGAGACCCATTTAAAGAAGGACGCAATCGTCGCCCCGTCCGCCGTATCAAGCGTCACGACAATTTCGGAAATCGCCTCGAGCACCTTGGTATCGGCACGCGGCCCGGCCGCACAGCATACGACCATACCAGGCTTTGCCGCCTGAAACGCCGCAAGACCTTGCTGCCAGCTATCGGTGGGGGCACCGTCGGTCATCAAAAACACCAGGGGCTTCCAGTCCCCTTTGGTTTCAGCAGCCGATTTATGGACTTCCCGGCCCATACAATCTGCCACCAGCGACAGCGCCTCGCCCAGCGACGTGGTGCCATTGGCCTCTATTTCTGGTGCCTGGAATTCGGTTAATTCCGTTAATGCGACAACCTGTTTGGCCGCACTATCAAACGTAATCACGGACAAATAAGCCGTTTCAAGCGCATACGGGTCCTGGCGTAGCGTACTAACCAGCAAATCAAGCCCGTCGCGGACGGCATTAATCGCCTCGCCGCGCATGGATGTCGAGGTATCAAGCAGAAGGTAGACCGGAAGTCTTCTCATGACATAAGCCTTTCATTGATAAACAGCTGCAATCAGGCCTTATTTTCGGCCCGCACGCCATCTCAATCCCCAGCCATAACTCTTGTCGACCTTTTCATGATCCGAAAAGAAACGAACCTCGCGGCTAACATGAATCTGGTTGTTGGTATTTTCCAAAAGGGCGATGGCACACATACGGTCATTTTTATTCGTACTTAATTCATTCATACGAACTTCGACCTCGGGCTGGCCGGGGACCATCATCCGAATGACACCGTCTGTTTCGTGCCAGTTGGCAACACCTTCGTAAATGAACGCAAAAATAAGAACCCGCCGAAACGAGGGCCACGCATCCCCATTAATTTCCAGCCATTCGCCATCTGCTGATGTGCCGGAGCGATCATCGCCCATCAACTGGGTAAAAGGCAGTTCATGCAAGGCGCCAAATGAATTGCCAAGTGCCTGAACAACACCCTTTTCACCCGACTGGAATTCAACAAATGCCCCCAGATCAAGGTCAATGCTGCGCTTGCCCATGCCAAAAAACCCGCCAGGCTTTGACTTCTGGTTCCAGTTCAGATTAACCCGGATGCGACCAAACTTGCCGTCATCCTTCTTCAAGGAAATCGTGCTTTCCTTCTTGGTCAAGGAAACCTTGGAAAGATTAACCGTGGATTTCGGCGTTGAAGGAACGGATGAACGCCTTGGTGCGGGGGCCGGTTCCGGTGCAGGCGCAGGTGCCGGTTCCGGGCTGGCCGGCGCAGCAACCTCAACACCGAAATGTTCGGCCAGGGCCTGTAACCCGCCATTAAAGCCCTGGCTGACATTTCGTATTTTCCATTGACCATTGCGCCGGTAAATTTCGCACAGGATCAACGCTGCTTCCGAACGGCCAGAGGTATCGACCGGCATTTCAATACCGTCCGATGTCGAAACCTTTACATCGCGCACAGACGAGAAGGCACCGCCTTCAAGCGTCGCGTTCACGGCAATTTTTTCGACATCGGGGCCAACTTTTCCCAGATCAAAAGCAAAACTTTGCCGATCGGAACGCGTACTTAGCGATACCGCCCCGCCGCCAATGGTTGTTTGGTTAAAAAAGCACATGTCACCGTCGCCGCGCACTTTGCCGTTGGCATAAAGCTGCAAGGCCGTAACATCGATCTGGCTTCCTTGGGACAAGATAACATCAAGTTCAAACGTCAGGGATGGAAGGGGGGCATTTGCGCCCATGGCAAGGGTCGTCATGGCAGATCTCCTGACATTCGTACAAATGATGTTCTGTGCCGATTTCGATTTCTAAAACAAAAAATGCGCGCGGAATTTGATCCGCGCGCATTGCAAATCTGGCTTATCCCAAATTCACGCCATGGGAGGATGCGAGCGGGGCAAGGCCACCCTCAAACCCGGCACCAATGGCCTTGAACTTCCATTCGTCATTGTGACGATATACTTCACCGAAAATCATTGCGGTTTCGATGGAGTAATCTTCGGACAGATCATAACGGGCCAGTTCCTTGTCACCGTCCTGGTTGATAACCCGCATGAACGCATTGGCGACCTGACCAAAATTCTGCTTGCGCGTGGCAGCTTCGTGAATGGTCACGGCAAAGACCAGCTTTTTGACATCGGCCGGCACTTTATCGAGGTCGATTTTAACCTGTTCGTCGTCACCATCGCCCGCACCGGTGCGGTTATCGCCAGTATGCTCAACCGAGCCATCCGGGCTTTTGGTGTTGTTATAGAAAACAAAGTGACCATCGGAGAGCACTTTGCCATCTTCACCGCAAACGAAAACCGACGCATCAAGGTCAAAATCCGCACCATCCGTTGCGCGCGGATCCCAGCCAAGCCCGACGACGACTTTGCTCAAACCCGGAGCTTCTTTGGTCAGTGAAACGTTGCCACCCTTTTGAAGTGATACAGCCATTGTAAGTTCCTTCCATTAATTTACGAAAACATGCCGGTGTACGAACACTGACATGATGGGTGTCACAGTAATCAAGATTAGCTGATATTAACGCCGTACTGTTTGCTCAGCGCGGCCAAGCCACCATTATAGCCCTGGCCAACAGCGCGGAATTTCCATTCGCCGTTGTGGCGATACAGCTCGCCAAAAACCATTGCGGTTTCTGTCGAATAGTCTTCGGTCAAGTCATAACGGACGACTTCGCTGCCTGTCACATCATTGACAATGCGAATGAAGGCATTGGTCACCTGACCAAAAGATTGCTTGCGCGCTTCAAAGTCATGGATCGTTACGGTAATTGCGATCTTCTGAACATCGGCCGGGACCGTGTCGAGATTGACCTTAATCGCTTCGTCATCCCCGTCACCCGCGCCGGAACGGTTATCGCCGGTGTGGCTTACGGAACCACATGTGGAATTCATCTGGTTATAAAAAATGAAGTCGGCGTCACTGCGGACTTTACCCGCTTCAGAAAGCAAAAATGCCGAGGCATCAAGATCGAACTCAGCGCCATCCGTCTGGCGTTCATCCCACCCCAGACCAACAAGGATTTTCGACAGTCCCGGGTCTGTTTTGGTTAACGAGAGGTTTTGACCTTTCGAAAGCGTAAGAGCCATTTTGTTGATCCTTTCTAGTCAGAGAGCGTCGAGAAAATGTGCAATTCATCTTCTCTGAAAATGTATGTCACCGGTCAGTACTGGTACTGGAACACCGTAAATGCGAGATAACCCGCCGCCATCAAGCCACCTGTCACCCGGCCAATTCTGCCCACGAAAAGCAGGAGCACCGCAAAAAGCGCTGTCACCCCGGCAACAATCGGCATGTCAAAGCCGGCAAAGCGGCTTTCGATAACCAACGGTTTTGCAACCGCAGAAACCGCCATGACAGACAAGATATTAAAGATGTTGGAGCCAACAATTCCGCCAATGATCATGTCGGAGTGGTTCTTGCGCGCGGCTGCCACACAAGCAGTCAATTCAGGAAGCGAGGTTCCGAATGCGATCACCGTCATGCCGATAACAGCCTCGGGAACGCCAAGCGCCATACCACCTGCCACGGCACCTTGAACCAGAAGCTCGGAACCAACGATCAGCGTCACAATACCGACAGCCAGCATTACGCCAGGGTAAGCATTGTGCGATTCATGTTCCTCGACTTCATCAACATCAAGTTTGGCGGCCTTATATTGATAAACAACATAAAGAATAATCGCCGCGACCATTGCAAAACCGCCCCAGCGCGGCAACAGCCCGTACATGATGGCAACAATCATGGCACCGGTGGCACCCAACATCACCAGCGCATCCACGCGCACCTGGCTACGGCGAAAGACAATCGGCGCAATCACGGCGGAAATGCCAATCACCATCAGAACATTGGCAATATTTGAACCGATCACGTTGCCCACTGAAATGCCCGGATAGCCCGACAAGTTCGCGTTTACAGACGTGAAAAGCTCTGGGGCGGACGTTCCGAAGGCAACAATTGTCGCGGCGATGAAAAGCTTGGACAAACCGGATTTTTCGGCAATGACCACTGCGTTATCAATTGTCCAGTCGCCACCTTTGATCAGCAGGTAAATGCCAAAAGCGATCGCGCCAAGAGCGACAACAGTCAGCTGGTAGGTGTCGAGTTCGTGCATTTATGTTTCCAGCATGTATGAAAACGGGCAGGCGCGCAGGCCTGCCCGAAAACGAGTAATGGCTTAGAGATCGAAATCGGCAGGATTAAGGCCAAGCTCGCGTGCGATCTGGGCGACCATCGCCTTTTCTTGCGGGTCAAAATCGCCGTCAGCAGCGCCAATGGCACAAACAACCCGGACCAGCAGGCGGGCTTGCTCATCATTGCCTTTAATTTTGCTGATGGTTTTCAGCGCCGAGGCTTTACCGATCTCGTGATCGAATTCAAAATCACCCGCGGCTTTCTGGAAAACCTCGATAATCTGGCGCATATCAAAGTGCTTGAGCTCGTCTGCACGTTCAATAAAGCCGGCCATTTTTTGCTTTTCAGAGGAGTCAATGCTCCCGTCTGCGGCAGCAACCAGGGCACAGCCATTGACAACGGCTTCCATGAAGGCCCGGTTTTTAAATTTCGAGGCCTCTGCTGTCAGCTTCGACCGTGCCTGCGCTGCGTTTTCTTTTAACCAGTTTAACATGACATTCTCCTTAAATAGATGCCAGTGCCGCATCTGCGAGATCATGCGCAGTACGACCATTGGTCGGTGTGCCATGAGCTGTCAGTTGCCAGCCAGAGCCCGTTTTTTCCATCGACGCCATCACCACACCGGTATGACGGCCTTTCTCGGCCAGAGTATAGCGGCAAATTTCCGCATTTTTGCTCTGATCAACCAAACGTGCAAAAGCGTTATCGACTTCGTCAAACGTCTGGCCACGAAAGCTGTTCACGGTGAAAACAAGGTATTTTGCACGAGAATCCAAAGCCTTGAGATCGACATAGATGATCTCGTCATCGCCATCGCCTTCGCCGGTCAGATTGTCGCCGCTATGCTTGATGGCGTTATCTTTTGATTTCAGTTGCTGAAACCACACCAGATCAATGGCATTTTTATTGGCATCAAAAACAATGACCGAGGCATCAAGGTCAATTTCATCGGCGCCACCGCCCCCCAGAAGGCTGCTAAAAAAGCCCTTCTTTTCGGGTTTCGCCGGGTCCCAGCCACAGCCCATAAATACCTTGGATAAACCCGAATCCTTTTCGAGAGACAAAGTCTGACCTTTGGAAAGGGAAATACTCATTTAATTCTCCTTAATTCTCCGAATCGTGGATTTTATCATCAACGGAGCATTTAACGTGTATATTGATACAATCTAGTCTAAATAGAAATGTGATAAATTTATTTTATTTTTCTGGAACCTTCGCAAAACACAGATTTCCATTATCACTTTTACATGACTTATAGAAGTTAACAGTCTTTATGTCTGTGAACTCGATCATTTCCAAAAAAACGCCATCCATCATCAGCACTCACTGAAATAATGCGCTGACAGCAGCATCGCAACCTCAACACATCCTTTAATGCAGGCTTTCTTTATCCAAGTATCAAAGATAAAAACCGAACCTGTATCTCGTTTCTCAACACCATGCTCATCCCAATATCGCCGTCTGAAAATGCACCGTCATTGTGAAATGTGACGCATCGTCAGGACATTTTTTCAATCAACGTTATGGCGCGGTAAGGACCAGTAAGCTCTGCGTTTTCAAGCAGTTCGATCTCGTCCACCTGGCACAGGTGAATAAGTGCTGCAAGATCAGGGTCTTCCAGTGACCTGATTATGACTTTTTTGGGGCGCCTGCGCAAAACGGCCCGCGTCGCCTCGGCAATGCCTGGCTTAATCCGATTATAATTATCGATACCAAATAAGTCGGCGACGACATTAATACAGGCTAAAGCCCGTTTACGCAGGCTTCCTAAATCGGTTTCCGGCGCTGTGATCGCAGAATTACCCCTATATTTCGGCATGCGGTTTGTAATGCGATCCACAAAATCAAGCGATATGTCGATATCTGCCAAATGATTTACCGGGATGGAGCCATGAAAATCGGTCGGACCGATAACCTGTTTGTTCAGGATCGACCGGCTGATCAAACCTGAAACATTTGCCCCCAAAATACCCGACGGAATAAGCCAATCCTCGTGTGAGCCTGCCATGGTTGCAAAACCACTGGGGTCTGCCAAAACAGCCAGTTCGACCTCAGGCCGACCGGTAATTTCCTGCCAGGATTTGCTCAATTCGGTCGAAATCGCCCCCTTCCCGGTCCAGCCGTCGACAAAGATGACACCATCAATCGGGCGTTCATTCAGAATAAAATCAATGGCATTGCGATCAAGGCCGCGGTCGCGAATGATTGAAATGCCGAAATGCTGGCTATCCACGCCAAGGGCGGTCAATTCGCGTTGCAGTAAAACACCATAAGGCACCCCGGCCCGCACGAGCGAACACAGCGTAATGCGACGATCAAGCGAGTGATTATTGATACGCGCGCGAATATGCCGGGCAAGGGCCGAGATTTCGCGTGCAATCCGGTCTTCGCTTTGCTGACGCGCGGCTTCAAAAATTTCCAGATAGCGCGCGTCAGGCCGACGCTCCTCTGAAATCATCTCGGAATAATGCACGGTGCCGCTTTGGATATTGCGTTCCTTGGTTGCAATATCCGTTGGCGTAATTTGAACCTGTTTAAGAAGGAATATGACGTCTCCCGGGTGATAAGACCCTGTAATTAATCGGGAGGGTGGAGACATCAGCGATCCTCCAATTGCAATTTCTTTTGTGCGATTTGCGAATTGCCCGGGATAACCAGCATGTCGCACACCGCCATAAAGGGTAAATCTGTCAGACTGTCGCCCATACCAAAGACCGGCACGGATGATCCATCAAGCGCCAGCTTTTCCGACAAATATTGAACCGCGCATCGCTTGGAAATACCTGCGGGTGTAAATGACAGGTTATTGTCATTGCGATGCCGCACCAGTCGCGGTGCGGCAATCTGGCTTAACGCCTCATCTATTTCATCAAGGCACCGGGCATTTTCGTTCGATTTGACACAAAAATAAAACCCCGTCCCAAGATCCTCGACAATCCAGTAGCGAAACCTGTCTGCCAGGGCGGGCTGCGACATGAAAGAAATCAAATTTTCAAGCTCGGCGGTTACGGCATCCGCCTCGCGCTTCATCCTTTCATGCCACACCAGATCAGGAGAGCCGGAAGGTGTCAGGATCACGCCGCCATTCGTGCAAATCTGATAATCTGCAAATGGCAACTTACAGCGCCCCAGCGCTTCGGATGACCGGGCCGTGACGGGGATGAACCGTGTCGTGGACAACAACCATGTCATCATCACATCCTGCGACGCAGACATATAGGAATGACTGCCATTCAGCGCCTCGCTCGCCAATCGGCCGGGATGCGGGGATTCCTTCATCTTTCGCGCTGTCTGAAAGATCGTGTCATCAAGGTCAGAAAAGAAAACAGGACGCACTACGGCTTTCCTTCCGTCGGCTTCAGGATGGAAATCGCACCTGCGCCGTCAATCACATCTATTTGGCCCAGTGCAGATAACAGCGTGTCGCACAGCCCGTCGGCCCCGGTCTCGGTAAAAAACAGGATGCGATCCCAGTCTGACGGCACAACGTTATGCATATACATCCAAAACCCTTGCCCGTAATGATCCGGGAAACTCAATTTATGGCGAATGGTATCGCCAGGCAGGATGGGGGACCGGGTGGTTGTGATAAAGCGTGTATAAAAGCCACGCTCACCAAGGGCTTCTGCCGCCAGCATCGGTTGCCAGACATGCTCGCCAGCGCCAACCACCAAAACGCGGTCCCCGTCAGCAGGCAATTCAAAGCCATTATGCTGAAGAATTGACAGAATATCCCGCCCGGATTGCCGGGCATCACGGCTGGAAAGCCCAAGACGCGGGGCGGCAAATTCCTGAACTGAACTGGGTATCCAGGCCGCAACGGAAGGATCGCACGCCCCGGGAAGGGCGCGTGGTTTTTTGGTCCGATCAGGGGTCCATGACCATGTCCCGTTCTGGGCGGTCACGCTGAAGATATCGGCATCCTCGAATATCCCGCCAACGGCATCACCCGCTTTGCCGTCTGACCAGTCTGTCAATGTTACCAGAACAAGGCGACCAAAGGTCAGCCCTTGCGCCTTTAATCCGGCGGCAAGCTGGGCAAAGGTTGCGCCTGTGGTGGCTTCGTCGTCCACAATCACCAAGGTGGCATCTGGCCCACTATGAAGCACCCCCGGCCCTGGTTTAAAAATCAGATGGTCAACCGCGTGTGAATGGCTTTCTTCAATCCTGAACCATTCCTGCGCCCCGGCCGGCGCAAAGCGCGTTGTTGTCAGATAACCCATTTCACGTTCCGGGTCAGACAACCTGAGACAATCAAAAACGCCCGCGCCAATGCCAACCGCTGTCTCTGCAAAGCCCATAACAAATACCGGGCCGGACAAAAGATACGCCGATACCTTTTGGGCCAATTGCTGCAACACAGCGCGATGCTCTTTTGGATCAACCGGGATATGGCGCCCCAGAATGGTAGAGACAAACAAAAACGCTCTTTTGGGATTTACACGTTCCGCAATGCGAAACAGATCAGGTCCTTCACGTACAGGTGTTGTCAATGTCAGGACCCCGGCTTCAAGGTCGTAGGTTTCCGTTTGCCTCAGCATATCTTTCGGTTCAGCCCTTGTAATAGATTAGTCAGTTTTACGATCATCGGAGTTTAGAAAAGACTCAATGTCGGCATCTTTATGGCGGGCTTCCTGACGCGCACGATCCGCCGCTTCTTCGGCCTCGCGTGCTTTACGTTCTTCTTGCTGCCTGTGCTCCAATTCTCGTTCTTCACGTTTCAGGTCCCGGGCTTTGAACAAACGCCGCAAACGGAAAAAGACAAACGCCACCAGCCCCAAAAGGCCAACAATCACAATGGTGTTAAAAACTGGGATATGGCTGTAACCCGGCTCGACCGGCCATGCCTTGACAGCATTGGGGAACATGGAAAATGCCGGAATGCGCCAACCATACCGTCTTACCGCGATAAGCTGCTTGTCCGCCGCATAAGACTGAACCTGGGCCTGAAGATCTGCTGAATCAAATTTCCAATACAGAAAATTATCTTCATTCCGATACACGCGCGGCTTCCCGCCCTGCGTCTCTGTCTGCAAAAAATAGACATCCCGCGTGCGCTGCTGCCCGGTATTGGTATCCTCGGTGTCCAAACGCTTGATTTCAACGCCGACAGCTCTCACCACATCGACTTGGGGCAAGGCGTAATCAAGCACCAAAATGACGGCAAGCAAAGGAATCGCGATAATAATATTTCGGAAAGTCAGTACGTTCTTCATTGCAGCAACCTCGCACTTTCTTTCTGCTGTTACTTTTCAAATTTTCGGCAATATTTAGCTACCGCAAAAAACGCTTCGCGAAAACCTCAAACCGTATAGCCAACCAATTTCACTGAAAGTTTTTATTCCATCAGAGCCGGTTTGACCTGATATCACGGGCTGAATTTATCCCTATTAAATTCCCGCCATCCCGAACAGCGGCACCACAAAACAGAAACGGAACGCAGCTTTCAATCGATGTGAGGGGCAACATGCCCGGCACATTGATTGAAAGCTTGAACGAACCGACCAGATAACGAAAAGGATGATCTTTGGTTCCCGGAAACCAAAGATAAACTTTATCGCCAACCAATATAACACCCTAAAAATGTACAATTTTCTGGTAATTGACAGTCAAAGCAAAAGCAATTGACAAACCAGCCCCTGTCACCCTCGGCAACAGGGGCTGAATTTAAACAAGTCTCAATTTATGACCGAGCGAGCGTTTGAGCGCTGGCCCTAGCCTTTATGTTGCTCCACCACCTGATCAATGGTGCCAAAAATCGACTGACCATTGGCATCGCACATTTCGATTTTGACATTATCGCCAAAGTGCATGAAAGGGGTGGTCGGTTTGCCATCGCAGATGGTTTCGATCATGCGGATTTCGGCAATACAGGAATAACCTGCACCGCCATCGGCCACCGGTTTACCCGGTTCGCCATCCAGTTTATTGGAAACCGTGCCCGAGCCGACAATGCTACCGGCACAAAGCGGGCGGGTTTTGGCCGCATGGGCGATAAGCTGACCAAAATCAAAGGTCATGTCGATCCCGGCATTGGCCCGGCCAAAGGGCTTGCCATTCAAATCCACATTCAAGGGCAAATGCACCTTGCCGCCATCCCAGGCATCGCCCAGTTCATCGGGCGTCACCGCAACCGGGGAAAAGGCCGAAGATGGTTTGGACTGGAAAAAGCCAAAACCCTTTGCCAGTTCCGCCGGAATAAGGCCACGCAGGGACACATCATTCACCAGCATGATCAGACGAATGGCCTTGCGGGCTTCCTCTGGCGTTGCGCCCTGGGCGACATCATCGGTCACAACGGCAACCTCGCCTTCCATATCGATGCCCCAGGCTTCGTCCCCCATCACAATCGGGGCCTGCGGGGCCAGGAAACTGTCAGAACCACCCTGATACATTAACGGGTCGGTCCAGAAACTGTCGGGGATTTCGGCACCGCGTGCCTTGCGCACCAGTTCAACATGGTTGACATAAGCCGAGCCATCCGCCCACTGAAACGCACGCGGCAATGGCGAATGCGCCTGGGCCTGATCAAACGCATCGCCAAATGCGCCATCCGATTCCAGTCGTGCGGCAATATCGGCCAGTTTGCCGTGCGAAGATGCCCAATTATCAAGGGCCTGTTGCAAGGTTGCGATACCTTCGACCGGCGCGCAACGGCGCAAATCGCGCGATACCACAACCAGTTTACCGTCACGGCTGCCGTCTTTAAGGGTGGCGAGTTTCATGGTCCTGTCTCCTTGCCGGGTGTATCCGGTCTTTATTTGAAATCATATTTCCACTAGTGAAATCTGGCTTAGTCCTGACGGCCTTCGGGCGTGCCATCAAAACGGCGTTCCAGGCCCTTCCAGCAATCAAGATAATCATCCTGCAGGCTGGGCAACTCGGCCGCAAAGCGGGTGAGTTGCTGCGGCAGGCGGGTTTCAAACATAAATGCCATCGTGCCATCGAGCTTGACGGGTTTAAGCTCGCTTTCCGATGCCTTGGTGAAACCCTCGGTATCGGGGCCGTGGGCCAGCATCATGTTATGCAGGCTCATGCCGCCGGGTACAAAACCCTGCTCCTTGGCATCATACTGGCCTTCGATCAGGCCCATAAATTCGCTCATGATGTTGCGATGATACCAGGGCGGACGGAAGGTATTTTCCGCCACCATCCAGCGCGGCGGGAAAATAACAAAGTCGATATTGGCGGTTCCAACCTCGCCCGAAGGTGCCGTCAGCACCGTGAAAATCGACGGGTCCGGGTGGTCAAACAAAATGGCCCCCACCGGCGAGAAGGTGCGCAAATCATATTTGAACGGCGTGTAATTGCCATGCCAGCCCACCACATCAAGCGGGGAATGGCCAATTTCAGTTAGGTGAAACTCCCCGCACCATTTAATCAGCACCCGGCACGGTGTTTCCTTGTCCTCATAGGCGGCAACGGGGGTTTTAAAATCGCGCGGATTGGCAAGGCAATTCGCGCCAATCGGCCCACGTTCGGGCAGGGTAAATTTGGCACCGTAATTTTCGCACACATAGCCGCGCGCCCCGCCATCCGGCCCCTTGGACAAAATGGACACCTTAAACATCATGCCACGCGGGATGATCGCAACTTCAAGCGGGGCGACATCCATGATGCCCAGTTCGGTAAAGATGCGCAGCGTGCCAACTTGCGGCACCACCAGCAATTCAGCATCCGCATTAAAGAAGTAATCATCGACCATGTCGGCATTGCAAACATAGATATGGCAGGCCATACCCGCCTGCCCCATGGCATCGCCTGCGGTGGTGACGGTGCGCATCCCGGCAATAAAATCGGTCGCATCGCTGGGCATTTCCACCGGGTCCCACCGCAACTGACCCAGCGCCAGGCTGTGATCCTTCAGGCAGGGTGCGGTTTTCCAATAAGCATGGTCAACTTTTTCAAACTTGCCATTGTGGCGCACACTGGGGCGAATGCGATACAGCCAGGACCGTTCATTGGTACCGCGCGGTGCGGTGAATGGTGAACCTGAAAGCTGTTCGGCATACAGACCATAGGCGCATTTTTGCGGGCTATTTTGGCCCTGCGGCAGGACACCGGGCAAACATTCCGTTTCAAAATCGTTCCCAAAGCCAGACATGTACTGCAATTCGCCCAAATCACCGTCCGGGTTCTTTTTTGCAGAAACAACGTGATCCGTCATTGTCTTCTCCCTAACATTATTTGATATAGTTACAGACGTAACTATAATTTTTGTAACTATCAAACACCGAACAAACGTGATGACAGAAAAATTCGACCTGCATGCTTTCCTGCCCTTTGTGCTGCATCACACCAGTGAAAAGGTCAGTTTCGGTTTTCGCGATATCTATCGGGACCGATACCGCATGACGCGATCAGAATGGCGGGTGCTGGCGACACTTGGGCAATATGGCGCCCAAACCGCAACCGACATTGGCACCTGTACCGGCCTGCACAAAACCAAGGTTTCGCGCGCTGTTGCCTCGATCGAAGCGCGCCGCTGGCTTAAACGCCAACCAGACGAAAAGGACCGGCGGGTCGCATTGATCACGCTGACCAAACAAGGTGAAAGCGCGTTCAAATCTCTGGCCGAGGCTGGCATGACCTATAACCAGAAAGTCCGCGCCCATCTTGGCGAGCAGGATTTTAAGGCGCTGATGACCCTCCTTGGTAAACTTGAAAACATGTGACGATGGCGCGCCCATATCTATGATGTCGCACGTTCACGCCCGCCCCAATCCTGATTGAACTGGGCGACGGCGCGCAAAAACGCTTCAAAGGCCGGTTGGCCCGGTTGAAAATAATTGGCCTGTGGGTTCATTAGCGTCACACAGCAGGCGACCGAACCATCCAGGTTAAAAACCGGCGCGCTGATGGCCGAAAGACCCGGCACAATATCCCCTTCAATCACGGCAGCACCGCGGGTTTGGGTATTGGCAATCAGATCGGCAACCTTTTGATCATCCCAATGCAAAATATCCTGTTCAGCACGCATGACATGTTCAATGGCCGAACTTGGCATGGCGGCCAAAAAGGCCTGCCCGGTGGCCGATCGCAAAAGCGGCATCACCGTGCCCAGCCCCATTGTCGAAATCACCGGCGGCCCGCCATGTTCGGTACGGATCAGAACCGGGCCGCGTTCGCCCCAAATGGCCAAATGCCCCGATGACCGCCAATCAAGCGTTAAGGCGCGCAACAATCGCCCGGCCCGCATGACCACATCATTGCGTTCAATCGCCGACAGCCCCATGCGCAGCGCCATTGGCCCCAGGCCATAAAGCCCGGATTGTTCATCCTGATGGGCAAGGCCGATGCGCGCCAGACTGGTCAGGTAACGGTGCACCTTTGCCGCAGGCATGCCCACCGCTGCCGCCAGGTCCTTTAGCGGAACGGGATATTGAAAATCGCACAAGGCGGAAATGATACGCCCCCCCACCTCGATGGATTGAATGCCCTTGCGGGTATCGCCGTTATCTTCGCCCGCCAGATCAATAAGAGCCGGGTCCTGAGACTGTGTTGCGGTCACGATCACAAAAAGCCTGTAAAAATTTCATATTGCGTAATTGATTATATATAGCATAATTCCAATTCGAAAGAGGAAATCGCATATCAGGACGCATCAGCACCAATCACACCCCCTTTACGGGTGAGTTTGGCCAGCGTTTGAAATGTGCTTCTTTCACTATGGAGTGGGCAAAAGCCAACACCACCAAGGCCATTAAAAAAAAGAGCCAGGGATGAAACTGAACAACCTAACCTTTTACGATTACTTCCGGTCATCGGCGTCTTATCGTGTGCGCATCGCCCTGAATTTAAAGGGGGTGCACCCCGAAACCGTCACCGCCATCGATCTTCGCATTGGCGCGCAATCCGCCACCCCCTACAAGGCGGTGGAACCTTCCGGGCTGGTGCCATCCTTTCAGTTTGACGGAAAGACTTTCGGTCAGTCCCTGGCGCTGATTGAATGGCTTGATGCCACATACCCGGCCCCGCGCCTGATCCCGCAGGACCCATTCGCCGCCCTTGCGGTGCGCGAAATTGCCCAGACCATTGCCTGCGATATTCACCCGCTTAATAATCTGCGCATCCTGAAATATATCACCGGCACGCTGGGTGCCTCGGAAGATGAAAAACAGGACTGGTATCGACACTGGATCCAAACCGGGTTCGAGACACTTGAAGCCCTGATCGCACCGCATGGCGATGAAGGGCCATTTTGCCTGGGCACCGAGCCCACCCTGGCCGACCTTTGCCTGGTTCCGCAGGTTTATAATGCCCGCCGGTTTGATGTCGACCTAACAGCCTATCCCACAATTTGCGCGGTCGATGCCCACTGCCAAAGCCTGCCGGCCTTTGGTGCCGCCGCACCGCAATAACCCAATGCATCATCCCGCCTGACGGGAATGTTGTGGCACGGAATAACCCGGCCGCAACAACAAAGAAAATCAACAGGGAGAGAGAAATGAAACGACTGAGTTTACGTAAAACCGTGATTAGCCTTTTGGCGGGCGCAACCGCCCTTGCCGGGGCGACCTGTGCCAATGCGGCCGAAATTACCCTTAAAGTCAGCCATTACCTGCCGCCCAGCCACGGCTTTCAGAAGGATTTTCTCGAACCCTGGGCAAAACAGTTAGAAGAAAAAACCCACGGCAAGGTCGAGGTTAAAATTTATGACGCGACATCGGCCTTTGGCAAAGTGGACCGCCAGGCCGACCAGGTGCGCGCCGGTGTGATGGATATGGCTGTCGGCCTGAATGGCATTCCGCGCGGCCGTTACCCCGCCGCCTCGGTGATTGAAATGCCGTTTTTGGTCAAATATGCCGATACAGGGTCTGAAACCCTGTGGAACCTTTATAAGGAAGGCATGCTGGGCAGCGATTACAAGGACTTCAAGGTTCTGGCCCTGTTTACCCATGAAGGCGGGTTGATCCATACCCTGAACAAACCGGTCCGCTCGCTTGAGGATTTGAAAGGCCTGCGCCTGCGCACCCCAAGCCCGGCCGTTTCGGCCATGTTGGAAGCCTATGGTGCATCGCCGGTGGGTTTGCCGCCTTCGGCCATTTATGAAAACCTGCAAAAGGGCAATATCGATGGCCTGGTGACAACCTGGGACCTGGTCAATGCGGTAAAAGCCAACGAGCTTTTGAAATACCATACCGATGCCGGGGCCTATGTGGCCGGTTTTTACTTCCTGATGAACAAAAAGAAATACGAATCCCTGCCCAAAGACGTTCAGCAGGCGATTGACGAAATTTCGGGGGATAATCTGGTCGCGAAATTTGGCGGCTGGTGGAACAAATGGGAAGCGGCAGGCAAGGCCGATGCCATCAAACACGGCGATGAAATTATCGAAATTGACGATAAAACCCGTGCCAAATGGAAAGAAGCCGTTCAGCCGATGATCAAGAATTACCTGGAAGGCCTGAAATCCAAGGGCGTTAAAGACCCCGAAGCGATTTACAAGCGGGCCCAGGAACTGGTCGCGAAATATAATGCCCAATATCATGCAGACGGCAAATGACCCAATCGAGCGATATTCACGATGAACCGCAGCTTCATGCTGCGGTTCGCCGACTTGATAGCCTGATGACCCGCATTACCGATATTTTTGCCTTTATCGGCATGTCCGCCCTGATTGGCGCCATCGGTGTGGTGGTGGTTGACATTGTCTGGCGGCGCATTGGCGACCAGTCCTTTATCGGGGCGGTCGATTTAACCCAGTTTTGCGTCATGGCGGCGGCCTCCTGGGCCATTCCCCACGCCTTTAGCACCGGGGCCCATGTAACCGTGGACCTGTTTGGCAAAAGGCAGTTTCGCGCCTTTTTCAAAATCATCGATGCCCTGATCCCGCTTGCCGGCGCGGCCTTGATGGCCTTTCTGTTTTATCTGTCATGGGGCCGGGCGATGGAACAGCTTTCCTATGGCGATGTATCGCAAAACATTGCCATTCCGATGATTTTGTATTGGGTGTTCCTGCTTAGCGGACTGGCACTGTCGGGGCTGGTTTGTTTTGTGAAATTTCTGAAATTTATAGTGACAGGCGAGACGATCTGATGGCGACAGAATGGGCAGGATTAATCGGCTTTGTTGTCGCCCTGGTATTGGCATTGCTGCGTGTCCCCGTTGCGGTGGCAATGGCGCTGGTGGGGATTGGCGGCAGCCTGTTGTTAATGGACTGGACATCGGCCAGTTATGTGATGGCAAGCCTGCCATTTGAGGCCATTTTCCCCTATGGCCTGTCGGTGGTGCCGTTATTCATTTTTATGGGCGTATTTGCATCACATTCGGGCCTTTCGGGCAATCTGTTTCGCGGCATCACCGCCTTTGCCGGGCATCGTCGCGGCGGCCTTGCCGCTTCCAGCGTCGGGGCGAGCGCAATTTTTGGCGCCAGTTGCGGGTCATCCCTGGCCACCTGTGCCACGATGGGCCGGGTTGCCCTGCCGGAAATGCAAAGCCGGGGCTATGCCAACAGCCTGGCCGGGGCCTCGATTGCCGCCGGCGGCACATTGGGCGTGTTAATTCCACCCTCGATCCTGCTGGTGATTTACGCGCTGATGACCGAACAATCGATTGGCGCGCTGTTTGCCGGGGCGATGATTCCGGGTGTTTTGGCAACGTTGCTTTATATCGCATCAATCCGCCTGCAGGTTATGCGCAAGCCGGAACTGGCGCCGGTCAGCGATTATACCCCGTGGTCGCAACGCTGGGGCGCGCTGTTGCAAATGTGGGATGCGATTGTTTTAATCGTGCTGGTGATTGGCGGCATTTATGCCGGGCTGTTTTCCCCCACCGAAGCCGCCGCTGTCGGCGCGGGTGGCGCATTGCTGTTTGCCTTTATCCGTAAAAAACTGACCTGGAAGGTCCTGCGCAGCGGCATTCGTGAAACCGCTAGCATGACCGGCATGATCTTCATGATCCTGATCGGCGCGGCCCTGTTCAATTTCTTTATCGAAACCAGCGGGCTGACACAAACCCTGGTCAACTGGATCACCAACCAGGGCTTTTCACCACTCGCAGTTCTGGTATCGCTGCTGGTGTTGTATGTGGTGCTGGGGTGCTTCATGGATAGCCTTTCCATGATTTTGCTGACGGTTGTACCCGCCTTTAACGTCATTACCGGCGTTGGTTATGACCCGATCTGGTTTGGTGTCGTGCTGGTATCCGTCGTTGAAATCGGCCTGATCACCCCGCCAATTGGCATGAACCTTTTCATCATTCAGGGCGTTGCCCCGGAAATGAAAATCACCACCCTATCCCGTGGTATTTTGCCATTCCTGGCGGCCGATTTTATCCGTGTGATCCTCATGATCGCCATTCCAGGCATGATCCTGTGGTTGCCTCACACATTGGGGCTGGGAAGCTAACATTAATCTGCGTCACAGCACGAAAGCCCGGATCGGTTTTACCTACCGACCCGGGCTTTTTACTGAACGTTTCCTAGACTGGAATTTTATTCGGCCGCATCTACCTTCAAAACACCACGGCGGATCTGGTCTTCTTCGATGCTTTCAAACAGGGCGCGGAAATTGCCTTCGCCAAAGCCTTCGTCGCCTTTGCGCTGGATGAATTCAAAAAAGATCGGGCCGATGACGGTTTTCGAGAAGATTTGCAGCAGAATTTTCGTCATGCCGCCATCAATCACCCCTTCGCCGTCAATCAGGATGCCGTGTTTTTTCATCCGTTCAATCGGTTCTTCATGGCCGTTTACGCGGTCATAGGATTGCTCGTAATACACTTCCGGTGGGCCAGGCATGAATTTAAGGTCGTTATCCGCCAGTTTGTCGGTCGCGTCATAAATGCCATCGGTGCCAACCGCGATATGCTGAATACCCTCGCCTTTGTATTTTTTCAGGTATTCCTCGATCTGGCTGTTATCATCGGTGGATTCATTAAGCGGAATACGGATTTTGCCACAAGGCGACGTAATGGCACGGCTGACCAGCCCGGTTATTTTCCCGGCAATGTCGAAAAAGTGGATCTGTTTGAAGTTGAACAGATTGCGGTAAAAATCCCACCATTTATCCATATTGCCGCGAAAAACATTGTGGGTCAGATGGTCGAGGTAATAGAAACCAACCCCTTCGGGTTTCGGGTCCCGTTCGCCGATCCAATCAAATTCGGCGTCATAGGTGGAACCGGTTTCACCATATTTGTCGATGAAATAAATCAGCGAACCGCCAATGCCAACAATCGCCGGAACATCCAGGGTTTTATCATCACCCATATAGGGTTCAGCCCCATTGGCAACCGCATGATCAAAGGCATGTTTGGCATCCACCACACGCCACGCCATGGCCGGCGCGCACGGACCATGCTTTTCAACAAACTTCATGCCATGCGACCCCGGCTCGGCATTAACGATATAGTTAATGTCGCCCTGGCGCCAAACGGTGATGTTTTTGGTTTTATGCTGTGCCACCGGCACATATCCCATGCGGTCAAATAATACCGCCAGCTTTGCCGGTTCGGCATGGGAAAACTCAACAAATTCAAAACCATCTGTACCAGCGGGATTGTCATCGCTGATCGTGGCGCGGGGGGCATCGTGCGGGAACGGACCCATAGGAAGTCTCCTGATTTTGTATTTGTCTAATTATTAACTTCCCACAATCTTGCGCTGAAACCCGTGCAATGTGCTTGCATTCTTTGGGGCTTCTGGCAAAATTTCGCACGAAAACCGCACAATATGTTTAAATGGCGCACATATGACGCATCTTGATAAAATGGACCAAAAGCTGCTGGCCGAACTGCAAAAAGACGGCCGCCTGACCAATAACGAGCTTTCGGATCGCATTGCCCTGTCGCCCTCGCAATGTTCGCGCCGGCTCACAAGGCTGGAGGCCGAAGGTTATATTTCCGGCTATCACGCCGCGATTGACCGGCAGAAACTGGGATTGGGCCTGATGGTGGTGATTTCGGTAACACTGGCCACCCATAACCGCGACAATGCCAAGCGGTTTGGCGAATTGCTGGCCGATTTACCCGAAGTGCTGGAAGCCTATGCCCTGACCGGCGAGATGGATTATCACCTGAAAGTCGTCACCCGCGATTTGAATGATCTGTCGCGTTTTGTGAATGACGTGTTGCTGCCCCATGATTCCGTCCAGCATGTCAAAACATCGATTGTGTTAAATGTGCTGAAGGATTTTGAAGGTTTGGCCGTGCAATGAATGTGCATGAAAACGGCAATGAAGGGCCATCGTGACCACCCGTTCCCTAGTCGCATAAAAACACGCGACGAACGGAGCATTCGGCAAAATCGGCCAGACTCCCACATCAATCTTTCCCGGCAGTCATTGCCATAAAAGGATGGGCCGAGTTGGACTGGATCGCGAGAAAAAGGTTGTAAGTTGCGCATGTGCTTCTGATTAATGCACAAATCAAAAGCCCCGGGGTTTTGGACCCCGGGGCTTTCTTTTTTACGTCTTCAAACGGCAGGATCAGCCTTTCGGTGCGGTAAACACCGTAACCTTGGGCGGAACACCTTCGAATTTCTCGACCTCGGCGTTACCCGTTTGACCACAGTTAGACTGAGCCAGTTTCGATGTCGAGATACCGACGGTAAGGTTGTTCACATCACCGTAGCTATCGAGGCTGCCCGGTGTCCGCGGGTCAACCGGGTCGTACCAGCCGCCTTCGTTGATGCGGATCACACCTGGCATAATGACATCCGTCACCACCAGACCGGCAAGGATTTGTCCCCGATCATTGAAGACCCGAACCAGGTCGCCATCTTTCAGGTTACGCGCCTTGGCATCTGCCGGGTTCATCCAACAAGGTTCACGTCCCTGCACAGCATAGCTTTCACGCAGGACAGTGCCGCAAAGCTGGGAGTGCAAACGCGAAATCGGGTGAATTGCCGCAACATGGAAAGGATACTTCTTCGAAGCAGCACTCGGCCCGTCCAGACGTTCGACCGGCTCCATCCATGTCGGATGGGGAGGGCAGTTGTCATATTTCATTTTGGCAATATCGTGGGAATAAACCTCGATCTTGCCGGTGGCGGTGCCAAGCGCATTGAGCAACGGATCCTTGCGGTAATCCGCATAGCGAACATAGTTCTTGTTTGCTTCTGGCAGCGGGAAGGCAAGAGCCTCGTTGCTTTCCCAGAATGCTTCAAAGACCGGCATTTCCATACCACGGGCACGGGATTCGATCTTGGCCGCATCATAGAAACCACGGATCCAGTCAATCGGCCGTTTGCCTTCGGTATAGGTGTAGCCCTGGCCCATCTTCTGAGCGATGGCGGTAAAGATATCGTAATCCGATTTTGCTTCGAAAACCGGATCGATGACTTTCTTCATCGCCAGGATATGGCTCATCGCATAGTCGCCGATGACCGAAATATCATCACGCTCGTAAGAGGTCGTCGCAGGCAGGACAATATCCGCATGGCGTGCCGTCGCCGTCCACTGGAAGTCGTGAACGATGAAGGTATCAAGTTGCTTCCATGCTTCGACCATCTGGTTACGGTGCTGCTGATGCGAGAACGGATTCCCGCCAACCCAGTAAGCCAGCTTGATCAGCGGCAAGGTGATCTGGCCGCCATTGAAGTCCATGGTCTTGCCCGGATTCAGCAATGTTTCGACGAAACGCGAAACCGGGATTGTCGCAGCACCACCGCCGGCAAGCCATGCAGGACCGCCACTTGGTGCAACCGCGCCGGGCGTATCGGAAATTGCAGGCAAAGACGGTGCCAGGTGCGTAGGCGCACCGCCCGAAGCATAGTGATAGCTCAGGCCGTAGCCACCGCCAGGAAGACCGATCTGACCCAGCATGGAAGCCAGGGTAATCAGCATCCAGTGAATTTGCTCGCCATGCTGTTGACGCTGGGTGGAATAGCCCAGGGCCAGCATGGTGCGGTTCTTGGCAAAGCGACGCGCGAGATCCTTGAGGGTTTCCGGTGCGACACCGCAAATCGTCGAAGCCCACTCAGCCGTTTTCGGCTGACCGTCATCCTTGCCCAGAAGGTAAGGCAGGAAAAGCTCAAAGCCGGAAGTATATTTGTCCAGGAACTTCTGGTCATGCAGCCCTTCGGTATAGAGCGTATGGGCAATGCCCAGCATCATCGCAACGTCGGTTTGCGGACGCGGCTTGATCCATTCCGATTCCAGACGCTGTGCCGTTTCGGTATACATCGGATCGATACAGATCGATTTGGTCCCGGCGTCTTTAAGCAGGTCAACACCCGCATAAGACCCGTGATCGGCAACGCCCCAGCAAATTTCGGAGTTCCGCAGCGGGTTGGAGCCCCAGAACACCATAAGTTCGGTATGCTCGGCCACGACCGGCCATGTGGTGCATTGCTCGTAAACTTCGATCGAGCCAACAACATAAGGCAGAATAACCTGGGCAGCACCGGTTGAATAGTCACCAGACGAGTTGGTAAAGCCACCATTCAGGTTCAACAAACGCCGCAAAAGCGTTTGGCAGTTGTGCATCTTGCCCGGGCTTTTCCAGCCATAGGAGCCACCATAAATCCCGGTCGGCCCATATTTCTCTTTTACCCGGACGAGTTCGTTGGCAACAAGCTCAACCGCCTTGTCCCAGCTTACGCGGACAAAGTCATCCGTACCGCGACCCGACGGATCGGCACCCGGACCATGTTCGAGCCATGCGCGACGGACCATCGGATATTTGATACGTGACGGCGAATAAACCGAATCACGCACCCCGGCCAGCTGGGGCGACGGATATTTGTCGCCCTCCCAGGGGGTTATCTTGGTAAAGCGTCCATCTTCGACATGGCCGCGAAAGGCACCCCAGTGGCAGCCTGTCAGTGTATCCTTTTTCGGCTCGGCAGCAAGAGCGCCCCGGCCAAGCAAAGGTGTTCCGACAGCACTGAGCGCACCTAAGGCAGCAGCGCCTTGCACGAAGCGCCGACGCGATATCGACGGAAATATTGACGATCCATTATCGCTGGACATTGGTTTTTTGTGTTCCGTGCTCATAACGTCACATCCCCTTGCGAGAAGTACAGTCGATCATCTGCCAGCCAGACAAGGAAGGCAGAGAGAATAATTGCCACAGCGCCATAAAAGCCCTGTGAATCCGTATTGCGAATAGCGGCAACAACACCGGGAACCCAGTTTTGCAATCGCTGGACCAGGGACGACACCATGTCGTCCCGGCCTTGCCGAAGCGCTTCACCAAGCGCACTCAGTTCGATCGAAAGATGGTCGGCCGGCTCGCAACAATCCGGCGCAACCCACATATCGATCTCGCGTAAAACTTCACGCATTTCGGTAACCGGTTCCTGAAACAACTGACCGTTACCGACATGTCCGCTTTCATAAAGAACGATCATTTCAGGACCAGCGAGCCCTTCAAACATCTTTAAAAAGCGACGTGACAATGCTGGCGCAATTTCCGATGCCGGGCCGACCAAAGCATTTTGCAACCTTGTGCCGGCCTCCTGGCAGCCAAAGGCTGCGCAGAAGGCATCCAGAACTTCCGATGCAGGACCATCCTGAAAGGCGGCAATCGCCTCGGCATCAAGTGGCCCCATGAACAGCCCGGCCAGCCAATCGGCAAAGAAAGCAGCCGATTCACGATCAGGATGAGGCACATGCATCAGAGTTTCAGCCCCAGAGGCAACTCCAACACTCATTACTTGGCCTCCTCTTCCGGGTTCACGTCTTTCGAGTGATTCTGCAAATAAGCCAGGACGAGGTGGTATTGGTCATCATTAAGAGACGTGAAACGCCGCATTGTGTTGATGGTCCCAACCCACTGGTTGGCAAGATAAGCATCTTCTTCAGGCTGGGTATGGCAGGCAGAACAGGTTTTTGCGAACAGCTTCGAAGAGAAGTCCCACAATTTTTCGGTGTTAACGATAACGCCGTCGGCTTTTGTCCAGCCCGTCAGAGAAGCCTGAGCCCAGGTCTGTCCGGTATTGGCAGAGATTTCCGTCTTGCCTGCCTGAAGTTGGGCGATTGCAGGTTTATCGAGAACGGCTTCCAGAATACGCTTGCCTTTCAGGCCATAGAGCACAGCCTTGACACCTTCTGGCTGCCAACCGGAGATTTTCACCTTAATCAGGTCGTCCTTGCGATCAAGGATTTCCATTTCGGTGCCACCGATCAGTTTACCAGCCGGTTCAGCATCCGCTTTGGTCACATCTGCCGGGTCAAGGAAAAGCGATTTGGTGTAAACCACATTCACAGTTTTTGCCTTGGCGATCTCGGCCGGGGTCGAAACAGGCAGGACAACCGGTTTGGCTTTCTGCTTGGGCAGCATAACCAGTTTCGATGTCCGGTTCGGTTCCGGTACGCCAGGAGCAGGATGATCAACTGCGGGCAAGGTCTTGAGATAGACCGCAATCGAGTAACGATCAGCAGCGGAAAGCTTCGAGGTGTTTTCGATCACTTCGGCCATGTCGCCAGCAGCAATCTGACCGATCGGGCTGACACCGCTTTTCAGGTAGTTGGTGATTTCATTGGCAGTCCAGGAACCGATACCGGTTTCGGACGGCGTAATATTCGGATAGTAGCCAACGCCGGAAACTTGCGGCCCGCCACTAAAGCGCTTGTCAGAAGGAATATTGCCCGCAATGGTACGCGGCGAGTGACATTCGGCACAGTGCCCGGCACCTTCGACCAGATAACGGCCGCGCGCCAGAATGTCTTCACTTTTCGACAGAATATCAACCGGCTTCATCGGGTCGTTATTGACCGGTGCGACTTCCAGCGGTTTGGGCTGGCCGTCAACAACCTGCTTGCCGCTCAGGAATGCCAAGCGCCATACGCCAACACCACGACGCAAGTTGAAGGGGAATTTCAGGTCATGCGGCGGCACCTGGCTTTGAACGGGGTCCAGGGTTTTGAGATAGGCGAACAGGTCGCGCACATCATTGGCCGTCATATGCTGATAGGACGTATAAGGGAATGCCGGATACAGGTTTTCACCATCTGGCATGATGCTGTCCGGGCCAACGCCTTCGCGCAAGGCACGGGTAAATTCAGCCAGGGTCCAGTTCCCGATACCATCTTTCTTGTCGGGCGAGATATTCGGCATATAGAAAGTACCAAAATCGGTCGTGAGCGCGTGCCCACCCCCAAGATCAAGCGGGTCTTTCTTGCCTGGCGTTGCGTGACATGTCGAACAGTCCCCCGCAAGAAACATCTCGCGACCATTCTCCAGGTTCGCCGGGCCTGCATCCGCGACATCAGGTGTCGGGTGAAACAGGCTCCAGGTCCAGGGAGACGTTAGAACGACAAATCCCGCCACGCCCACAACTGCAAGCGCGGCGAGCCAAATGGATAATTTCTTGATAAGTCCAGACGATTCTCGAGGCATAGTAACTTCTCCACCACCCATTGCTGCGCTGCGGTATTTAGAATGACTTCAATGAGCAATTAACTGAAATCATTTACTGTTTTTGAACTTCCGCGGCGGACTATAGCGACACATGCCCCTAAACGAAGTGGGGTTATATCAATGCAGGCAGAAAAATTTACCTCTACCCCCCTACTAAAGATTATATGGGCGAAACGGGAAAAATGTGCTTTCCTATTGAAAAAGGCCTGAAAATAGGCTCCCGACCGGCCAAAAGGCAAAACGGTAGGTTGAAATGGCATTTTTGTTAAAATGAACACGCCAGCCCGCAAATTAAATCTAACTGGATCGAACAGCCGACAAAAAGGGAAGTAAGAGCGAATTTACCCCTTTGCCAGGCCTCCAGATCGTCCGACTCGCAAAAAAATTGGCCTAATCAAAATCGGCCAATGTCACGCGTCGATCTTCGCGGGCAGAAGTTGCCACCGCATGAATAACCTTTTCAAATTCGAAGGCATCCTTGAAGTTGGGATAGGCATCCTCGCCCTTGGCAAGGGCGGACAGGAATGTGGCACATTCGATGACCTTAAGGTCGTTAAAGCCAAGCTGATGGCCGGCTGCCGGGCAGAAATTGCCATAAGGGGCGTGGTGCGGGCTGGTCAATATGGTTTTAAAGCCCTGTTCGGCCGGGATGCCGGTATTTTGATAAAGCTGCAATTCATTCATGCGTTCCTGATCATAACAAATCATGCCTTCGGTGCCGTGCACTTCCCAGGCCAGGCGGCTTTTGCGGCCCCAGGCGGAACGCGATGTTGAAATACTGCCCTGAACCCCGCTGGTAAAACGGACAAGCGCGGTTGCCGTATCCTCGTTTTCGACAATGGCACTGCCAGAGCCATCGGCCAGCGGGCGGGTTTGATGCACGGTTTGCATGTCACCGACCAGATTATCAATCGGCCCTAACAAGCCATAGGCCATTGAAACCAGATGGCACCCCATATCGCCCAAGGCCCCCAGCCCGGCATCGGCAAGGGTGCTGCGCCAGGTCCAGGCCAGATTGGGGTCGGCCTGATAATCCTCGTCGACCCAGCCGCGAAAATGCACGACCCGGCCAATCGCGCCGGATGTGATCAGGCGGCAGGCATGGGTAAAGGCCGGGTTATGGATATAATTGTAGCCAACCATGGTTTTCACCCCGGCCCTGGCGGCGGCATCGCGCATCTCGCGCGCCTGATCCAGCGTTAAGGCCAGCGGCTTTTCACAATATACATGCTTACCTGCCGCAATCGCGGCCAACGCCATTTCATGATGCAGCATATTGGGCGTGGTGATCGAAACAAGATCAATCGCCGGGTCCGCCAACAGATCACGCCAGTTATCGGTCGCACGGGCAAAGCCAAACTGGTCCGCAAATTTTTCGGCCTTGTCAAAGGGCTGTTCGCATAACAGTTCCAAACGAACATCAGGCACATCGCCGCCCATAACCGCCTTTGCAGCGCGATAAGCCAGCGCGTGGGCCTTGCCCATAAAACCGGTTCCGATCAGACCAATGCCGATGCTGCTCATTTTCCTAGACTCCTCACCCGAATGAAAATAGAATTTTTGTTCTATATTCTGGATGACCATGGAACATGTCATTCGTCAAGAAAAAACAAAAAAGGCCCTGCATGAGCGATCAAACCGCCCCCGTCTCGCTGGAAGAATTTAACCATCGTTTGCTGGAAATTTCCGAATCCATGCCCAAACGCCTGCGCCAATGCGCGGATTATGTGGCGCAAAATACTGACCGCATCGCCGTTTCCACGGTTGCAGAGCTATCGACCGCCGCTGGTGTGCAACCCTCGGCCTTCATGCGGTTTTGCCAATTGATGGGCTTTTCAGGCTTTAGCGACATGCAAAAAATGTTTCGCGAAACCTATGCCCTGAAATGGCCGGATTACGCCACACGGCTGGATAATTTAAAGGCATCGGGTGCCGATAGCCCATCGGCCCTGCTGGCCGAATTTGTCGAGGCCGGCCGGTTGTCGCTGGAAAACCTGGCATCCTCGATCAACCCGGAAACACTGGAACAAGCCGTCGATTTGCTGGCCCATGCGCCGATGATCCATATTATCGGCCTGCGCAGGGCCTTTCCAGTGGCGTCCTATTTATCTTATGCGCTGGAGAAAATGGATATTCCCGCCGTTTTCCACGATGGGGTCGGCAAACTGAACCACCGCCACACCATTCGCAAAGGCGATGTTCTTATCGCCATTACCTTTGCCCCCTATTCCCAGGAAACAGTGGAATTGGCGCAATATGCCCGCGGACTCGGCAATGAGGTGGTGGCAATAACCGACACCATGACCAGCCCGCTTCAGAAACTGCGCGCGTTAAACCTGCATGTTACCGAAGTGGATGTCGGGGCGTTTCGCGCCCTTTCAGCAACGCTTTCACTGGCAATTGCACTGGCGGTTGCCATTGGGGCGCGGCGTGATGAAACAACAAAATAGAAAATTTTGTTGCATTTCATTTTTTATGGAATAAAAATTCCATTCACAACATGAAGGGAAAGTTTACGGCTTTCCCTTTTTGCCAAGCGGTCCGCCGCAAAAGAAACCGTAACGCAAAATGCCGAGACAACGGCAAGGAACCAAAAGGAACCACCACACCGATCCTACAGCGGTGTTTCGACCAAAGCCGAATAGGGAGGCTAAGACCAAGATGAAAATGAGAAAGACACTGACCGCAATTGCCGCCGCAACGATGGCATTTGCCGGGTTGGCAACGGCATCGACATCTGCCCAGGCCGAAGGCGAGAATTTTGTTCTGATCAGCCACGCACCGGATTCTGACAGCTGGTGGAACGTGATCAAAAACGCCCTTAAAATTGCGGGCGACCAGATGGATGTAAATGTTGAATATCGCAACCCGCCCACCGGCGACCTTGCCGATATGGCCCGCATCGTTCAGCAAACCGCTGCATCCAACCCCGATGGCATCATTGTCACCATTGCAGATTTTAACGTGCTGAAAGGCCCGATCGAAGATGCGGTTGCCAAGGGCATTCCGGTTATCACGATCAATTCCGGCACGATCAAACAGTCCCATGAACTGGGTGCGCTGATGCATGTCGGCCAGCCGGAATATGATGCCGGTTTTGGCGCGGGCAAACGCATGGCGGCCAAAGGTGTTAAATCATTTGTTTGTGTGAACCATTACATCACCAACCCGGCATCGGTTGAACGTTGCCGTGGCTTTGCCGATGCGATTGGCACCAAACTGGGCAACCAGATGATCGATACCGGCATGGACCCGTCGGAAGTGAAAAACAAGGTTTCGGCCTATCTGAATTCCCATCAGGATGTCGGCGCGATTTTGGCCCTTGGTCCGAACTCGGCTGAGCCGACCCTGGATGCCCTGCGTGAACTGGGCATGAATGGCGCCATTCCGTTTGGCACCTTTGACCTTTCGGCCAAAATTGCCGATGGCATCAAAAAAGGCGATATCGACTTTGCCATTGACCAGCAGCCTTATCTGCAGGGCTACCTGCCGGTTGTTATCCTGACCAACTATGTGCGTTATGGCGTTCTGCCCTCTGGCGACATCAATTCAGGCCCTGGTTTCATCACCAAGGACAATATCGGCCTGGTCGAGAAATATGCGGGCGAATATCGCTAAGTTCTGACCCTTCTTCCTCCCGTCAGGGGGTTGGCACATGGCCGCCCCCTGGCAACACTCCGATCCCCAAAATACAAGAGTAATGCCATGACGGACGAGCGATTAAAGCAAGTCTCAAGCCTTCGTCGTGCCATGATCCGGCCCGAGCTGGGCGCGATTTGCGGCGCAATTCTGGTTTTTGTTTTCTTTTTGATGATTGCGGGCGATAGCGGCATGTTCGCGCCCGAAGGCATAAAGAACTGGACCGTCGTTTCGGCACAATTTGCCATCATTGCCGTGGGTGCCTGCCTTTTGATGATTGCCGGCGAATTTGACCTGTCGGTCGGTTCCATGATCGGTTTTTCCGGCGTCGTGATTGCCATTCTGTCGGTGCATATGGGCTGGCCGGTTTGGGCTGCCATCATTGCCGCCTTTGTTGTGGCCATGGCGATTGGTGCGCTGAACGGATTTTTGGTGATCAAAACCGGCTTGCCCAGTTTTATCGTCACCCTCGCCTTTCTTTATATTTTACGTGGTCTGACCATTTGGCTTTCCATTACCACAACCCGCCAAACCATTATTGGCGGTGTGAAAGAAGCCGCCAAGGGCGACCCGCTGGCCTTTTTGTTTGGCGGCGTGATTTTCAAGGACCTGTTTCAATGGTTTGGCGATATGGGCTGGGTGGGGACCTTTACCCGTGGCACCCGTGCCGGACAGCCGATTGTTGAAGGCATTCCCATGCTGGTGGTCTGGGCGATTGTGCTGGTGATTTTCGGCCATTTCGTTTTGACCCGCACCCGTTTTGGCAACTGGATTTTCGCATCCGGCGGTGATGCCAAGGCTGCACGCTATGTTGGCGTGCCGGTGGACCGCGTGAAAATCCTGATGTTCATGTTTACCGCCTTTTGCGCCACCGTATTTGCCACCTGCCAAGTGATGGAATTTGGCTCTGCCGCCGCAGACCGTGGCCTGCTTAAGGAATTTGAAGCCATCATTTGTGTGGTGATTGGCGGCGCCCTTCTGACCGGTGGTTATGGCTCGGTCATTGGTGCGGCCCTGGGGGCTTTGATTTTCGGTGTTGTGCAGCAGGGTCTGTTTTTTGCCGGGGCGGAAAGTTCGCTGTTCCGCGTGTTCCTGGGAACGATCCTGATCCTTGCCGTGATCATGAATACCTATATCCGCCGCATGATTACAGGAGAACGGTAATGGCGACCCCACTGATTGAAATGGACAATATCGAAAAACATTTTGGTCCGGTGATTGCGCTGGGGGGTGTTTCCTTCGACGTTTATGCTGGCGAATGTCACTGTCTGCTGGGCGATAACGGTGCTGGGAAATCGACCTTTATTAAGACCATGTCGGGTGTGCATAAGCCCACCGGCGGCGTGATCCGCGTGAATGGCCAGGATACGGTTTTCAACAATCCGCGTGATGCCATGAATGCCGGCATTGCCACGGTGTATCAGGATTTGGCGATGATCCCGCTGATGTCGGTGACCCGCAATTTCTGGATGGGCCGGGAACCACGCAAGGGGTTTGGTCCGTTTAAATGGATCGATTTCAAAACCGCCAACCGCATTACCTTTGAAGAAATGGAACGCATGGGCATTGCCCTGCGCGAAGCTGACCAGGCGGTTGGTACCCTTTCCGGCGGGGAGCGGCAAAGTGTTGCCATTGCCCGTGCCGTGCATTTTGGCGCCAAAGTCCTGATTTTGGACGAACCGACATCGGCGCTGGGCGTGCGGCAAACATCGAACGTGCTGGCAACCATTGACCGCGTGCGCAAGGCCGGCATTGGCGTGGTGTTTATTACCCACAATGTGCGCCATGCCATGGCCGTAGGCGACCGTTTCACCGTGCTAAACCGCGGGCAAACGCATGGCACCGCACTGCGCGGTGAAATCCAACCCGAAGAATTGCAAGACCTGATGGCTGGCGGGCAGGAGCTTGCCGAACTTGAAGGATCGCTGGGAGGAACCATTTGATGACCCTGGATGTCATTACCATCGGCCGGTCATCGGTTGACCTGTATGGAGCCCAGATTGGTGGACGCCTGGAGGATATGGCATCCTTCAATAAATATATTGGCGGATCGCCGACCAATATGGCGTGCGGCACCGCAAGGCTGGGCCTGAAATCGGCCCTGATCACCCGGGTCGGCGACGAACATATGGGCCGTTTTGTGCGCGAACAGCTGATTGCCGAAGGCGTTGATGTGCGTGGGGTCATTACCGACCCCGAACGCCTGACCGCCCTTGTTTTGCTGGGCATTCGTGACCAGGAACAGTTCCCGCTGATATTTTACCGCGAAAATTGTGCCGACATGGCCCTGTGTGAAGATGATATCGACCCCGATTTCATCGCCCAAAGCCGCTGTGTGACGGTAACAGGCACCCATCTTTCGCATCCGCGCACCCGTGCGGCCGTGTTAAAGGCGCTGGAGCTGGCACGTGCCAACGGGGCGAAAACCGCCCTGGATATTGATTACCGGCCCAATTTATGGGGGCTTTCGGGGCATGGCGATGGCGAAAACCGTTTTATTGCCTCGGAAAAGGTCACGGCGGAATTGCAGGCCACCCTGCATTTGTTTGACCTGATTGTCGGGACCGAGGAAGAATTCCATATTGCCGGGGGTACGACCGATACCTTGGCCGCCCTGCGCAATGTCCGCGCCCTTTCATCGGCCACACTGGTATGCAAACGCGGACCAATGGGGGCATCCGCCTTTGACGGTGCGATTGGCGACAGCCTGGATGATGGCATTTCCGGCCCCGGCTTCCCGGTTGACGTTTTTAACGTATTGGGGGCGGGCGACGGGTTTATGTCGGGCCTGCTGAAAGGCTGGCTCACCGGGGAAGATTGGGAAACCAGCCTTAAATATGCCAATGCCTGCGGGGCCTTTGCCGTTTCGCGCCACGGCTGCACCCCGGCCTATCCCAGTTGGGAAGAATTACAGTTTTTCTTTAAGCGCGGCATGAAAACCCCGGCGCTGCGCCATGATGCGGAACTTGAACAGGTGCATTGGGCCACCAACCGCATCGGTGACTGGCCGGAAATGCGCGTTTTCGCCTTTGACCACCGCATGCAGCTGGAAGATATGGCCGATGAACTGGGCGTATCACCCGATAAAATTGGCCCGTTTAAAAAGCTGTGCTTAAAGGCGGTTGAACAGGTCGCCGACGGCAAGCCGGGCTATGGCCTGTTATGCGATGGCCGTTTGGGGCGCGATGCGCTTTATGCCGCAGCGGGCCAAGGGCTTTGGATTGGTCGCCCGGTCGAGGTGCCTGGTTCCCGGCCGCTTCAGTTGGAAATCGGCCCGGATTTGGGCAGCAAGCTGGCCGAATGGCCGGTGGAAAATGTCATCAAGGTTTTGTGTTTTTACCATCCCGATGATGATGACGCGATGAAGGCCCAGCAGGAAGAAACCATTTTACGCCTTTTTGATGCCGGACGGGCCAATCGCCTGGAATTTTTGCTGGAGATCATTCCATCAAAGGTTGCGCCATGCGATGATCAGACCACGGCAAAGATCATTCAGCGGTTCTATGACATTGGCGTTTACCCCGACTGGTGGAAACTCGAACCCATGAAAAGCGATGCCGCATGGCGCCATGCCTGCGACACGATTGCACAGAATGATCCCTATTGCCGGGGTGTGGTGGTTCTGGGCCTGGAAGCCCCCAGCGAGGAACTCGCCGCCAGCTTTGAAGCGGCAGCCCGCCACGAACTGGTGCGCGGTTTTGCCGTGGGACGTACCATTTTTGCCGGAACAGCCCGTGAATGGCTGACCGGGACGATTGATGATCAAACGGCCATTGCACAAATGGCCGATAAATACCGTGCCCTGTGTCTTTCATGGGACCAGGCACGAAAAAATAGCGGAGGAACGGCGTGAACACCATTCGTTTGACTGCCGCCCAGGCAATGGTGCGGTATTTAAGTGTGCAATATAACGCCGATAACGTGCCGTTTTTCGGCGGTTGCTGGGCCATTTTCGGCCATGGCAATGTTGCCGGCATTGGCGAAGCCCTGCATGGTATTGGCGATGCCCTGCCAACATGGCGCGCCCACAACGAACAGGGCATGGCGCATGCCGCCATTGCCTATGCCAAGGCATCGAACCGCAAACGCGCCATGGCGGTCACCACATCCATCGGCCCGGGTGCCACCAATATGGTAACGGCAGCGGCCCTGGCCCATGTCAACCGCCTGCCCGTTTTGCTGATCCCGGGTGATGTCTTTGCCAACCGCGCACCGGACCCGGTTTTACAACAGGTCGAGGATTTCAACGACGCCACGATCAGCGTCAATGACTGCTTTAAACCGGTCAGCCGTTATTTTGACCGCATTTCACGGCCCGAACATTTATTAACCGCCCTGCCGCGCGCCATGGCGACCCTGACCGACCCGGCCGATTGCGGCCCGGTCACCTTGGCCTTTTGCCAGGACGTGCAGGCCGAAGCCTATGATTGGCCGGAAAGCTTTTTTGCCCCCAAAACCTGGAAACCGCGCCGCCCGCGCCCGGACCAGGACGAACTTGATGCGGCCGTTGCCGCCCTTAAACAGGCGAAAAATCCGGTGATTATTGCCGGTGGCGGCGTGCATTATGCCGATGCCTGCGCAACCCTGCGCGACTTTGCCCATAAACACGGCATCGGCGTTGGCGAAACCCAGGCCGGCAAATCGGCCCTGCCGTGGGATGACGCGCTGAATTTGGGCTCCATTGGTGTCACCGGGGCCAGCAGTGCCAATGCGGTTGCCGAAAATGCCGATCTGATCATCGCGGTTGGCACGCGCTTGCAGGATTTTACCACCGGTAGCTGGGCGCTGTTTAAACACCCGGACCGGCGTATTTTGGGCATTAACGTTGCTGCCTTTGATGGCACCAAACACAATGCCCTGCCGCTGATTGGCGATGCCAAGGTCACCTTGGAAGAACTTTCCCGTGCCTTGGGCGACCATTACTTTGAACGGCCCGATGCCGCCCTTAAACAGGACTGGATGTCCGCCGTTGATGCGGCAACAGCCACCCCCACCGGCAATACCCTGCCCACCGATGCGCAGGTTATTGGTGCCGTTCAGCGCAGCCTGGACGAGGATGGCATTCTGGTTTGTGCCGCCGGCGGCCTGCCCGGCGAGCTGCACAAATTGTGGAAAACGGCAAAACCCAATGGCTACCATGTTGAATATGGTTATAGCTGCATGGGCTATGAAATTGCTGGCGGCGTGGGTGTTAAAATGGCCCGCGCCGATCAGGAGGTTGTCGTCATGGTTGGCGATGGCTCCTATATGATGATGAATTCCGAACTGGCGACCAGTGTGATGCTGGGCCACAAGATCATCACGGTTATTTTGGATAATCGGGGTTTTGGCTGCATCAACCGTCTGCAAATGGCAACTGGCGGGGAAAGCTTTAACAACCTGCTGGATACCGCCCGCCATGTTGAACCTTCATCGATTGATTTTACCGCCCATGCGGCATCGATGGGCGCAATTGCCGAAAAGGTTTCCTCCATTACCGAATTGGAAGAAGCCATGGTCCGCGCCCGTGCAGCAGATAAATCCTATGCCATTGTCATTGATACCGACCCCCTGCCTTCGACCGAGGCCGGTGGTCATTGGTGGGACGTTGCCATACCCGAGGTCTCGGTGCGCCCCAGTGTGAATGAAGCCCACGAAAATTACCAAAACGCGCTGAAAAACCAGCGCCCCGGAGATTAAGTCCCCATGATTCTTTATGGCACCAACCCAATTGCCTGGTCCAACGATGACGACCAAACGCTTGGCGCGGATATTTCGCTTGAAACCTGCCTGAGCCAGGCAGGCGAGATCGGCTTTGATGGCATTGAAAAAGGCCACAAAATGCCGACCGAACCGGCTGCCCTGAAAGCGTCCCTTGAGCCAAACGGCCTTAAATTCGTTTCCGGCTGGCATTCGCTCAATCTTTTGACCCATTCGGTCGAAGACGAAAAGAAGGCCATTCAGCCGCATCTGGACCTGCTCAAGGCGATGGGCTGCAAGGTGTGCATTGTGTGCGAAACATCCAATGCCATTCATGGCAATGATGCTGCTTCCCTGGCCGAAAGCCCGGTTTTGCCGGCCGACCAATGGGCAAAATTTGGGGCCGATGTGGAAGCCATTGCCCAATATTGCGCCGATCAGGGCATTACGCTGGTCTATCATCATCATATGGGCACCATCGTTGAAAGCGCCGATGAAATTGATGCCCTGATGGCCCATACCGGCCCGGCCACGCATTTGCTGCTTGATACCGGGCATGCCCTGTTTGGCGGTGCCAACCCCGAAGAAGTCGCGCGCAAATATATGGATCGGGTTGGGCATATTCATTGCAAAAATGTGCGCCCGGTCATTCGCCAGCAGGTCGAAGGCGCAAAGCTTAGCTTCCTGGAAGGGGTGCGTCGCGGCGTGTTTACCGTACCCGGTGACGACGAAGGCGAAGTTGCCTTTGAACCGGTATTAAAAATTGCTGGCGAACATGGCTATAGCGGCTGGCTGGTGATTGAAGCCGAACAGGACCCTGCCGTTCGCAACCCGCTTGAATATCAAACCCTTGGCCTGAATTCGCTGCGCGCGATGGCCAAAGAAACCGGACTGGATAAAGGAGACGCCTGATGGCCGACCTTCTACGCAAACCCAACGGCACGCATGGCAAAGTCCATGACATTACCGCCCAATCGGCGAATTGGGGCTATGTCGGATTTGGGCTTTATCACCTGGAGCCGGGCGAAACTGCCTCTGAGCCCACCAATGATCGTGAAGTTATTTTGGTCCTGGTGGAGGGCAAAGCCGACATTTCGGTCGATGACCAGAATTTTGGCGAACTTGGCGACCGCATGAGCGTGTTTGAACGCAAATCCCCCCATTGCGTTTATGCCCCGAATGACAGCACCTGGCGCGCACAAGCCACCACCAAATGCACCCTTGCAATATGCACCGCACCTGGCAAGGGCAATTACCCTGCCCGCGTGATCAAGGACGTGCAACTGGTCGAACGCGGCAAGGGGGCCAATACTCGTTACATCCATCCGATTGCGATGGAGGAATCCGATGTCGCCGACAGCCTGCTGGTGACCGAGGTTTTCACCCCGCAAGGTAACTGGTCGTCCTATCCGCCGCACCGCCATGACGAAGATAATTACCCCGAGATGACCTATCTTGAGGAAACCTATTATCACCGTTTGAACCCGGAACAGGGTTTTGGCTTTCAACGTGTTTTCACCGAAGACGGCGAACTTGATGAAACCATGGCCGTGCAAAACGGCGATGTGGTGCTGGTGCCCAAGGGGCATCATCCCTGCGGATCACCTTATGGCTATGAAATGTATTACCTCAATGTCATGGCCGGGCCGATGCGCAAATGGCGGTTTCAGAACCACCCCGACCATGACTGGATTTTTCAGCGCGACAGCAAATAACCTGGCGCGAATGAATAAATGCCCCGAACCAAAGGATTTTACCCATGACCGAAATCGCCCATTACATTAATGGCGCACATGTTGCTGGCACGTCGGGCCGGTCGCAGGATGTCTTTAACCCCGCCACCGGGGAGGTCGAAAAAACCGTAGCCCTGGCCTCAACCGCCGAAATTGACCAGGCCGTTGCCGCCGCCAAGGCCGCATGGCGTGATTGGTCCAAAACACCGCCGCTGCGCCGAGCGCGTATTTTGGACCGGTTCAAGGCCATTTTGTGGGAACGCGCCGATAAGATGGCAGAAGCCATTAGTGCCGAACATGGCAAAACCCACGACGATGCCCTGGGTGAAGTGACCCGTGGATTGGAAGTGGTGGAATTTGCCACCGGTGCCCCGCACCTGCTCAAAGGCGAATTTACCGAAAATGTCGGCACCGGCGTTGAT
>JBNKVZ010000021.1:0-42249 GCA_050299455.1 Thalassospira sp.
TCTCATGCCGGGCACGAACATGCCAACACATGCAGTTTTATCATTACGGATATAGAATGATCATTTTAGGCTGAACAACAAATCCCTGATTAAGTGTTTCATTGTTGCTTAAAATGAAAATACCGGCCTTTCACCCATATTGAGCGCCATATATCGCCATGCAAGCGCTTAACACTATGGCAGAACAGATGCCGCGCAATCCGGCACCACCAGCCAACAAAACCCGATGACGTGCCGCCCACATACTGGCACTGCCCGCCCGCACATATCCTGCCGTGCCTTAAATAAAGCACAACATGGGCCGACAAGACTTATCCCGACATCCTGACGCGTTTCAGCATCCCGGCATTCCATGACAATGACTGCCGCATCGCTTTACGATTTCCCTTTGACAAACAAGATACGTTATAACATAACAAATTTAAATCACGCTCACCCTGCGAAAATGGAAATTCGATGTCAAAATCTCGTATGTTAGCTGCCGGTGCTTTCTTAGCTGCGGCCCAGTTTGTTGTTCCAGCCGCCGCCTGGGCGGCCGATGCGCCCAAAGTTGTTGCCTCGATCAAGCCCATTCATTCCATTGTTGCGGCCATTATGCAGGGTGTGGGTAAACCGGAATTGCTGGTCAATGGCGCGGCATCGCCCCATACCTATTCCCTGCGCCCCAGCGAGGCCCGGGCCCTGCAAAACGCGGACCTGGTGATTTATGTCTCCCCGGAGCTTGAGTCCTTTCTTGACAAGCCGTTGAAATCGCTGTCCTCGAACGCGAAAGTCATGGAACTGGCCGAGGCCAAAGGGGTGGAAACCCTGGACATGCGTGAAGGCGGCGCGTTTGAACCGCATCATCATGGTGACGCGCATGACGATGACCACGATCATGAAGACCATGACCATGACCACCATGACGGGGATCATGACCACGACCATGATCACGCAGACGAACATGATCACGCGGAACATGCAGACCATGATCATGACCATGCGGATGTCGAACATGCTGATGAACACGAACACGAACATGAGCATCATCATGACGAAGGCGACCCGCATATCTGGATGAGCCCGGAAAACGGCAAAGCCATTGCCACCGACGTTACCAACGAATTGGTGGAAATCGATCCGGCCCATGCTGATTTTTATCGCGCAAATCTGAAAAGCCTGCTTGGCAAAATCGACGCAACAAAGGATGATCTTGCCGGCGTCATTGCCCCGGTCAAAAATAAGCCCTTCATTGTGTTCCATGATGCCTATCAATATCTGGAACACAGCTTTGGCCTGAAAGCAGTGGGGTCGATCACGATTTCACCAGATCGTAAGCCGGGCGCGAAGCGCCTTCATGATATTGAAGACAAGATCAAGTCCAGCGGGGCTACCTGCGTCTTTGCCGAACCGCAGTTCAAACCCGCCATTGTGCAGTCTATTGTCGCCGATACCGGCGCACGCACAGGGACGCTCGACCCGCTAGGAGCGAATATTGACGCCGGACCGAACGCCTATATCGAAATTTTATCCCAAAATATCAACTCTCTGTCGAGTTGCCTCAAAGGTTAAACCCCTAACCTTTTGGCAAAGGGCGTCGCACTCCGTTTTTCGGGGTGCGCGCTTTTTGCGTTCAGGTGCAAAACAAACCCTGGCGGCCCTGACCGTTACCCTTGCCATTTACAGCTATATCCCTGCCGCAACGGCCCATCCGCATGTCTGGATCGATAGCCAGGCGACGATGATTTTCGATAAAAACAAAATCACCGCCATTCACATGGTCTGGCTGTTTGATGACATGTTCAGCCTGACCCTGATGGACCAGTTCGATCACAATCATGACACGCGTTTTTTTGATCAGGAAAATGACGAAGTCCGCGACAATGCCTTTGTTGCCCTGGCCGATATCGATTTCATGACCTATCTGCGCCGCAACGAAAAAGTGGTCAAAATCGCCGGTTTCCACGATTTTGTTGCCGATATCACCGACAAGGGGCGTGTCAAATACAGCTTCACGCTTGACCTGGCCGAGCCAGTGGACCCGGTTGCCGATCAGATCGGCCTGTCTATTTATGATCCGGAATTCTATATTGATGTCGGCTTTGTCCAAAAGGACCCAATCCTGTTTTCCGGCAATACCGGCCTAACCTGTAGCTACAAAATGGGCGAAGATGACAAACACCGCATCTATTATGACATGGTCTCACCGCAACGGGCTGACATTACCTGCAAATAATGCCGGACCGGACACCCGAAATCGCAAGCGACCGGCCATTATTTGGGTCATTGTCGCGGTGCTGACTTTGGCGTTATGTGCCCTGCTCCTGCCAAGCAGCGCACATGCCCAATCAGCGGAGCTTCTCGGCCGGCGCAGTGCCCCGACGGAAACGGAAAATTCCGACCACGCCTTTAAGATGCCCGACTGGCTGGCCAACATCGTTGGCGGTGCGATGAAAATCCAGATCCAGTTAAACCGTAAAATGACAGCCACCCTGCGCACGGCAAAAGAGGGCCATAGCTGGTGGCCCGCGCTCAGCATCATTGCCCTGTCATTTGCCTATGGTGTGTTTCATGCTGCCGGGCCGGGACATGGCAAAATGGTGACCAGCACCTATTTCCTCTCGCGCGATGCCGGGTGGAAACAAGGGGTTGCGATGGGCGCGCTGATTGCGGCTACCCAGGCCGTCAGCGCCATTATCCTGGTTGCGCTTTTGGGCCTTGTCTTTAACCTTGGACCGGCGGAAATCACCAAAAACGGATTGTTACTGGAACTGGCATCCTATGCCCTGATCGTGGTGATGGGCGGCTATATGTGCCTGCGCATTGCCCAGGGCAAAGATGATTGCTGTGATCACGGTCCGATCGGTCATTCGCATGACCATGATCATGCCCATAACCACAGCCATGACCATGACCACCACCATCATCACAATCACGATCATCACGATGCGCACCATCACGATCATGCCCATGACCACTCGCATGATCCCGCCAAAACAACGCGGTCTGGTCGCTATCATGCCATTACCAGCGCCATCATTGTCGGCTTGCGGCCTTGCACCGGCTCGATCCTGATGTTGCTTTTCACCCTTGCCAACGGGTTATTTCTGGTCGGCATCGTTGCCGCCTTTGCCATGGCTTTTGGCGTCGCCTTAACCGTTAGCGCCATTGGCCTTGCCGCAATTGGCATTCGCTTTGGCAGCCAAAAACTGTTTTCCCTGCCCCCCAAATGGTCCGACTGGATCCGGCGGATTGTCGGCTTTGGCGGTGCCGCCCTGATTACCCTGTTTGGCGTGATCCTGTTTTTATCAACCAGCTATCAAATGGGCTGGATTTAACCCCAAGGCCTTCGTGCCATTGCCTGCACGCGTGCCTCTCTTGCCCGCCCTTGAAAAAGCATATCCTTGCCCGCTAAATCACGCCTTGCCCCCTCATTCTCTCCGTCCCTTTTCCTCTCCCGGCCTGCAATCCCACTCAACGTGGCGAAAGCACTTTGCCTTTAATGAGCTGAACCGGGCTTATCCTTGCGGTGTGCCCGAAGGGTGCTGATTTGCGTGCCATATTGAGCACGAAAGGCGCGGCTGAGTGTTGCGGGCGAAGAAAAGCCGGTTTGCAGCGCAATTTGTGCCACCGAAAGCCCGGTTTGCGTGGCGAGGTCTCGGGCGCGGCCCAAGCGTAAAAGCTGGTAATATTTCCCCGGTGACATCGACAATTCGCGCTGAAACAACCGATCAAGCGAACGCAGCGACAAGGAAGCCTGCCCGGCGATAACATCCAGCGATACCGGATTTTCAATATTATCCATCATCACATCAATGGCGGTCCGAAATCCCGGCACATCGGCGCGATGCTTCAGGCTGTTCGCCCCCCTGTTACCGCGATGCTGGCGTTCGGCATCATAAACAAACAGATTGGCGGCATCAAAAGCCATTGCCGATCCAAAATTTTGCCCCAGCACATGCAGCATCAAATCCAAAACTGTCGAGGCCCCGCCGCTGGTGATATATTTATCAGCCAGAACAAAACGATCGCGTGACACGGTGACATGCGGGAAAGTTTCGGCAAAATCGGCAAATTCCTGCCAGTGAATGGTGGCCACCATACCATCAAGCAAACCAGCCGCAGCCAGCAGCCACGCCCCGGTATCCAACCCGACCACAAACCGCGCCCGCCCGGCCAATTGGCACAAAAGCGCCCGGTTGCGAACCGATACATGGCCGCGCATGTCATAGCCGGCAATCACCACCAGATAATCAAACGCATCCGGGCTGTCGATGGCGCAATCCGGCTGGATTTGAATGTTGCTGGAACTGCGCGCGATGGTGTTTTCGGGGGTGCAAATATGCCAGCCAATATTGGGCCCCTGCACCAAATTGCGCACCGCGCGCAGGGGTTCCAGGGCGCTGGCAAGCACCATGTTTGAAAAGCCGTCAAACAGCAAAAAGCGAAAAGACATATCATTTGGCATGAATTGCAAATTAACTGGCGGAATAGGCAAATAGCAATCACCTTTTCCGGGCTAAACTTGGCGCAGGTCACAAAACAGGACATGCACCATGCCACTTACGATGAATCGCAATGTGTTTATCACCGCCGCCATTACCGGGTCCGGGGCAACACAGGATAAATCCCCGCATGTGCCCCGCTCGCCCGAAGAAATTGCCAATGCCGCGATTGATGCCGCCAAGGCCGGTGCCGCCATTGTGCATTGCCATGTGCGCGACCCCAAAACCGGTGCACCCTCGCGTGAGGGGCACTATTACCGCGAAGTCACCGAACGCATCCGGGCATCCGACACCGATGTGGTCTTGAACCTGACAGCCGGCATGGGCGGCGACATTGTTTTTGGCTCCGCCGATGCCCCGCTGCCGTTAAATGCGGCATCGACCGACATGATCGGGGCGGGCGAACGCATGGCCCATATTGCCGATTGCCTGCCGGAAATTTGCACCCTGGATTGCGGCACCATGAACTTTGCCGAGGCCGATTATGTCATGACCAACACGCCCGGCATGCTGCGCGCGATGGGAAAAATGATGACCGATCTTGGCGTCAAACCAGAAATCGAGGCCTTTGATACCGGGCATTTATGGTTTGCCAAACAATTGGTAAGCGAAGGCATCCTGACCAGCCCGGCCCTGGTGCAGCTTTGCATGGGGGTCCCCTGGGGTGCTCCGAATGATCTCAACACCTTTATGGCGATGGTCAATAATGTGCCTACAGACTGGAACTGGTCGGCCTTTTCGCTGGGCCGCGACCAAATGCCGTATGTTGCCGCCGCTGTCCTGGCCGGGGGCAATGTGCGGGTTGGGCTGGAAGACAACCTGTTTTTAAGAAAAGGGGTTCTTGCCACCAATGCCCAATTGGTTGAGCGCGCGGCTGGTATTATCCAAGGCATGGGCGCATCGCTGATGGGACCCAAGGAAGTGCGCCATATGCTGGGCCTGACCAAGCGGGAGCCGAAATAATGACCGACAGCGAAATGTATGGCAGCAGCAACAGCAGTAGCACCAAAACCAACATCACGCGCAAAGCCGCCATTATCGGCGGCGGCGTGATTGGCGGCGGCTGGGTTGCCCGGTTTTTATTGAATGGCTGGGATGTTGCGGTTTACGACCCGGACCCGGAAGCTGAACGTAAAATCAACCAGGTTCTCGCCAATGCCCGGCGCAGCTTACCCGCCCTGTACGATATATCGCTGCCTGCCGAGGGGGCCTTGCAATTTTGCCCCAGCATCGCCGATGCGGTTGCCAATGCCACCTGGATTCAGGAAAGTGCGCCGGAACAATTGGCAATCAAACATCGTATTTTAGGCGAAATCCAGCAATTCGCCCCCCAGGAGGCCGTGATCGGGTCGTCCACCTCGGGCTTCAAACCATCCGAATTGCAGCAAAATGCCCAAAACCCCGGGCAAATTGTGGTGGCACACCCGTTTAACCCGGTTTACCTGCTGCCCTTAATTGAAATTGTCCCGTCAGAAAAATCTGATCGCGGCTTTGTGGCCAATGCCTGCGATATTTTGCGCGATATTGGCCTAAAGCCGCTTTTGATTGGCAAGGAAATTGATGCCCATATTGCGGACCGCCTGCTGGAAGCGGTTTGGCGCGAAGGCTTGTGGCTGGTTCATGATGGCATTGCCACCACCGAAGAAATTGATGATGCCATTCGTTTCGGGTTTGGCCTGCGCTGGGCACAAATGGGCCTGTTTGAAACCTATCGCATTGCCGGGGGTGAAGCCGGTATGGGCCACTTTATCGCCCAGTTTGGCCCGGCCTTGAAATGGCCCTGGACCAAGCTGATGAATGTACCCGACCTGACCCCGGAGCTGATTGCCAAAATCGCCGATCAGTCCGATGCGCAATCAGGGCATTTATCAATCCGCGAGTTGGAACGCCTGCGCGACGATAACCTTGTTGGCATGATGCGCGCCCTTAAAAAATCGGGCAGTGGTGCCGGTGGCACGATCAAGGATCATGAACAGACATTGCACAAACTGCAAACAAATGGCGCATCCAGCCTTGATCATCTGCCGCAAACCGTTTCACGCACCGTCCCGCAAAGCTGGACGGATTATAACGGCCACATGAACGAGGCCCATTATCTGGAGGCCTTTGCCCAGGCCAATGATGCCTTCATGGTCCTGGTTGGGGCGGATGAGGCCTATATCGCGACGGGCAAAAGCTTTTTTACCGCCGAAACCCATTTGCGCCACCTTGCCGAAGCCAAGGCCGGGGATCGCATAACCATCACAAGCCAGGTTCTGATGGCGGAGGGCAAAAAAATGCAGGTATTTCACCGCATGTATGGCCCCAATAACGAGCTGGTGGCCACCTGCGAAGCCTTGCTGATCCATGTGGATTTAACCACCCGGCGCGCCTGCCCGCCCGAACAGGTGGTCGCCACAAAACTGGCCGAATTTGCCAACCGCCATGCCCGCCTGCCCGCCCCGGATGGTGCAGGGCGCCATGTGGGGCAAAAAACGGCCTGACCAAACCGGTTAAAACCGCAAATCACCCTACAAAAACAGGCCCGAAACAACGGTTTCGGGCCTGTTTGACATTAAAAATAGGGTCCCCAAAGCGCGGGAATATCAGCCAAAACGACCGGTGATATAATCACGGGTGCGGGTTTCGCGCGGATTGGTGAATAATTCACGCGTCGGGCTGATTTCAACCAGGTCCCCCAGATACATGAAGGCGGTGTAATCCGAGGTGCGGGCCGCCTGCTGCATATTGTGGGTCACAATGATGATGGTGTAATCCGCACGCAATTCCGAAATCAGTTCTTCGATTTTCATCGTCGAAATCGGGTCCAGCGCCGATGCCGGTTCATCAAGCAACAATACTTCGGGGTTCAGCACCACCGAACGGGCAATGCACAAACGCTGTTGCTGCCCGCCAGACAATCCGTTGCCGCTGGCATGAAGTTTGTCTTTGACCTCATCCCACAGGGCCACCTTGCGCAGGCCCCATTCAACCCGTTCATCCATTTCGGATTTGCTGAGTTTTTCATACATCCGCACGGCAAAGGCGATGTTTTCGTAAATCGACATCGGAAACGGCGTTGGTTTCTGGAACACCATGCCAACACGGGCACGCAGATTGTTCAAATCATTGCCCGATGCCAGAATATTTTCCCCATCAAGCAGGATTTCACCCGTTGCCGTCTGGTTCGGATACAACGAATAGATTCGGTTTAATGTGCGCAAAAGCGTTGATTTACCACAGCCGGACGGGCCGATCAGCGCGGTCACACTGCGATCATGGAAATCCAGCGAGATCGAATTCAGTGTTTTGTTCTTGCCGTAGTAAAAATCAAGATCGCGCACACTCAGTTTGATCGGGGTGGGCTCGGCAACAGGTGCGTGGGCAACGATATCATCGGAAAGAGCCTGAAACATGCTCATGATTAACCTTTCATCCGGCTTTTGGCGGCCAGCAACGTCCGTGCGGCAATGGTAAGACCCAACACGGCAAGAGTAATAAGCAATGCCCCCGCCCAGGCGAGCGAACGCCAGTCGTCATAGGGGCTCATGGCGAAGTTGAAAATCACCACCGGCAGGTTTGCCATTGGCTGATTCATATTGGCGCTCCAGAACTGGTTATTGAGCGAGGTAAACAGCAAAGGTGCTGTTTCGCCGCTAATACGCGCCACGGCAAGCAAGGCCCCCGTCACCAGACCGGGCCCGGCGGCACGGTAAGAGACCTGCAAAATCACCCGCCAACGTGGAATTCCCAGCGCGGCTGCGGCTTCACGCAGGCTGTCGGGCACCAAAAGAAGCATGTCTTCGGATGTGCGCACCACCACCGGCAAGGCAATGACCGCCAGGGCAATCGCCCCGGCATAGCCGGAAAAATGCCCCATCGGCACAACAACCAGTTCATAAACAAACAGGCCAATCAGGATGGACGGGGCGGAAAGCAAAATGTCGTTGATAAAACGAACAACAGAGGAAATTTTTGCATAACGGCCATATTCCGCCAGATACGTGCCAACGAAAAGGCCAATCGGAATCCCCAGCAGGGTCGCAATGCCGACCATCATCAGGGAGCCGAAAATGGCGTTTAACAGCCCGCCATCGGACCCGGGCGGCGGTGTCATTTCGGTAAACAGCTTTATCGAAATCGCCGAAAACCCCTCGCCAAACAGGGACCATAAAATCCAGGCCAGCATGGCAACGCCCAATGCCGTCACCAAATGCGCCATTGTCATATGGAACATCGAGACAAGGCGACGGCGCATATACATGCGGCGCTGATACGGGGTAGAAACCTGACGTTCGGTCGTTGGTTTGACCGGTATTTGAACTGACATATCCTGTCCTTTCCCGGCCTAGTGGCCTGCCTGTTTTTTCAAGCGCAGCAAAAACAGCCGCGCCACCGCCAGCACGATGAAAGTAATGACAAAAAGGGTAAGCCCCAATGTCACCAGTGCCGATGTGTGCAGTTTGGAATCCGCCTCGACAAATTCATTGGCGATGGAGGATGAAATGGTCGCCCCCGGCCCCATGATGGAGGCACTTAAGCGGTGCGAATTACCGATCACAAAGGTAACGGCCATCGTTTCGCCCAATGCACGGCCCAGCCCCAGCATGACGGCCCCCACCGTGCCGGCACGGCAATAAGGCAGCACAATGCGATACACCACTTCCCAGCGCGTACAGCCCAGCCCATAGGCGGACTCCTTAAGAACGGCGGGAACCGTGGTAAATACATCGCGCATCATCGCGCTGATGAACGGTACAATCATGATGGCAAGAATGATGCTGGCGGTAAAAATACCAATGCCCATGGGCGGGCTGGCAAATAACGGGCCAATCACCGGGATCGGTGCCAGATTGGCCATCGTCCAGCGTTGCAGGGCCGCGCCAAATGTTGGCGCAAAAATGAACAGGCCCCACATCCCGTAAATGATACTGGGAATAGCGGCCAGCAGTTCAATTGCCATGCCAACCGGGCGCGCAATCCATGCCGGTGAAAGTTCGGTCAAGAAAATCGCAATCCCAAAACTTACCGGAACCCCGATCAAAAGGGCGATCACGGCCGTGATCAAGGTCTGGATGATGGCCGGAAGCGCACCATAAACATCCGTCACCGGGTTCCAGTCGGAACTGATGAAAAACGACAATCCCTGATTTTTCAGGACCGGAATACTGCCCACGACCAAAAACGCCATAATGGCCGCCAGCAGAACCAGAACGAACATTGACAGTCCGAATGTCAGATTATGGAAACCACGATCAAATACCGGTCTGAACTGTTTTACCGACACCGCAATAAACCTGTCTTTAAGGAAAAAGATAACGACCCCGAAGCGATCGCCCCGTAAACACCAAAGCCCGCCGCCGAGATCGTTCGGCGGCGGGTTGGTCAGGTAAGTTATGCAGCAAACTTACCAGATCTTTTTGCCATCGCTGCCCTTGATGTCGGCAGACCAGGTCTTTTCAACCATGTCGACAACGCTTTCCGGCATGGCGACATAGTCAAGCTTGTCGGCGATTTCGCCGCCGTTTTTGAAAGACCAGTCAAAGAAATCAAGAACGTCTTTGGCGGTTTTGGCATTTTCCTGGGACTTGTGCACCAGGATGAAAGAAGCCGCCGTGATCGGCCAGCTTTTCGCACCCGGCTGGTTGCCAAGGATCAGGTAGTAACCCGGTGCATCTGCCCAATCAGCATTGGCAGCAGCAGCCGCAAACGAAGCAGCGGTCGGAGAAACGAACTCGCCGTCTTTGTTTTTCATCTGGGTGTAGGAAAGGTTGTTCTGCAGGGCATAAGCATATTCAACATAACCGATCGAACCGTCGATCTGTTTGGTGTAGGACGCAACGCCTTCGTTGCCCTTGCCACCAACACCGACCGGCCACTGAACCGATTTGTTCACACCGATGCTTTTTTTCCATTCCGGGCTAACAGCAGCCAGGTAGTTGGTGAAGTTAAAGGTGGTGCCTGAACCATCCGAACGTTCAACAACCGAAATGGCTTCTGACGGCAGTTTCAGATCCGGGTTCAGATCAGCAATTGCCTTGTCGTCCCACTTGGTGATTTTGCCAAGATAGATGTCAGCAAGAACCGAACCGCTGAGCTTGATGTCGCCGCCCTTGATGCCTTTGATGTTCACAACCGGAACAACGCCGCCCATGATCATCGGCCACTGAACGAGGCCGGCTTTGTCGAGTTCTTCTTTGGTCAACGGTGCGTCAGATGCACCAAAGTCAACGGTTTTAGCTTTAATCTGCTTGATCCCGCCGCCCGAGCCGATCGACTGGTAGTTCATCTTGACGCCGGTTTTTGCTTCATAGGCTTCCGCCCATTTTGCATAAACCGGATAGGGGAAGGTAGCACCGGCACCGGAAATTTCGGTGGCCTGTGCCGAAGCGAATACACCGGCAGCCATCAAAAGAGCAGCACCACCCAGGATGCCTTTCTTAAAAGTCGTCAGCATGAGGTTCTCCCAATCACCATAACGGCAAAATCAAAAAATCAGGGAAATTTGACTGTCGGCCGAATGCCGCCACCAAATTTCTTAAATGAATTTTCGCCCCGGCTTGCTGTGTGCCGTTGCGATGGGCCAGAACCTACACCCGGATTTTTCGATTTTTTCCTACAGTTTTGTGAAATCGATCACACAATTGGAAAACCTCTATGTGAAACAAGCCCCTCCGTCGGGCCGTACTCCATCGCCCCCAGGCAAGAAGAACCCACTAGATGTTTCAAAAATACTTTTAAAAACAAAAAGATGAATAATAGTTTTTAGCCAATCTCATCCACCCCAAAAGAAAACCCGTCAGTGTGAAACACATCACACCGACGGGTTGAGACGGGTTGTATTTTGTGGAATTTTAAGGTTCAAAAAGTTGCATTTGAACCCGTTTGAGTCGCAAAACAGGTTTATTCGGCCTGAACTTGCCCAGGAATCCGATGCAGGTCTGCCCCGGGAATGGCGTGTAAAAAACCATTGGCAAGGGCAATATCGCCCGCAATATCCAAAACCGCCTCGCGGGCATCTTCCGGCCCGATCACCCCGCCCAGCAATTGACGATAGATTTTGGCAATCGCCACCATATCGCAGCGATGCGGCGACAAACGAAACAGATCAACACCAGCTTTATGCAGATCCGCGATTTCGTCAGACAGCTCCAGATACGTCCCCGAGAGCGTTTGCAGGCCATTCACCGCCAGGAACGGGGCCCCATCCAGGGTATCCACATCCATGCCATCGGGCGTGTCACCACAAACATAACGACATCCATCCTTGTGCAGGCCATTGGCGCGGGCTGAATAACACCGGGCGGAAATGGCCAGAGGCACGCGGCCAAAAACCTGTACTTCCATTTCAATATTGCGCCCTGCGGCACACAAACTGGCAATCGAGGATTCGGGCAGTTCCCACGGCAGGGCAATGCGCGTTGCACCGCGTTCGATCATGTAACGCAGCGTGCCTTCATTATAGATATTCACATACGGCCCCACCATATGGGGCCGCCCGGCCAGAACGCCAATGGTGGAAAAATCGTTGGCTTCAATCAGCATATCGGGCATTTCCGACAAATCGCGGATGATACCCACCTCGCGGTCGCCCATCACCAGGGCCAGGGACGAATAAACAACCTGCTTGCCCGCGCGTTGCAGCCGTTCAATCACATCAGGCCATTCGCGATCAAAAAACGGCATGCGTTTGGCACAGACAACCTCGCCAACATGGACAACATCGACATCGGCTTCGTCGGCAATACGGGCGTAAAAATCACGCAGGTAATCGGCCTTCCAGTGAAACAAAACCGGCCCCATCACCAGCTTCGGTGCAGCAGATGCCCCAGATGCCGGTGATTTCCCAGAGTCGGAGACGACCGACGACGGCATTTTATTCACAGGCGTATTCATTGCCAGTTCCTCCGATAGGCGCCGGTGGTGTCGCTTTGCCCTTCGGTCATATGGGAAAGCGTGCTGGCCGTTGCGTTATTTCCAGCAGCAATCTGGTCCAGGGCGCGGCGAAAACTGCCCACAACCTGCGAAATATAGGCCTTGCCACGCTGGCGGCCTTCAATTTTAAGCGCGGTGACACCGGCGGCCTCAAGTTCGGGCAGCATGCTGGTGACATCCAGGCTGGTGGGTTCCTCGAACAAGTAACCTGCCTTGCCCATCGCGCGAAACCGCCCCTTGCACAAGGTCGGATAGCCCACCGTTTCCGAGGCCCCATACACATTGATGGTAAAATCGCCCAGTCGTGAAACCGTTGCGTCGCCCCGTTCTTCGTAATGCACATGATGGGCCGGGGAACACACGCCATTCATATTCGGGCTTTCACCCGTCGCATAAGACGACAGCGAACAACGGCCTTCGGCCATCACACACATGCCGCCAAAGGCAAAAACTTCGGTTTCAACGCCGATTTGCCGGTTCAGATTGGCAATTTCATCAAGCGACAAAACACGCGGCAAGACCACGCGGCGCACGCCAAATTCACGATGATAAAAACGGATCGCTTCAACATTGGAGGCCGATGCCTGCACCGACAAATGCAACCGCGCATCAGGGTGACGGTCCCGGCTGTAGCGCAACAGGCCGATATCGGCCAAGATGATGGCATCCACCCCAATGGCAACCGCATCATCCACCGCCTTGTGCCACAGGGCTTCGTTCCCCGCTGTTGGATAGGTATTGCATGCCAGATAGACATGCGTACCGCGCGAATGGGCAAACTCGGTTTCGCGCGCCAGTTCGGCACGGGAAAAATTCAGGCCGGGGAAGTTCCGGGCATTGGTTTCATCGCGAAAACCACAATAAACCACATCGGCTCCCGCCTCTACGGCGGCGCGTAAACTGGCCGGTGTCCCCGCCGGACAAACAAGTTCCATTATAAGGCTCCTTCGCCATTTGGGGTTTTATCCGCTTCGGGCATAGAAAAATCATCTTTGGTGGAATTGGCGTAATCCGCCGCGCTAAAAGAGGCCCCTTCGCCTGTCGTGCCAAGCGCGGATGCGGCTGGCGCACGCCCGCGGGCAGGCTGACGGCGGCGTATTTGTGACTCGGCCGCGGCAAGACGTAACGACATATCCTCCACCCGGCCGGCCAGGCCCGCCTGTTTTTTATCCGACGTGCCGGCAAAGGCATCGGTAAAGCGTGCCATATCGCGGTCCAGCCGGTGATAGCCACGCTCTGCCACCTTCAGGGCACGGCGGGCCACCGGCCCTAACAGACCAAAACTTTCAACAACCGCCTGACGAATATCGATATTTTCGCCGTCCAGCGCATTGCGCAGGGCAACCACAATGTCGGTGCGGCCCTCGATTTTCAATGTGCGGGAAAAAAACAGCGCATCGCCATCCGATGTGCCTTCAAGCAACTGCAACAGGGCAGGCAACGGGCCGATAATCGTCGCCTCTGCCGCCTTGCGATCCGCCGCCGTTGCCCGACGCAACACCGATTTTACCGGATCAAGGCGCATATAAAGGTCCATGCCCAAATCAAGCGGCGACACGACAATGCCAATACCGCCATCCTGCGCATGAGGCTGCGGGTCAGCCGCATCGATATTGTCTGACACAGGCGTGCCCTGCCGCCCGCCCTTTCGCATGGCGGGGCCAAAACGGTCAAACACGGCAACATGACGCGATTGCATGGTGGCAATCGCATGAGCCAGAACACGGTCGATCAGCCAGCCAGGAACAGCGGCAACGACCGGCCCGAGCAACAGAAACGGCGTAAAAGCCGGACGCGCAACAGACAACGGATTTTCTCCGGTTGAGATGAAAACCGGCACATCGTAAATCCGCACCTTTCTGATGCGTTGACTTCTATCAAATCATTGAAAAATATGATTTTTTATTATTTTAACTTCAATCCCAGCTTATTGAAATGCCATCAAAGCTGAAATTCCTGGGCGATTTCGCGTGTCGCCTCGATCAGCGCATTCATCACCATGCGCACCCGGGGCGAACGGCGCATGTCGGGGTGAACCACAATCCAGATCGGTTCACGGCTTTCGCCTTTTTCATCTTCGCGAACCAGGGTCAGGCGCGTATCCATATCGCCCAGATAGCGCGGCAGCACGGCGACCCCCAACCCGGCCGCAACAAAAGACTGCACAGAAGCCGTATCATTGGCCCGCAGGCGGCACACAATATTGCGCCCTAACGAACGACGGGCCCATTCCGTCTTGGCCAGGTCATAGGAGGTATCGTCATATCCGCATAATTCCCAGTTTTCTTCGGGGACCGTGGCAACATAGTCATGCGCGCCATACAGCCCCACCCCCAATTCGGCCAGTTTTTGCGCAACCAGCCCCGGTTCGGTCGGGTTCACCATGCGGATCGCAACATCGGCCTCGCGCCGGGCCAAATTGACCAAATGCGCCGAGCCAATCAATTCAAATTCCAGCCCCTTATGTTCTGCCAGCAAGGCGGCCAGTCGCGGGGCAAACAAAATACGCCCGGCCACCGGCGGCACCGAAATGCGCACAACACCCCGTGCAATCTCGCTGCTATTGGCCATGCGTTCAAAGGCCAGGGCATCAACCTCCACCCGTTCGGCCAGGGGGACCAGTTGCTGTCCGTCCTCGGTCAATCGCCATCCACCTGGCAGACGATCAAACAATTTGGTGCCAACCGCCTGTTCCAATGCCTCGACCCGGCGGGCAACCGTTGTATGTTCCTTGCGCAGTCGCCGGGCCGCCCCCGACAAGGTTCCTTCCTGGGCTAAAACCAGAAAAAACCTCAAATCATCCCAGTTCACGATACGTCCTCCTACCCTTCGCATGTGCTTTTTTGCACATAAAATCTGCAAAACCTACAAATTTCGGTTTTATTTTGCATATGCCAGTATGCCGCAGATTCGATTGGATATTCCACCCACGGTTTATGCCGCAAGAGGATTTCTATGGCACATTTCAACATCTCAACACATGAGACCGGCTGTATCAAACCTGCGCCGCTGCGCATTTTCACACACCTGCGAGGCCTTGGCGCACAGGCGCAAAAACTAACCACGACCGTACTGCGCTGGTATCAGGGACGGGTTTTAATGGCCGATCTGAACGAGCATTTGCTGCGCGACGGCGGACTGGAGCGTGACCATAATGGCATGCATCCTGTTATTCGCCGCCGCCCGCGCGAAACCGCCCCTTTCCTGAACCGCACGCCTCGGTCTTAAATCTTGGCCGGATCATGAACAATTCTGCCATGCCCCGTCTTGTTGCCTTCCGGTGGCCGTCATTTATCACCGGTAGTCATCACCGCAAGGCAAAGGCAACAGGGCAACCCGGCCTTAACATGACCAAACCTGACCGCCTGTCATGGTTTTGATGCAATCAATAATACCGAACATGAAAGTCTTCCTCTGGCTGTGGCGGCACAAAGTACGCGGTAATTTGGTCAAACTGCGCATCGGATGCCGAAAATTCATGTTCTTGCGCCTGATTGCGCAGCCGCAGGCGGTGCTTGCAGTTTTCATCGGCAACATCCAAAAAATGCAAAATATGTGCGGCCCCGGCGCGGGTAAAAATCTCGCGCATCCAGTGGCGTAATTCCGGTGTGTTGGCAGGGAAATCCAGCACAACTGATAAACCCTGTTCCAGCAAACCGGTCACATGCGGGGCCATGACCTGGCGCAAGCGACGCGAATAACGCACATAATCGGCGACGGAGGTCATTTCCGCGCCAAATAACCCGGCCAGCCATGAATCCTCGCTGATCAGGATCGTCGACGGGCTTTGCGATAAATCTGCCGCCAATGTCGATTTGCCCGACGCGATCTTGCCACACAGCATATGCAGAGTCGCTCCACTTGGTGCCGTTGGTGCGAGTCGCGGGTGAGGAGGATGTGAATTTTCCGATGATGTCATCATAAAATCTCCGTATCGGGTGAAAGGACCACCGGGAGACAGAATGACAAAACCCGCCTCACCGGCGGGTTGTTAAAACAGGAAATATCGTCCCTACCCCGCCATTCGTGAAATGGCGGTAATAATAAGACGGTTAAACAGGGGCGATTTATGTTCCATTTTCAAAAAATAGCAACGTCATCCCCTCCTGTCCATCCCAATCAGGACAAGGCTTAGGGCGTCATTGACGTAAAATTATCGCCCCAAAACACCTGTGCAAAAATAAACATCAAATTTGCAAAAACTACCAATTTTCGGGCTATTTTGCATATGGCAGTTTCCGCGCATCGCAAAGAGGAACTTATGGAGGGCAAAATGTCCACACTGCCAGTCACCCATCTTGACCGCATCGTCATGAACACCACGCCCGTGCTGCACGGGACCATGATCAAAAAACTGCATCAGTTTTTTACCAACCGCATGATCAATGCCCGCTTGGCCCGCAGCCAGCGCGAATTGGCAACCCAACTCAGCACGTCCCAGCTGCATGATATTGGCCTGGAACGCGTTTTTGACGGCCAGCAGTGGAAACTGCAAATGATTGCTTCGGAAACGACACAGGGTCGTCGTTAATGTTAACATCACGCAAGCGATGCTAAAACGGCCCCGAAACAACACTGTTCGGGGCCGTTTTTATATCTGCACCATTTAGGCAGAATGTGACGTAAAAACGCCGATCAAGCCTGCATCACACCAGAGCGCAAGGCTGCAACCTTATCGGTCGCTTCCTGTGCCAGTTTGGTGATTTTGGCCCAATCCCCCGCCTTGACAGCATCCTTGGGCGCAACCCAGGAGCCACCAACGGTAATAATATTGGGCAGCGCAATATAATCGGCCAGATTTGCCAGCGAAACGCCCCCAGTCGGGCAGAACTTCACCTGCGGCAACGGCCCGCCCAGCGCTTTCAGCATCGAAACACCGCCCTGCTGTTCGGCCGGGAAGAATTTCAAAATATCATAACCATGATCCAGCAGGTTCATGATTTCCGACGGTGTCCCCGCACCAGGCAAAAGCGGCACGCCCGTATCCTTGGCCGCGGCCAGCAAACCGGCACTATGCCCCGGTGAAACCGCAAAGGCACAATTAATTTCTGCCATGCGTTCCATCTGCTTGGCATTAATCACGGTGCCAGCCCCCGTAATCGCCTCGGGCACTTCGGCGATAATACGCTGAATGCTTTCTTCCGCAGCAGCCGAGCGCAGGGTAATTTCCAGAACCTTCAGGCCACCGGCAACCAATGCCTTTGCCAGCGGCACCGCATCATTGGCATCTTCGATAACCAGCACCGGCACAACCGGCGCCTGAGAGAGAATTTCGCGTGAAGACAAAGCCATTTTTCGTTCCTTCTGTTTGCCGGTCATGCACTAAGAATTTTGGCACAACCAAGCAGTGCCGGATATTGCGCCGTCATCAGGCGTACCGGCACATCATTCATTAAATCGCGGAACCGCCCCTTGGCGATCATGCGGTCCTTAAGGCCACTTTGTTTCATAAAATCGGCAATACGCGGGCCAATGCCCCCGCCAATAAACACGCCGTCAAACGCCCCCAGTGTTAAGACCAGGTCGCCGGCAACGCCGCCCATAAACAGGCAAAAGCGATCCAGCACCGAAATACAAAGCGGGTCCTTGCCCACCAGTGCGCCTTCAACCACCTCGGCTGCGGTTTTTGCGGATACATTCAACCCGTTAATTGCGCCAAGCGCACGATACAGGTTTTCAATGCCCATGCCCGACAAAATGCGTTCTGCCGATACACGGCCCAATTCGCCGGTCAGGAATTTGACGATTTCATAATCCAGGTCATCCACGGCGGGAAGCGTGACATGGCCGCCTTCGCCCTGCACCGGTATCCAATGCCCGTCATGGGGCAAAAGACCCGAAACGCCAAGCCCGGTGCCCGCCCCGATCACGGCCAGGGGTTGCCCGGGGCGCCCCGGCCCGTCAAACAGCGTGATCAAGTCATCATCGCCCAAAAACGGAACCGACATGGCAAGGCCGGTAAAGTCATTGACCACCACCAGCCGTTCCAGGCCAAATTCCGCCGTTAAGGCCGTTTTTGAGAAAACCCACGGATTATTGGTAAATTTGATTTGATCCGCCAGTGCCGGACAGGCCACCGCCACGGCAAATTCACGCGGCGCAGGCCCATCGGTCCGGGCGACAAAATCACGAATGGCACTTCCGATATCGGGGTAATCGCGCACGGCCAGCGTTAACGGCGCGTGCGGATTACCATTGTCGTCCAGCCAGGCAAAACGGGCATTTGTCCCGCCAATATCCCCGACCAGCCGCATTATTTGGCACCCCCGGGCAGAACCGCACTGGCCCCCATTTCAGCCAAACCAACATTATCGCGGAAAACACCAAACAGTTCCCGGCCAAAGCCGGTTTGATAGTCCGCCTTGTCGGTAAACTGGGCAAAGTCGCGTTTTGCCAGTTCATCGTCAGATACCAGCAATGTCAGATCGCCGGTTTCGGCATCAAGACGCACCATATCGCCATCCTGCACCTTGGCGATCATGCCGTTCATCATGCCTTCCGGGGTGACGTGAATGGCCGCCGGCACCTTGCCCGATGCCCCCGACATGCGGCCATCCGTTACCAATGCCACCTTATAGCCCAGGTCCTGCAACACGCCCAAAGGCGGGGTTAGCTTGTGTAATTCGGGCATGCCATTGGCACGCGGCCCCTGGAAACGCACCACACACACAACATCGCGGTGCAGTTTGCCATCCTTGAAGGCCTGCATCATGGCATCTTGCGAGGTAAAGACGGCTGCCGGGGCCTCGATCACGCGGTTGGCCGGTTTTACCGCCGATACCTTGATCACAGCCCGGCCAATATTGCCGTTCAGCATCCGCAAGCCACCATCGGTGCTAAAGGCCTTTTCCGTCGGACGCAGAATTTCTTCGTCATGGCTGTCCTTGGGTGCATCGCGCCATGCCAGTTTGCCATCATCAAGATGCGGTTCGGTGCCAAAGGCCGCCATCCCGCCCGATACAATCGTATCAATGTCATGATGCAAAAGGCCGTTGGCCAAAAGGTTGCTAATGACAAAACCCATACCGCCAGCAGCATGGAAATGGTTCACATCGGCCTGGCCGTTCGGATAAACCCGGCACAGAAGCGGAATGATGCGCGACAGATCGTCAAAATCTTCCCAGCGCAGTTCGATCCCGGCGGCACGGGCCATGGCGGGCAAATGCAGGGTGTGGTTGGTGGACCCCCCGGTTGCCAACAGGCCGATAATGCCGTTCACAAAGGCCTTTTCATCCAGGATTTTACCAATTGGCCGGTAATCATTGCCAAGACGGGTAATTTGCAGGGCCCGACGGGCCGATTCCTCGGTCAGGGCATCGCGCAATTCCGTACCCGGATTAACAAAGGCCGCACCAGGCAAATGCAGGCCCATAACTTCCATCAGCATCTGGTTGGAATTGGCCGTGCCATAAAACGTACAGGTGCCCGGGCTGTGATAGGACGCCACCTCGGCTTCCAGCAATTCCTTGCGGCCGACTTTGCCCTGGGCATAAAGCTGGCGCACACGGGCCTTTTCATCATTCGGCAGGCCCGATGGCATGGGACCCGCCGGCACAAAAACCGCCGGAATATGCCCGTAAGCCAGCGCGCCCATCACCAGACCGGGAACGATTTTGTCACACACACCAAGATAAAGGGCGGCATCGAACGTATCATGCGACAGGGAAACCGACGTCGACATGGCAATCACATCGCGTGAAAACAGCGACAATTCCATGCCCGGACGGCCCTGGGTGACACCATCACACATGGCCGGCACGCCACCGGCAACCTGTGCGGTTGCCCCGGCCTCAAAGGCGGCCTTTTTAATGCGATCCGGGTAAGTGCCCAATGGCTGATGGGCCGACAGCATATCGTTATAGGCCGTCACAATGCCCAAATTGGCGGCATCTTCGTGATTGATACGGTCTTTTTCCGTGCCAAGGCACCCGGCCGAGGCATGGGCCAAATTGCCACAGGACAATTTGGAACGGTGCGGACGGTCGCTTGCGGCGGCCTCGATGCGCGCCAGATAGGCTTCGCGCGTCGGTTTCGAGCGTTCGACAATTCGCTGGGTAACGGTTTCTATTTCACGTTTCATGGGGTTCAGCCTTTCGGGTTCTCGGCGCTCCACCATAGATCGACGGGAACGTCAGTCTGGTGCAAAATCCCGCGAACCGGCATCTCTTCAATCACGGTGCCATTTTTCGCGGCGTCAAAGGTCGACCATTTATCGGAACCGGTAATGTGAATGCCGATATAGCGGGCATTCAACAGGGCCGGCAATGTCATGCTGATGCGCGGAACCGGCGATACGGTGGGGCGTGCAGCGGCCACCAATTCACCATTTTCGGGATAAAGCCCGCGCTTGAGGTCCTCAGGCGTTGAGGAAGGAAACAGCGATGCGGTGTGCCCGTCATCGCCCATGCCCAGATAAACAATATCCATCGGCCAGGACAGGTCGTTTTTCAAACGCTCCGTCACGGTGGTAATGGCGTCTTCCGGGTTTTTATCGGCCGTTTTCAGCGACACAAAGGTGGCGCTGGCGGCTTCGTTGATCAAAAGGTTATCCTTGACCAGTTTTTCATTCGACTGATCATCGTCAATTCCGACCCAGCGATCATCGCCCAGGGTGATGGTGACTTTGGACCAGTCCAGCTTTGCCTGTGACAAAGCCTGAAAAAACGGTTTGGGAAAACGGCCACCGGCCACGGAAATGGTTGCCCGGCCCCGTTCGGCAATGGCAAATTCCAGGCGTTCAACCGTCTCGGCAACCATGCTGGCAAGCATGTCATCGCCACTTTTAAAGGTGCGTTCGTCTGTCATGTTATCGTCCATAGAAATGGGAAACCGGATCAAATGAAGCAAATGCCGGCGGCCAAAACCCCCGGCATGGCTGATCAGAAGACCGCTTCTTCATTCCAGGTGCGGCCATCACGTTCGATCAGGGCAATGGCAGCCGATGGCCCCCACGTCCCCGAGGTATAGCCTTTGGGGGCGATATGGTTATTTTCCCAGGCTTCCTGAATGGCATCCACCCACTGCCAGGCAATGTCCTGCTCGTCACGGCGGACAAACAGGGTGTTGTTGCCATCAATCGCGTCGAGCAACAGGCGCTCATAGGCATCCGGGCTTCGTGCGCCAAAGGCCTCGGCAAAGGACAGGTTCAGCGCGGTCGGGCGCAAACGCACCAGGCCCGGACCGGGGTTTTTATTGTTCAACACCAGATGAATGCCGTCATCGGGCTGCAAGCGCAGCACCAGCCGGTTGGCCTGGTAATTGGTCATGGATTTTGCCAGCGGGAACATCTGGTGCGGCACATCGCGGAACTGAATGACAATTTCCGAATGACGCTTGGGCAGGCGTTTGCCGGTGCGCAAATAAAACGGCACCCCGGACCAGCGCCAATTGTTAATTTCACAACGCAGCGCCACAAAGGTTTCCGTGGTACTGTCCACATTGGCACCTTCTTCTTCAAGGTAGCCTGGCACTTCCTTGCCGCCCACAGCCCCGGCACGATACTGGCCGCGCACGGTATTCTGGCTGATATTGGTATCGTTGATCGGCTTTAGGGCCTTAAGGACCTTGACCTTTTCATCACGGACCGCATCCTGATCCAGGATATAGGGCGGTTCCATCGCCACCAGGCACAATAACTGCAACATATGGTTTTGCACCATATCGCGCATGGCACCGGCATCGTCGTAATAGGACCAACGCCCTTCCACACCAACTTCCTCGCCCACCGTAATCTGGACATGGTCGATATGGGCACTGTTCCAAAGCGGCTCAAACATGGCATTGGCAAAGCGCAGGATCAAAAGGTTCTGCACCGTTTCCTTGCCAAGATAATGGTCGATACGGAAAATCTGTTCTTCCTTGAACACTTCGCCGATCTGCCCATTGATCTCGCGGCAGCTTTCAAGGTCGTGTCCCAGGGGTTTTTCCAGCACCACACGCGAATCTGGTGTAACCAAACCGGCCTTTTCCAGGTTAAAGGCCATATCGGCAAACAGGCTGGGGCTGGTTGAAAAATAAAAAACCCGGTCCCGGTCCGGCGCGTCACTCAGGCGGTCATAAAGGTTTTTAAACCCTGCCGGATCACCGGCGGAAACCTGCAAATAGGCAACGCGGCTGGCAAACTTGTCCCAGATTTTCTGATCGAACTCGCCATCGGGAATGTGTTTTTTGCCCGCTTCGAGCAATTTCGCCCGAAAATCTTCGTCGCTATGCGGGCTGCGCGAGGCGCCGAAAATACGGGTTTCATCGTCAAAACGCCCCGTCCGCTCCATTTCATACAAAGCGGGAAATAATTTGCGTAGCGCCAAATCTCCGGTCCCACCGAAAATCACAATATCGGCTATGCGATGTTTAAGCCTTTGTTTCTTCATGTTGACTTGCGCCTTCCAAGCGAACTGCTCTCACTCGTTATCCTCCCCGCTGCCAAGGTGGGACCCGGAACCGTTTTGCGGTTCCGGCCGGCATACGGTTGCACGAAAGTTTCCGTGCGCAGGGCATGTCAGGCCCTGTTAATTCAGTGTCATCTGCGCTTTTAACGGTGCATTATCCACCGCCAGCCGCCGTTTGGCCATATCCGCACCGTCAAACACGTAACAATCCTGTTCTGCTGCGGCAACACCAACGGTTTCGCCATTCTGGATTGCGGTATCCCCCGCAACCCGGACAACAAACAGATCGTCCGATCCGGTGCGAACATAAACCAGGCCCGCTTCGCCCAGATGTTCGACCACTTCGACCGTTCCGGTAAACAGCGCCGTGTCCTGATCGGCAATGCTGCAATGTTCCGGTCGAATGCCCACTGTTACACGATCTGCGGTGGCAAGACCACTGCCATCAACGGGTAACGACACTTCTTTACCGGATTCCAGTTTAACCGTAACAGAATGTTGCGAAACCTGCGCCACATTAGCCGAAATAAAGTTCATTTTCGGCGATCCGATAAAACCGGCGACAAACAGATTTGCCGGATAGTGATACAGTTCCAGCGGGGTGCCCACCTGCTCGACCCGGCCATCGCGCAACACCACAATCTTGTCGGCCATGGTCATGGCTTCCACCTGATCATGGGTCACATAGATCATTGTGGTGTTCAATTTTTCATGAAGTTTTGCAAGTTCGATCCGCATTTGCACCCGAAGGGCGGCATCGAGGTTGGATAAGGGTTCATCAAACAAAAACACCCGTGGCTTGCGCACAATCGCCCGGCCAATCGCCACACGCTGGCGCTGCCCGCCCGAAAGTTCCTTGGGCTTGCGATCCAGAAGGTTTTCAAGCTGCAGGGTTTTGGCCGCCGCCATCACCCGTGCGTTTTGTTCGTCCTTGCTGTGTTTTGCCAAATCCAGGCCAAAGGCCATGTTTTCAAACACACTCATATGCGGATAAAGCGCATAGGACTGAAACACCATCGCCACACCGCGTTCTTTTGGCGCAATGTCATTAACCACATCATCGCCAATCGACAGCGTACCGTCGGTAATGTCCTCCAGCCCGGCAATCAGGCGCAACAGGGTTGACTTGCCACATCCCGACGGGCCGACAAACACGCAAAATTCGCCATCACGAATGTCCAGATCCACCCCGTGAATGGTTTCAACCGGTCCAAAACGTTTCCGGACCTGCTTTAGAACCACATTTGCCATTGGTCTTCCTCCCACTTCTTGTTTTCAGGACCGTCAGATCGTTCCGAAATAAAAACCCCAGCCCGGCAAAGACAAACTGTTGCCCGAAACCGAACCGGTATTAAGCGGGCAATTTCCTTGTGAGGGACCCGGCAGGCTGATTGTCACCGCGTCAGGCGTGACATTGAAAACACATATTGTGCGCACAATGCCGGTCAGGCGGGTAAAGGCGATGACCGCATCATCGATATGCTCCAGCATCTCGATATCGCCCTGCACAATTTCAGGGTGGGTTTTGCGCCATGCCAGCAGGTTCTTGTAAAAATTGCGCAGGGAATCGGCATCCTCGACCTGGCTTGCAACCGACAGGGCACTATGCTCCTGCGGGACCGGCAACCAGGGCTGATCAGATGTGGTAAAACCGCCATGTGCTACATTGGCATTATGCCAGGGCATGGGGGTGCGGCAGCCATCCCGCCCCTTGAATTCGGGCCACATTTCAATGCCATACGGGTCCTGAAGCAATTCATAAGGCACGATGGCCTCTTCCAGCCCCAATTCTTCGCCCTGATAAATACAAGGCGTGCCGCGCAAGGTGGTATAAAGGGCCGGGATCATGCGCAGGCGGGCATCATTATCGCCGCCTTTATCCTTGCCCCAGCGCGAGGCGACACGCACAAAATCGTGGTTGCTGACGGCCCAGCACGGCCAGCCATCGCCCAATTCGCGAAATACATCCACCAGCATGCCGCGCACCAGGCCGGCTTCCAGCGGGCTTTCCAACAGGTTGATGGTATAGGCCATGTGCAGCTTGTCGCCCCCGGCGGTATATTCCGCCATTGTCGCCAGCGAATTATCCGACCCGATTTCGCCCACCGTGGTGCTGCCCGGATATTTATCGAGCACAGCCCGCAGCTTTCTCAGAAATTCCAGGTTTTCCGGCCGGGTTTTGTCATAAACATGCATCTGGCGGGTATAGGGGTTTTCCTTGGGCGCGCCTTCGGGGCGGTGCGTGCCGGGTATCCAGGGCGGATTATCGCGCAATTGTTTGTCATGGACATAAAAATTGGCGGTATCGAGGCGGAAGCCATCCACCCCGCGCCGCAACCAGAATTCCACATCTTCCAGCAATTGCTGCTGAACATCCGGGTTATGGAAATTCAAATCCGGCTGGCTGACCAGAAAATTGTGCATGTAATATTGCTGGCGGGTGGTATCGAATTTCCAGGCTGATCCGCCAAAAATCGACAGCCAGTTATTGGGCGGTGTGCCGTCAGGCTTGGGATCGGCCCAGACATACCAGTCCGCTTTCGGGTTATCGCGCGAAGAACGGCTTTCGCGAAACCACGGATGCGCATCCGAGCTGTGCGACAGCACCTGGTCAATCGTCACCCGCAGGCCCAACGAATGGGCCTTTTCCAAAAGATGATCAAAGTCATCAAGCGTGCCAAACATCGGATCAACGTCCCGATAATTGGCAACGTCGTAGCCAAAATCCTTCATCGGCGAGGTGAAAAAGGGCGACAGCCAAATGCCATCCACGCCAAGATCGGCGATATAGTCCAGTTTCTGGGTGATCCCCGGCAAATCGCCAATGCCATCGCCGTTGGAATCAAAAAAGCTGCGCGGATAAACCTGATAAAGAACACCGCCACGCCACCAGTCGAGATCACCATCTAATGCCATCTTAGAACATCCTGAAGTTTATTTTGTCGTCGATTACCGGCCGAAAAACACCGAACCGGTCTTGCTTTGACCACGCATGATCATCATCGATAAAAAGGCATCTTTTTGTCGCCTGCGGCCTAGCCTTTCACAGCCCCCGCCGTTAACCCCGAAACAATGCGGCGCTGGAAAATCAGCACCAGCACAATCAGGGGCAAGGTTACAATCACCGATGCCGCCATGATATTGCCCCAGGGCATTTCATGCTGGCTGGCCCCGGAAATAAGGGCGATGGCAACCGGCACGGTGCGTTTGTCATCGGTCAGGGTAAAGGTCAGGGCAAACAGAAACTCATTCCATGCCGCGATAAAGGCCAAAAGCCCGGTCGTCACCATTGCCGGCCACATAACAGGCAAAAACACCCGACGAATAACGATCCAGGGCGATGCCCCGTCCATGATGGCGGCTTCTTCCAATTCGCGGGGCAATTCGCGCATAAACGCTGTTAACACCCACACGGTAAAGGGCAATGTCAGCATCATGTAGGAAATCGCCAGGCCAAACATATTGTTATAAAGCCCAACACCCCGGATCAGCTCGAACATGCCCGAGAGCACGGCAACCTGCGGAAACATCGATACCGACAGAATGGTCAAGAGCAACAGGCCCCGCCCGGCAAATTTCACCCGTGCCAGCGCATAGGAGGCCGTGACCCCCAACAGCAGCGACAATGCCACCACCAGAAAACTGACAAAGACCGAGTTAAAAATATTGTGGCCAAAAGGCTGCCCCTTAAAGACCGAGATATAGTTGCTCAGCGTTACGCTTTCGGGCAGGTAATTCACCTCGAACAGGGCGGACCCGGTTTCAAACGAGGTTAGAATGGCATAATAAAACGGGAAGACGGCAAACAGGACGATCACCGTCACCAACAGCCAAAACCCGGCCTTGCCCAGAATTTTACGAAATTTGCGGTCCATCCTAATGCCCCCCTTCATCCAGGCGGACACGCCCGATCATGATATAGGCCATGATGCAAAAGGCGATCACGATAAACAAAAGCGTTGATGCCGCCGAACCATAACCAACTTCCTGAAAATCCACCAATTGCTGCCGGGCATAGACCGACATGGTGGTGGTTTGCGGGTTGTTGGGGGTTAAAACGTAAATCACGTCAAACACGCGCAAGGCATCCAGGGCACGGAAAATCACCGCCACCATCACGGCGGGTTTGATCAAGGGGAGTGTCACCTTGAAAAACACCCGGACCGGATGAATGCCATCCACCTTTGCCGCCTCGTAACAATCGCCAGGCAGCATTTGCAGGGCGGCCAAAATCAGCAATGCCATAAAGGGCGTGGTTTTCCAGACATCGACCAGGATCACCGCACTCATGGCCCATTCGGGGCTGGCGGTCCAGGCGATCGGGGCCGAAATGATGCCCAGCTTCATCAGCATGTCATTGATAATGCCAAACTGGTCATGCAGCATCCAGTTCCACATCCGTGCCGATACAATGGTTGGAATGGCCCAGGGAATAAGCACCGCTGCGCGCACCAGCGCCCGGCCCCGGAAATTCTGGTTCAGCACCAGGGCAACGATCATGCCCAGCATTGTTTCCAGCGAAACCGAAATCACGCTAAAAAACAGGGTGTTCCAAACCGCCTGCCACCAGGCCGGATCGGTCAGAAGGCCATAAGTTTCCCCGTCATAAACGGCATAGAAATTTTCAATGCCGATAAATTTATACGTGGAAAGGTCCGACAGGTTGGCATCGGTAAAACCGAAATAAAATGTGCGAAGCAGCGGCCAACCCGCCACCGCGGCCAGAATAATCAGCATGGGGGCCAGAAAAATCCATGCGGAACGCCGTCTGGCTCGCGTCAAAGACGAAGCATGCGCCATGACAAATGCTCTTGTTTGAAAAGGTGCCCTGCCCGGCAGGGCGGCCTTAATGTGCCATCACCACCAACACCACCAACCATCACCACAAGAATGGCCCGTGATCACTTGATGCAACAGGAAAAGGCTTTGGGGGCATGTTGCGCGGCAGCTTGCCCTCATCGCGCAACATGATACTCCCAAGGCGAACCACAGGGCTGTTACCAGCCTGAACGCTTGGTCCGTTTTAGCGTATGTTCCAGCCTGGAAAGCGCCTGGTCCGCTGTTTGCGTGCCAGACAGGGTGGAATGCACCGCTTCCCAGAAATCGCTGGAAACCTTGTTATATTTGGTTCCTGTTACCGTGGACGGGCGCGGCACGGCATGGGTAAAGGTTTCATAGAGCTTGCCAAAGAACGGATTAGCCGCCAGCACGTCCTTGTCTTTATAAAGGGCGGCAATCGTCGGGTTATAGGACCCTTCAATCGCGCGGCGTTTCTGTTCTTCATAAGAGGTCAGATATTTAACCAGGTCGGCGGCCAGTTTCGGGTTTTTGGAATATTTTGATACCGAAAGCTGCCATCCGCCCAAAGTCGCCGCAGACTGACCATCTTCCCCGCCCTTGGGCAGGGCGGTCACACCGATTTTGCCCTTTACCGGGCTATCAGCCGAATTTGCCAGCGCCCAGGCATAAGGCCAATTGCGCATGAAAACCGAATTGCCCGACTGGAAAACACCCCTTGCACCTTCCTCGTCATAGCCCAGCACCCCGTCAGGGGCGATTGTGCCAATCCAGCCCGACGCCATTGTCAGGGCTTCTTTGGCCTTGTCATTATTGATCGAAATATCGCCATTCGGCTCCACAATGGTGCCACCGCCGTAGGATGCGACCCATTCCAGCCCATTACAGGTCAGCCCTTCATAGGCGCGGCCCTGAAACACATAGCCCCACATCTTGTCATTGCCGGCCTTGCGTTCACCCTCTTCGATCTTTTGGGCGGTCTTGGTCAGCTCTGCCCAGGTTTCCGGGACTTTTTCACCATATTTTTCCAACAAATCCTTGCGGTAATACAGCACACCGGCATCGGTAAACCAGGGCATCGCCACCAGGCGCCCGTCAACCGTGTTATTGGCAATAATCGGCTGGAAATGTTCCTTGGCTTCATCACCCATATATTTGTTCAAATCGATGAAATGATTGGCCAAAATCCCCGGCCAAATCACATCGATCTGGAAAATATCCACATCCGATGACCCGGCGGCCAGCATCTGCTGATAAACAGCCAACCGTTCGGTCGAGGAATTGGGCGTGGAAATAACGTCTACTTCGTTACCGGTCTTTTTCGCCCAGGCATCAACACCTTGTTTGCACAGGGTCAATTCCTGGCCAACCGCACCACACGAAATGGCCAGTTTGGCGGCCTGTGCCGGTACAGCCATAACAAAAAACGCACCAGCCACGCTGGCACCTGCAAGCAATTTCTGGATCAAAGTCATTCAATCCTCCCAATTGATGGTTCCTGGTTTTCCCGGGCAGATTGCCTGGTGTCGGCTTTGCCCTTCTTGGTCCGGATATTTTTGCGCAAACCGGTTCGCGGTGTTTTCATTTGGCGGGAATGTGTTTGAGATCCCGGCAACACCCAATGGAAAAAGGATACGCCCCTTCACACCTTTTCAAAGTGTCATATCCTTTAAAGGATGATACTATTCTGCAAAAGATCGGCAAAAACCGGGAGGCCAATATGCGCATCATCCAGGAACGCATCACCAATCCTGACGGATATTCGTGGGGGTATTTTCATTATGTGTGGGATGATTTTCGCTGTAACTGGCACCAACACCCGGAATACGAACTGACCCTGACCCTCAATGCCAAGGGCAGCCGTTTGATTGGCGACCACCGCCAGGGTTTTGACGGGGTGGATTTTGCCATGGTCGGCCCCAACCTGCCCCATTTGTGGGAATGCCAGCGGATCTCGGCCTCAAAACAGATCGAGGTTTATGTATTGTGGCTGTCGCAGGAATGGGTGGAAAATCTGACCCGCGATTTTGTTGAATTTGCCGATCTGTATGCCCTGTTTGAACAGGCCCGGCGCGGCCTGTCCTTTACCCCTGACGCGGTTGAAAAAATAACCAAAATCGCCCCCAGCCTTGATGATGCCAGCCCGCGCAAGCGGTTCATGCTGATCATTGAAATTCTCGAAATTTTGCTCGACAGCATTGAAGACCCACTGGCCTCGGCCTCGTTTGACAATGATAGCGAAGGCAGCAGTGAATCCCGGCGGATCGACCGGGCGATTGCCTTTATCCATGCCCACCATGCCGAACCCTTGCGGGTTGCTACCCTGGCCAATGTCGCCGGGGTTAGCGAAAGCAGCTTTTACCGGCTGTTCAAACGCTATACCGGGCGCAGTGTGGTGGAATATTTAAACGAATACCGCATTTCACGCGCCTGCGTGCAATTGTCGCGTACCGACTGGCCGATCTATCGCATTGCCGAATTTAACGGTTTTAGCAATCTGTCCAATTTCAATCGCCGTTTTCGCCAGTATCGCGGCAAATCGGCCCGGGATTATCGCGATAATATTCGCATTCACGGGCAATTCCCCGATCATCCGCCCATGCCCGATGCCCGCATTGGGGCGGTTCCCGCCCGCCCGCTGCCCAGTGAAACGGACGGGGTGGCGCATGGCCGCTGTGTCACCCTAAAAGGCGTCCCGGCAGAGGTTGTTTAAAAAACTGCCGCCTCACAACAACCCGCATCATGCCGGCCACAAAACATGTGAATAACGTGCCTGACATTTCATATCAGCTTGCACCTGCCGGTGAAAAAGACGCCAACAAACTGGCAGATTTACGCGTTCGGGCAATGCGCCCCAGCCTGGAGGCCGTTGGCCGCTTTGACCCCACCCGGGCGCGAGAAAGGTTTTTGACATCCTTCCGTGCGGCCGACACGCAAATCATTTACCAAGATAACAAGCAAATCGGCTTCTTCGTTGTCCGGCACCGGGAAGACCACCTGTATCTTGATCACCTTTATATTGACCCAAAATGCCAGGGCAGCGGCGTTGGTCGGGCTATTATCAACCAGGTCAAAGCCGATGCGCAGGCGCGCCAGCTCCCGGTCCGGCTCATGGCCCTTAACGGCAGTTCGGCCAACCGGTTCTATCAATCCTGCGGCTTTGAAATCACCGATCAGGATGACCTTGATACATACTATATCTGGCATCCATCATCGCAAATACGCCCTGCATAAACGGCATCCCGATGGCAAAACAGGATATCAACTTCCCCCGCCCTCGCGATGGCATCCTCATGCGATATCTCCGGTGGGTGCTGTTCCTGTTTTCGGGCTCAAAATTGCCGAGTCTTTTGCAAATTCCGGCCTTTTTGCGGCAAAGACAATGAGAACAAACAAAAAACATATATCCAAAAGTTACATAAAAACAGTTACTTAATATGATTCATGATTTTTGTTCCGATTTTGTTCTTGATGGAACAAAATTAGAACAATACAGTGACTTCAGACAGATCAAGGAGGTCATAGCCATGATGAAATTGCTTCAGAATCCCCGTCGCCTTAACGATGTTTGCAGCACTGTCGCCGTTGTCGGCAGCACCGGATTTTTCCTTTTCGTTATTGCACTGGGCATGGCCCAGACCCTTCGTGGTCTGATCTGACCGAACTTGACCTTCTTCAAGTTTTGAACGGGACGGCTTCCCATACCCGGCGCTGGACAACCCCGCATCCAGTCCCCGTCCAGTGTCGTTCCGCCCGTCCCGTTCAAATCCTTACAACCGCGCAACTCGCACCGCTGTCCGTCCCCACGGCAGCGGTGTTTTTTTATGCCGTTTTCTAACAGGCAGCAGGCATCGTTCGTAGTGTCGGCATCAAAACCTGGTGCATTTAAAGTGCGTCATCACAGCATCAAAGACAAAGCGTCTTAAAGCACGTCGCGCTTTAAACCACTGGTAGATTGAACGCCGAGTCATTATTTCCGCATAGTCTGCAGCAGATAGATAAAAAACGAAAAAAGGCGGCTAAAAACTTATGTTGCATTGCAACAACTTACACCGCACTGCAAAATTTCACTCGACATTGCCGTCAATATTCGTTTGAATCAGTGACAACAGTCGTGAATTCGTCATACGTTATAACCAATAACGTTTGGAATGACGCCAATCCAAAACAAAACAATTGAATTGTGGCGGGCAAAACCACAACTGACATACAGGGATTGAACGGCCGGGATTTCCCGAATTTTTTAATAACAACCCGGTCGGGGAGTGAGATCGAATGCTCTATAATTTTTATGAATTGCAACATGCAACCATAAGCCCTTGGCGCGTTGCCGCTGATATGGGCAAAAAATGGATGCGCAATCCCGCCAACCCCTGGGCCTATACCCAGCCCGGTCGTGCGACGGCGGCAGCATTTGACGTCTTTACTCATATCACCAACCGTTATGGCAAACCGGAATTCGGCCTTGAGACCACCCTGATCGAGGGGCAAGAGGTGCCGATTACCGAAGAGTTTGTTTACAGCGAGCCGTTTTGCAATCTGTTGCATTTCAAGCGCGAAACCGCCGATTTGCAAAAACAGCCCGATGATCCCAAGGTTTTGATTGTCGCACCGCTTTCGGGCCATTTTTCAACGCTTTTGCGCGGCACGGTCGAAACCATGCTGCCGGACCATGATGTCTATATCACCGACTGGGTGGATGCCTGGAACGTTCCGGTCCATATGGGCCATTTCGACCTGGACACATATGTCGATTATCTGATGCGGTTTTTGCGCCATCTTGGCCCCAATACCCACATCATTGCCGTCTGCCAGCCCTCCGTGCCGGTAATGGCCGCCGTTTCGCTGATGGCGACCAGCGATGAACCGTGCCAGCCGGCTTCAATGACCCTGATGGGCGGCCCAGTCGATACCCGCGAAAATCCGACCGAAGTGAATAACTTTGCCAAGCAGCACGAACTTGAATGGTTTGAACGCCATGTCATTTCACATGTGCCCCTGCCCCATGCCGGGGTAATGCGCCGGGTTTATCCCGGTTTCATGCAGCTTGCCGGCTTCATGAGCATGAACTGGGACCGCCACCTGGCCGCCCATCATGACATGTTCACCCATCTGGTTGAGGGCGACGGCGAAAGTGCCGATGCCAAGCGTAATTTCTATCACGAATATCTTGCTGTCATGGATATGAGCGCGGAATTCTACCTTCAGACCCTGAAGGTGGTGTTTCTTGAGCATCAATTGCCAGATGGCACGATGCGCTGGCAGGGCATCCCGGTTGATCCATCGGCGATTACCAAAACCGCACTTTTAACGGTTGAAGGCGAACGCGACGATATTACCGGCATGGGCCAAACCCGTGCGGCCCATAAACTGTGCAGCAACCTGCCCGATAATATGCGTATGCACCATATGCAGCCCGGTGTTGGCCATTATGGCGTGTTCAACGGACGTCGCTGGCGCGAACAAATCAGCCCGCGCGTCAAGGAATTCATCCGCCGTCACGACCATGAAGGCAAAGGTGCAAACAGCGCCCCGGCCAAAGTGGCGATCGACGCTGCGGAATAAAAACCACACCAAAGTAAAAAGCCGCCCCTTCATCCGGGCGGCTTTTTTCATGGATGTCACTTACCTTACGGGGCCGTCAGGGGCTGAACGCGGCCCTGATGATTGCGGCCGCCATAAGTACCGTCATCACGCGGATAAGTATCAACAGGCTTCAATATCGTGACCAGATGCTGATACACGGCAGATACATTATCTGCCCAAATCTCAACCTGCCCGATAATGACCGGGTTCGCCGCCCCATCCAGCAATGCAACAGCCTGATCAATATTGGCCGTCGTCACCAATTCATCCTCGGTCCCCATCAGGGTCAGATGAACACCAATCACCTTGTCATCCTTGATCCCCATAATACCAATGCAGGATGTAAATGTCGTGAACATGATGGGGTCCGCCTTGCCCCATTCACGTTCCGCAATTTTGGTGTCATTCCCCGCCTTGGTAAAAACATATGCCATTTTCGTCGCCTCTCGTAAGCTGGGTTAAGTCTTAAGCTGGGTTAAGTCTCATTGCGCAACCGCCCCAGGCGAAAGGGAACCAAACAGGGTTTTGCACCGTATCGTATTGACCAAAACAGCTGCATGACCCTGGCAGGAGGCCCCATGTCCGAAAGCACAGCAACAGCCCCGTCCCTCAGCGCAACAGCGCCCGTCACGTTTGACAGTTTCAAGCAAGGGTCGATTGCCGTGGTGATTGGTGCCAGCGGCGGTATCGGTCGGGCATTTGTGCAACACCTGACCGATGCCAACCATTTCTCGCAGGTTATGACGCTGTCGCGCAGCGGCACCCCGCCCCTTGACCTGCTTGATGAAGACAGCATTGAACAATGTGCCGGCCATATTGCCCAACAACAGGGCGATGTCCGGCTGATCATTGATGCCACCGGCTTTTTACATAACGATGATTTTCAGCCGGAAAAATCCTGGCGGCAGATCGCCCCGGCCAGCATGGCGCATAACTTTGCCATCAATGCCATTGGCCCGGCCTTATTGATGAAGCATTTTCTGCCCTTGCTGCCCAAAGAGGGCAAAGCCGCCTTTGTCACTCTGTCCGCACGGGTCGGCAGCATTGGGGATAATCAGATTGGCGGCTGGTATGGCTATCGCGCGGCCAAGGCAGCCCTAAACCAGATCGTGAAAACCATGTCGGTGGAACTGGGCCGCAAAAAACGCGATGCCCTGTGCATCGCCTTGCATCCCGGCACGGTCGATACCGGGCTTTCCGCGCCCTTTGCCAAAAGCGGCCTGCCGGTGCAAACACCCCAACAGGCCACCGCCAATATGCTCAGCGTGATCAACAGGCTTACGCGCGATGAAAGTGGGGGCTTTTATGCCTATGATGGCAGCAAAATTAAATGGTAATCAGGCCTCTGGCAGATCAAGCAGACCATAAAGCTGGGCATATTGGATCAACATAATGGTTTTGGCATCACGAATGCGGCCATCGGCAATCATGGCGATGGCCTCCTCAAAGGGCGTTTCAAGCACACTGATATCTTCGCCCTCGTCATATTTGCCGCCCCCGTCACCCTGCAAATGATCGTTCGTCACCTCGGCGACAAACAGGTGCAACCGTTCGGTCACGGAACCGGGGCTCATGAACACATCAAAAACCTGGCGAGGCTTGCCAATTTTATAGCCGGTTTCTTCCTCGACCTCGGCAATGATGGCGGCATTGGGGGCACGGTCATCGAGCAGGCCTGCGGGCACCTCGATCAACATACCGGTTTCATTGCCATTCACAAATGTCGGCATTCGGAACTGACGGGTTAAAATAATGCTGCGCGTGCGCCGATTATAAAGCAGGATGCCTGCACCATTGCCGCGCTCATAGGCTTCGCGCTCCTGTTCCTGCCATTCCCCGTCACGACGTTTGAGAGCCCGTCGCGTTTAATCTGGACGATTTTGTTTGTTTTTGGCGAACCGTTTGGCAAGGCACAGCGTGCAGAGCGATGCGGCGCATCGGTCAAGCGGTGTAACGCCGCGAAACGTCGCCAAAATCAAACCCTATGGGCCGGGATAGTCTTCCGCCCTCCTGCGTCAGGATCCTTGACCGTAGCACCGCTACGCTCTGCGGATCTTTCCTTGTACGACAGAAGATTATCTCCGGCAAAATCGTCCAGATTAAACGCGACGGGCTCTAGCTTGCCCCGTTTTGTTTGGGATGAATGCAGAAAAAACAAAACCCCTGAAAACCGTGAAGGTTTTCGGGGGTTTGATTGGTGGGCGCACGGGGACTCGAACCCAGGACCCGCTGATTAAGAGTCAGCTGCTCTACCAACTGAGCTATGCGCCCATCGTAAGATGGAAACACGTGACCGCGTAATCTGTCGATCAAGTGCGGAGCGGGTTATAGCCTTCCGGAAGTAGGCTTGTCCAGATCAATTTTAACCCGCTGTCGATTTTTTGCATTTTTGTTAATGACGCCCGTCATCATTGCCCTGGCGAGAGATGCGCACATCGCGGTGGATGCTGATGCTCATGAGCAGGCCAAAGCTGACCAGAATGGTCATCATCACTGTGCCACCATAGGATACCAGCGGCAAGGGAACCCCCACCACGGGGATCAGGCCCATCACCATGGCGATATTGATGAAGACATACAAAAAGAACGTGGTGGTGACACCAATGGCCACCAGACGGCCAAACTGGTTCGCACAGCGCAGGGCAATCACATAGCCATAAACAATGACAAGCGTATAAAGCAAAAGCAGTGCAATGCCGCCAACCAGGCCAAATTCTTCGCCCAGCATGGTGAAAATAAAGTCGGTTTGTTTTTCGGGCAGGAAGTTTAGATGGCTTTGTGAGCCCAGCATGAAACCCTTGCCAAATAACCCGCCAGAACCCAGGGCGATTTTGGATTGCGTGATATGATACCCCGCACCTAATGGATCATTTTCCGGGTTAAGGAAGGTCAGCACCCGGTTTTTTTGATAGTCACGCAGAAATTGCCAGCCGATCGGAATGGCGGCCAAGGCCCCGCCCAGAATAATGCCGAATTTCCACATGCGCACGCCGGCCAGCCAGAAAATCACGCCACCCCCGGCAATCAGCAACAGGGCGGTGCCCAGATCGGGCTGGCGCAAAACCAGGGCGGCCGGGGCCATCACCATTAACAGGGGCAAAATAAGCAGGGGGATGCGGCCGGTTTCCTCGATCGTCAGGCCATGAAAATAGCGTGCCAATGCCAGGACCAGTGAAATTTTCATCAATTCGGAAGGCTGAAGCTGGAAAAAGCCAAGATTGATCCAGCGTTGCGCCCCCATGCCAATATCGCCCTTGATCTCCACAGCCACTAACAGGATGAGTGAAATCGCATAGGCCGCGTAAGACATTTTAAGCCAGATGCGTATATCGGTCAGCGCGATCAGGATCATTAGCACAAGCCCGGCAACAAAGCGCATCATTTGCCGATATGCCCAGGGCTGAATAGAGCCATTTGCCGCCGAATACAGCATGGCAAAACCGATACAGGACAGCACGGTCAGCAACAGCACCAGCGTCCAGTTCATCAATAACAAACGGCGCCCCAATGGCACATAATCGGGGTCCTGGCCAATGCGATAGCGCGATGCCATTTAGCTTTCCTGTTTTTTGCTGGGGGTTCGCAAAATTTGTGATGCCGACTGAATATTGACGGCGGAAACACCGGGTCGGCTGGATTTAAGTTCCTGCGCACGTGTCAGAAGGTCACGCGCAATCGGTGCGGCCACCCCTGAGCCCGACTTGCCATGTTCGACAACAACCGCGCAGGCATAACGCGGGTTTTCAACCGGGGCAAAGGCAATGAACAGGGCGTGGTCGCGGTATTTCCAGGGCAATTCGTCATTGCTGATCACGCCGGTCTGGCGTTCATGCATGGAAATGCGGCGCACCTGGCTGGTGCCGGTTTTCCCGGCCATTTCCATGCCCTTTATTTTAATGCGCGAGCGATGGGCCGTGCCGCGCAATTCGTTGGTCACCGCATTCATGCCATCGCGAATGTGATTAAGGTGCTGGCGGGGAATGCCCAGATCGGGAAATTCGGAATCACTGCGCGCGGTAATGTCATCGGGTGCGACATGGTCCCGCGTTAAATGCGGCGTCACCGCCTTGCCCGAGGCCAGGCGTGCTGTCATCGTTGCCAGTTGCAAGGGTGTTGCCAGCACATATCCCTGGCCGATGGAACAAATAAGCGTTTCACCGCCCTGCCAGCGTTTGCCAAGCTGGGTTTCTTTCCATTCGCGTGTCGGGATCAGGCCGCCGCGTTCCGATGGCAGGTCAATGCCCGTTGGATCGCCAAGGCCCAGGCGGCGGGCCATTGCGGCGATTTTATCAATGCCCAGCTTTTGCGACACTTCGTAATAATAAACGTCGCAGGAATGCTTCATTGAATCGTGCATGTTAACCCAGCCATGCCCGCCGCGTTTCCAGCAGTGAAACCGGGCATTACCAAGATCAAGATGCCCCGGGCAGAAAAACCGTTGTTCCGGGGTAACAACACCGGCCTCAAGGGCGGCAAGGGCCACACAGGTCTTGAAGGTCGATCCCGGCGCATAGGTGCCGTTGACCGCCTTGTTGGACAGGGGCGAATATTCGTTATTGATCAGGCTGTTCCACAGCTTGTGCGAAATGCCGTTGGTAAAGCTGTTGGGGTCGTATGTGGGATGGGACGACATGGCAAGAACATCGCCGTTATAAACATCCATCACAACCGCGGCGGCACTTTTATGTTCCGAAAGGCGCTGATTGGCAAAACGTTGTAATTCGATATCAAGGGTCAGAACAACGGTCTCGCCGCTTTCACCTTCTTCGCGATCCAGTTCGCGAATAACACGGCCCAGCGCATTGACTTCAACCTGGCTGGTGCCAGCCCGTCCCCGCAAGGACATATCATAGGTTTTTTCAATGCCGCTTTTGCCAATGCGAAATCCCGGCAGTTCAAGCAACGGATCCCCGGTCAGGTCCTTTTCGGCAACCGCTGCCACATAGCCCAGCGTGTGCGCCAGATGTGGCCCTTCGGGGTAATCGCGCGAGCGTCCGGCATCAATGATGATGCCGGGCAGGTCGGGCGCATTGACGCCGACACGGGCCACTTCATCCCAGGTCAGGTTGTCGCGCACGGTAACAGGCACAAAAGACCGGCGACGTTTGACGTCATTTTCAACGCGGTCAATTGTGTCAGGATCAATTTCAATCACCTGCGACAGGGTGGAAAGCGTTTTGCGGACATCGGGGCTTTGTTCGCGCACGATCAGAATGTGATAGTTCTGGCGGTTCACAGCCAGTGGTGCGCCAAACCGGTCGGTGACGACGCCGCGCGGCGGGGGCAGCAGGCGGTGTGAAATGCGGTTGTCATCGGCCAGTGTGGCATAACGATCGCCTTCCATCACCTGCAAATAATACATGCGGGCGGCAAGGCCGGTCAGCAACACGCCCTGTCCCGCGCCCAGCATAAGGGCGCGGCGGGTAAACATGCGGTATCTGTCTGAATCTCGGTGCCACATAGGTAGGTTGGTATCCGTGTTCGGCTGCTATGTGCGAATCACAGCAGGCAAAGGCAATGTCATGTTACCGCTGGCGGGCGGATATGAAAACCATCTTGTCGGCCTGAAAGCCGGTTTTGCCGCTAAATGCAGGCAGGACAACAAAACAAAAATGGCGGTCACGGGCAGATAATCCTGACTGTTGAAACAGCGCGGAATCTGCCAAATTTGCGGTTGGCCTGACGGCGCGCAACAGCCCCTGATTACAAATTGCGTAACAGCCCATTTTGAATGCGCACCAAAATCCAGGCCACCAGCGGAAACATGCCAGCGGTGATCAGGTAACTAATCATCAGGGGCTGAAAAGGCAATAGCGCCCCGCTTAAAGCTGAACTGAGTAACCATTGCAGTACAAAGGCCGGGCCGGCGACAATGGCAAAGCCCCACCACATGACGGTAAAGGCCTTGTTGTGAAAAAAACGTCCCTGATTGGCACTTGCCAATTGCACCAGCAGAAACACCAGCGAGCTGACACCTAACGGTAACCCGGTCAATAAATCCTGAATCAGGCCCAGCATGAAGGCGGCAAAGCCTGTCATCAGGTCGGGACGGTTTACCGCCCAATAAAACACGGCCATCAGGGTCAGGGCAGGGGTGACATCCGCCAGTTTGGGGATGCTATAGGGCAAAAGCCCGATCAAAAGCAGGACAAAAACGCTAAATGCCGGAACCGTCGATCGCGCGATGACGTCAAGGCGTTGCCATACGCCAGGTTTCACGGCTGGCTGCCTGTGTTACCGGATGGCGGGCTGGGGGCGGCAGGCTGGTCTTGCGCGGCGCTGCCATCTTCTGTCGGCATCGGGGCGACACCAACACCGGTTGCCAGGTTTATGCCGTTAATGGTTTGGTTTTTTTCGTCCAGATGCGGCATGGAATGCAGGGCATCGGGGTCCTTGAGGATGCCTGCCAGCCCATAATTGACAACACGTAAATATTCCACCTGGTGACGGCGAAACAGCGGTGCCACCCGCACTGCATTTTCCGAAACCGAAGAAACGATGCCAACCGGAATACCCGGCGGGAATGCGCCGCCATGACCCGATGTCAAAACCCGGTCCCCCGGCGCGATTGAGGCATCCGCCGTCAGGAAGGTTAAAATCGGTCGGTCGGTATTGTCACCCGAGAGAAAGGCGCGGTCGCGGCTGTTTTCGATCAGGACCGGAATGCGCGAATTGATATCGGTAATCAACAGAACACGCGATGCCTGATAACCGGCATCGGCAATGCGGCCAATCAGGCCTTCGTCAGATAAAACGGCCTGTCCCTTTTGCACGCCATCGCGGGTGCCGGCACTGATCATCATGCTTTGGGCAAAGGCACCGCCCATATCGCCGATGACGCGGGCGCTGACTTCGTGCTGCGCAGGCGGGTTGGCAAAATGGGTAAGCTCGCGCAAACGCTTGTTTTCATAGTTCAGGTTGCGCGCAATTTGCTGCCAGGCCAGTAATTCACGGTTTTCTTCACGCAGGCGAAGATTTTCTTCGTACAGGTCGGCAAAACTTTCGATGCGGCTGGTGACATCATCAATGCTGGCTGCCGGGCGGGAGGCCAGGCTCATGATCGGTGACACCAGATCAACGGCAGCCCCGCGAATACGTTCGATCAAAACTGTGTCCGCCTTGCCCAGCAACATCAGGGCAAAACACGAAACAATCAGTAAAATGAACGCAAACCGGTGGATTGCCGTACGGATTGGCGAAAAAATGCGCTGTTGTGGGCCACTATGTTGAGCCACGTTTTTCCCCGTATTCCCCGCGTGTCGTCGAAAAAAATATTCGTCGCAACTGATATGATAATAAAAACGCCGAGTCGCGTCCAGTCAAGGATGCGGCCCGGCGTAGATTTTCTCACACAAACCTTAATAGGCGGTGTGCAACACGTTCCGCAGCATTTTCTTTTCTTCCAGGGCGCGACCGGTACCCAGCGCGACACAGGAAAGCGGATCGTCGGCAATCGAAACCGGCAGGCCGGTTGCATGGCGCAACACGTAATCCAGGTTGCCCAGCATCGCACCACCACCGGTCAGAACAATGCCCTTGTCAACGATATCGGCAGCCAGTTCCGGCGGCGTCTGTTCCAGCGCAACCTTGACGGCTTCGATAATCGCCGAAACAGGTTCGGCAAGGCTTTCGGCGATCTGACGTTCTGAAATCAGCAATTCCTTGGGAACGCCATTCATCAGGTCACGACCGCGAATTTCCATTGTTGCACCGTCGCCATCATCGGGCGCACAGGCAGAACCAATTTCCTTTTTGACCCGTTCGGCGGTGCTTTCGCCCACCAGCAGGTTATGGGTGCGACGGATATAGGCAATGATTGCTTCATCCATCTTGTCGCCGCCCACCCGCACGGAGCGGGCATAAACGATACCGCCCAAGGACAGAACAGCGACCTCGGTGGTTCCGCCGCCAATATCAACAACCATCGAGCCGGTCGGTTCGGTAACGGGCAGGCCCGCCCCGATTGCCGCCGCCATCGGTTCGTCAATCAGCCAGACTTTGCGGGCACCGGCACTTTCGGCACTTTCCTGAATGGCGCGGCGTTCAACCGCTGTCGAGCCGGACGGCACACAGATAATGACTTCCGGGCTGGCGAAATTACGCCGGTTATGCACCTTGCGAATGAAATGCTTGATCATTTCTTCCGCAATGTGGAACTCGGCGATGACGCCATCGCGCAATGGGCGGATTGCCTGAATATATCCAGGGGTACGGCCCAACATCAGCTTGGCTTCTTCACCAACCGCGAGAACCTGTTTTTTGCCTTTCTCGTCGGTGATTGCAACGACCGAAGGTTCGTTAAGGACAATTCCGCGTCCCTTTACGTAAACCAACGTGTTGGCGGTGCCAAGATCGACCGCCATGTCGGAGGATAATATCCCAAGCAGTTTGGAAAACATTCCTGCCCTATGCCCCGGTAATAGAAAACTCTTAAACGCGAATGTATCGCTCTAGATAGCGCAGCGAGAGCGCCTATGCACGAATAAACTGCAACGAATTGCGGAATAGTTAAGGTCGCCTCTGCCTTTGCCGTGCTTAACGTGAATTTGCCCTTTTTGACCAGCAGAAAGGTTGAGATTAGATCGAGATGAATTGCCTGTTCTATTTATAATTGTATTTTTTAAGGGCGCAGGTAGCGCCATCATCGGGAAATTCAAAAGGACTCGATAAACCCGATGAAACGGGGCGCTCGCGCAGGTCTGGCCGAAAAGCGGGCAGGGTTAAGCAGGTGTTCCGATGCCGTCTGATCAAAGCATAATAGAGCTGTATCCATTAATTTACGCGGATTTTACGGCAAAAGGCTGATCCGTGGGTTGTTTGTTGAGGATCGACAGTTAATCTGTTGGCTTGGGTCGCTTGTGCATCTGTCTATCTTGGTGCGGGTGGTCCGCATTGCTTGCACTGCACGGTTTTTAAGCACTTCTATGGTCGTGATTATTTTGTGTCGATTTATGACTGTTTCAACTTATGGTGGCTATGTTGGGCCGGAAGGTAAAACAGGGGCAATTTGTCTGTTAAATGTTGTTGAATGCGAAATAACGTAAACTTTTTATTATATCTCACAGACTTGCGGTGGATTG